>JAAYNH010000071.1 GCA_012520945.1 Treponema sp. | reverse complement strand
GGCAGTAGTAGTAGCAGTAGTAGCGGTGGCTTCAGTGGAGGCGGAGGCGGTTTTGGTGGCGGAGGCTCATCGGGCGGTTGGTAAAATTTTACACAAATCGCCTACTCTAAAAAGATGGATTTAGTCTTATAACTGAAAATCACCTTCAGCAGAAAGCCACACAAGATGTAAAAAAGAACCGGGAAATCTACGCAAAACGCTTGCAAGGGATGTTTCATTGTTTCGTTCAAAAACAACGCAATGAAACATCCCTTTTTTGTCATAATATGGAAACAAACATATAATATGATGATGTTGCCAAAGCTCCGGTGTGTGTCCGTACCAACTGTTCACTGACGCTAGATACCAACGATTCGGATGTTCTTTTGCCATTTTTTCTAGAATTTCCTGCACATATTCTGTTGGATAACCTGTATCTTCGGAATATTTCCAGACGGACTTGTCGCGAACATCAAATGCTTCATGATCAAAACTAGTATTTTCGCGAAGTTGACCAAGTTGCGACGCAATATTACGCGTCCAATCAAGCCCAAAATACGGATCTCTTTCCCATTCCCACTTTGAAGTGAACTCATCGCCACGTAAATCAAAATATCGTTGTCGCAACTTTGACACAGACATATATAAGTCCGTCTTACCTTGTTGCCTACGTATCGGTGCATAAAAACCATCTGCAATAAATTTTGCAAAGCCTGCACAGTTTAATCCTTGTATACCTTCAGGTGTGTCAACATATTTTCCTGTGGCATCAATTGCACCGGTTTGTGCATCAACAAGAGTCGGCAATTTTCTTCGTATAATGCGAATAATATTTTCATAATGCTCTATCTGTGATATATGTTCTTCTGCTTGAGGTGTTTTTTGTTCATTACTTTTGCGAACATCCAAAAATGCAACGTTTTGACTAAATACACAAATAATACTTATTGAGAAAATTGCCACTATACAAATTAGTTTTTTTGCTTTATATACCGTTTTATTCATAGCGGAAACAAAAAATCTCCGCACGACGGTTTGCAGCTTTGTCCTCCGGTGTTTTTTCCGGTTTTACAAGAAGTCTGTCCCAACTGTATCCAACGGTTTTTATGCGATTTTCATCTACACCATAAAGATGAACAATCATTTTTTTTACGTCATTTGCTCTATTATCCGACAGTTCCTTATTAAACTGCCAACTACTTGTTGAATCTGTGTGTCCTTCAATTATAAAATAAGTGTCTGTAAATTGTTTTTCCGTAAGTTTGCCTGAAACCGTTAAAAATTCTTCAATATTTACATCGTATTTCCCATAAGCAAAATGAACAACACCCAAATGACTTTCAGGTGTGTTTCGGACATAAATATCCATCGTTTTTAAGCTTTCAAAGGGATTAATACCACTACTTTTTGAAACCTCAGGCACTAAGAAAGAAAAATGCTCTTCTTCCTCTGCCGCTTTTACTTCATACTCTTTAAGCAATTCTTGATATGAAGCAATTTTTTCTTCTACTTCGCTATCTTTATTTTTAAATACAATCAAAACCGCAATTAAAAGTGCAATAATAATTATGCCTGCAAAAATTGATAAAGCTGTAATTAAAATAGACGTTTGTGAATCTTCTTTATTTCTTTCCATACGGACTATTTTATGATGATAACTTGAGTATGTCAATAAAAAATGCTATATTTTTCTTTATGGCTATTAACTGTGGAATCGTAGGACTTCCAAACGTAGGAAAGTCTACAATATTTTCGGCACTGACTTCCGCACCGGCAGAAGCTGCCAATTATGCATTTTGTACAATAAATCCTAACGTAGGTATTGTAAACTTACCTGATGAACGTTTGGAATTTCTATCTGAAAAATTTAATACACGAAGCAAAGTACCTGCAACCGTTGAATTTGTTGATATCGCCGGCTTGGTAAAAGGTGCGTCAAAGGGCGAAGGTTTAGGTAATCAATTTTTATCCCATATTCGTGAAGTAAATGTCATTGCTCATGTTGTTCGATGTTTTGATAACGATGATATTATTCATGTAAATAACAAAATTGATCCTGTTGATGACATTGAAACTATAAATATGGAACTGTCATTTGCAGACTTGGATACTGTGAACAAACGAATTGAAAGGGCTGAACGTTCAAGCCGAGTAATGGGCAAAGATGAACAAAAAAAAGCCGTTGTAGTATTATCGGCACTGCAAAAAATTAAACCTCTTTTGGAAAATGGAGAAGCTGCACGTAAAGCAAAACTCACTGATGATGAAAAAGAATCTATTTATGATTGTCACTTAATAACAATGAAACCGATGCTTTACGTTTGCAACGTTGACGAAGATGGCGTAAATGGCAATGCTCACACTGATGCAGTAAAAAAAGTTGCAGAAAATGAAAATGCTGATGTTGTTTTAATTTGTGGTAAATTTGAAGCAGAATTAGCTGATATGGAAAGCGAAGAAGAAAAAAAAGCTTTTCTTGAAGAAATAGGCCTAAAAGAAAGTGGCTTGGCTGTTTTAGCACGTGCAACTTATCATCTGATGGGGTTACGCACTTTTTTTACTGCCGGAGAAGATGAATGCCGAGCTTGGACAATTCATGCAGGCGACACTGCACCGAAAGCAGCCGGAGTTATTCATACGGATTTTGAAAGAGGTTTTATCAAAGCAGAAATATATAAATATGATGACTTGGTTGAATACGGTACAGAAGCTGCAATCAAAGCCGCCGGAAAATATCGCATTGAAGGAAAAGAATATATTGTGCAAGACGGAGATGTAATTTTCTTCCGTTTTAATGTATAGTTTTTTCCGCCTCCTTTTTTTTTATGCAACCTCCATAAATATACTGGAGGTTTTTATGAAATTTAAGAACTTAGGTTTTCTAATTTTAGTTTGTTTAATTTTTTGCGGTTGCAGTCAACTCCTTAGTTGTGTTACAAAAACTAAACAATATTCACAAACCGGAGTGCGTATTGCAAGCTGGAATGTTCAAACATTTTTTGACGCTGTTGCCGATGGTACTGAATATGCAGAGTTTCAAAGCGTCTCTTCAAAATGGACGGAAGAAAAATACAAAACACGCGTTACAAGACTTTGTGAAGTTTTAGTTTTACTTAATTGTGATGTAGTAATTTTACAGGAAGTAGAAAAAGAAACTTTAGCTTATGACATTGCGAATAATTTAAAATTTCAAACCGATCCGCACAAAGCCTACATTTATTCATGTTTTGCAAAAGAAAATGACGGATCCATCGGTAACATGATTTTATCACGTTTACCTCTAAATCAAATGAAATTGCATCAAGTTTCGGTAAATAACAAAAACATAGGAGAACAACCGCAGATGAGACCTATTATGGAAGTGTCTCTTTTTGAAAACGAAACCGAACATTTTTGTACACTCTTTGTTTGCCATTGGAAAAGCAAATCTTCAGGAGTAGAAGAAAGTGAGGTTTGGCGAAAATTTCAAGAACAAGTCTTGGCTGACAGAATCTTAGAAAATTATACAAAACGGTTTTTAGCCTTAGGAGATTTTAATAAAGATATTTATGAGTTTGAAATTTTTGACAATGAAACAAATACAACTCAAGACAGTTTAATAGAAACAACGAAAAACGTTTTTCAAAACACAAAACCAAATGTTTTACTTCACGGTTCAAAAAAAAGCATTGGCGTTTTTTCTCCATGGTTGAATAGTACTTGTAATGGAAGTTATTTTTATAATGATTCTTGGGAAAAAATTGACCATTTTTTTTGTGGCGAACAACTACAACTAACCGATTTTCAAACTGTAGATTATGGACCTCATGTAACAGAAGACGGCAAACCCATTCGCTTTGTAATTTATTCAGGCGAAGGATATTCAGATCACTTGCCCATAACTTGCAGAATTAAATAAAAAAAAGGTTCGCTTCATTCTTAATCTGTAACGATGCGAACCTTTTACATAAAGCTCAATAAACTTATTTCATAAACTTAATGTTAGTTACGTAATTTTCTGCCGTCCATGTAGGATCAACAGTAAGAATTAAATCTGTGCTTAAAGCCAACGGTTTTGTAAAAGAGTAAGCTCTTTGTGTTTCAGCACATGAAAAAGTGAGTGTCAAGCCGTCTTTAGAAGGAGAAAGCTTGAAATCTTTCATTGTGTCTGTAAAATCATAAATCAATGAACCGTCTGTACTGTTGAGCTTGATGGAGTTCACACCAAATTCCCAAACACCATTCCATTTTTCATCAAGCCATTTTCCTGTAGGAAAATCTCCTAAATCTAGTGCACTTACAACACCAACAGCCATTAAAGCTACCAATAAAAGGGCAGTTACCTTTTTCATAAAACAATCCTCCAAAAAGTAAAGTTTGATAAACTCTTGTCACTTAATTATAACACAGAATTTTATTCTTTCAAACTTTTTTTAACAAACTACCGAACGGCCGGATAAAAGCTTAGCAAAATTGATAACCGTGTCTGTAATTTGTTGAATTTTATTCTTTTTGCACATTGCTTTCTGTTTGTTTTTTGTTTTAGTTTCCGATGAAGAAATTTCTTTATGTGTAATTATACGCCTTGAAAAACTGCTGTCTTTTTGTATTTCATAGACAATAGCTGCCGGATCACTGCTTTTAATAATATATCCTGAACGTGAAAGTCCTTTATCTATTGATTTAAGTATACGATTATCCGATATTTGCATTATTGTTGCATTAGTATCTTCGCAAACTAAATTCTTAGTATTTTCATTGATAAAAACTACATCAGGAGTTTCTGCTTTTATAATTTCGTCAATTTGCTCTTTGGAAAAATCTTCTTTAAGCATAAGTGCCACTGCACCAACGTGCGTAATGGCTAAAAAAGTTTCAACACTTTGCGGACAATTATTCATAAAAAGTGCTACTTTTGAGTTTTTAGAAACTCCTTGTTCACGTAATATTTGTGCCGTTCGTGAAATGCCCCACATCATATCTTTATATGAAATACTCAAACCGTTATTCAAAACAATTGCAGGTTTTTTTCCAAATTTTCTGCAACATTCAACTAAAAGCGTAGGAATTGTTTGTAGTGTGTTTTTCATTTTTGCCTCCAAAATTTAATCACGTCTGTCTGTTATTTAGACACAAATAAATTTAAAAGGTTGCAAAAATATTATTTATTTACCGAATATGTTTTTAATGCACGAACAATTTCTTGTGAAACCAATTCCTCATATTCTGCTTTATCTTTATAAAGCAAACTTGGAATTACACAAGTAGAAATATTTCTTGAATAATTTCGCACTTTATTTGCAGTCATATCAAATGAAAAAGAATCAATTCGTGCAGGTAATGCATTTCTTTCTTTTGTTACTTTATATGTAATTTTACTATCTTGTAATAATGTTTGACACACTTTTATTACATTTTGCATTTTTTCATCTTTATAATTTGGAAATATTGCCACTGTAACTTTTGAGGCAAATTCATTTTTTAAATAATCAATTGATAATGCATTTTTAATTTCTGACTTTTGCTTAATAAAATCCGAAAATAAAATTATTGTTGCTTTTGCTATATTATTTAAAACCATTTGAATTGCATCATTTTTTGAGTAACTAAAAGCATTCATTTGAAAAAATCCGGAATTACTTTTTTCTGCTATATTTTTAAGTGCCGTATCCTTATCTGTTTTTAGCATTTCCAAAGCTAGAACAGCTAAATTTGTAAATGAATCTTTTCCGGGAATTGCAACTTCAAATGAAGGAATAGCTTTACCAATATTTTTATGCTCCACAAAAATCCATGGATCAAAACTTAAAGGCAAAACTTTATTTTTTTCTCCTATCTCAAAAGTGTCTTTTATTTCTTTCATTATTGCAGGAACAAAAAAATCTTGATTAAATTTTTCAATTACTGCTGCATTTTTTGCAATTTTTTTATTATCGTAAATACCACTAACAGGCATTTCTATAAAAATTACGTTGTAAGCTTTTGGTTTAGCAATAATTTTTTCAATTTCTTCTTTGCTTTCATAAGTACGAATACAAATATTTTGTAGCTTCGTTACTTCTTGAATTTCTGCTAAAACCGGTTTCCATGCTTCAATATATCCTCCTGTTTTAGGAAGAAAAATGGCCGGTTCGGAATAAATTTGAGCTGAATTATTTTTAATAGTAATAATTGCTAAAACAGAAAATAAAATAAAAACAATAATTATAATAATTAAAAAAACCTTCTTTTTCATGCTTTAACTATGGAACAAACTTCTTTATTTGTCAATTAATTAATATTGAAAATTTAAGTTTTGTATTTTATAATTTAAAATATATTAATTTTTTTTCTTGCTTATTTATTTTTATTTTATTATCTTTATAATAAGAAAGCGAAATGGTGGTATATTATGACTGTAGAAATTACAAATCAAAACTTTGAATCAGAAGTGTTGAAAAGTGACAAACCTGTTTTAGTTGATTTCTGGGCTCCGTGGTGTGGTCCTTGTAGAATACTGGGCCCTGTTGTTGAACAAGTTGCAAAAGAAAATCCTAATGTTAAAGTTTGCAAAGTAAATGTTGACAATGAATCTTCTCTTGCTTCAAAATATGGAATTATGGGTATTCCAACTTTGATTTATTTCAAAGACGGTGAAGTTGCACGCAAAACTGTAGGAGCTGTGTCAAAAGATAAAATTCTCGAAATGTTTGACTAATTTTTCAAACAAGGGAATTTTAAAGTGCTCATAAATTTATTTGATTCAATCAACAACGAAAGATTAAAAACACAGTTAAAATTTGTTGTTGAGATTGATAAAATTAAAAGCGTTTTCCGTCGCAATTTGATTGTTGACGGAAGTCGCTGTGAAAACGACGCAGAACATTCTTGGCATCTATCTTTAATGGCAATATTATTTACAGAACATGCTAAAGATAAAAATTTTTCACTTGAAAAAGTATTAAAAATGGTATGTATTCATGATTTAGTTGAAATTTATGCAGGAGACACTTTTGCATATGATATTTCTGCCAATGAAGACAAAGAAATACGCGAAAAACAAGCTGCAGAAAAACTTTTTACTCAGCTGCCAAAAGACCAAGCTAAAGAGATCCGTTCTTTATGGGAAGAGTTTGATGCTGAAAAAACGCCGGAATCTCGCTATGCTGCAGCTTTAGACCATTTGCAACCTTTCATACATAATGCATTAACAGAAGGACATACATGGAAATCCGGCGAAGTAACCGAATCACAAATCAAAAAACGCATGAAAATCACAGTTGACGAAATACCGGAAATCAAATCCTGGGTCGAAGAACAAATTCAAATCGGGTTAAACAAGGGTTGGATTTCTGCAGAATAAAATATTCTACTCACAAACCATTATTCTTACAATTTAAAAGACTATTGCTTTTTCACAATAGTCTTTTTTTCATTATTCTTTTGCTCCGGCTTCCACATATTTTTTTAGCTGAAAAGCAGCCACTTTTGGATTTGTTACAACACAAGGGCCACCAATGCATCCGCCTTCACATGCCATCACTTCCACAAGGTTCGGTGTTGCGTCAGTATGTGGTATTTTGCCTGCATTAATTTTACCGTATCCCGTTAACTGTTTCATACCTGCTTTATTTAATCCATTAATCACAGCAGACTTCAAGATTGCAGGATTTTTTAATCGGATGCGCACAGATTCCGCAACACCGCCTGATACTGCAAAATTCCGTGCCGACGCTGTTGGTGAAAGTTTGTTAGACATATCTTCATGAGGCTGTTGTGCCACATCAATATTCATAGCAACAAACAACGCTCCTATTTCTTCAACAGATAGCACATAATCTACATATTCGTCATCCATGCCTTCGCGACGCTTTGCCAAACACGGACCAATAAAAACAGTAACGCAATCCGGTTCTTCTTTTTTTGCCAACTCCGCAGTGTAGTGCATCGGGCTTCTTGTGTCTGAAATACATGGTGTTAACTCCGGTACATGAATATGAACCGCTCTAACATATGCCGGACAACAAGACGTTGTCATCATTATGTCGCCATTTTCCATTCTTTCTTCAAATTCATGAGCTTCTTTTTCTGCCGTAATGTCCGCACCGATAGCTACTTCCCAAACCTTAGCAAAACCACCCGCCTTCAATGCACCTTCTAATTGCCCCGGATCAGCACGAAACTGAGCGGCAATTGCAGGTGCATACATTGCAACAACTTTTTTACCCTCTTTAATCCTTTGCATTACATCTACTAACTGACTTTTATCCATCATTGCACCAAAAGGACATTCGCGCATACAGTTTCCGCAAAAAATGCATTTATCATAATCGATGCGTTCTTTGCCATATTCATCTTTTGTAATGGCTCCAACAGGACATGCTTCTTCACAAGGCACAGGAATTTTTATGATGGCATGGTATGGACAATTATCCATACAAAGACCGCAGTTTATGCATTTTTCTTCATCTATAAAAGCACGACCCTTTTTTATTTCAATTGCATTTTTTGCACAATTCATCATACAAGGACGGGCTAAACATGCCTGACATGCATTCGTTACCATATAATGAGTGCGAACACATGCGTTACATGCATCGTGCAAAACAGTAAGCATAGGCCAAGTAGGCTTTTCACGCATAAGTGCTTCACGTGCATATTCAGATAGTTTTTTTTCTTCATTAATATCTTCAACGGAAAAACCAAGACGTGCCATTACACGTTGACGCAAAAGCTCACGGTCATGGTAAACACAACAACGCCACGATTCTTTATTCTTTGGAGCCATTTCACGTGGAATAAAATGAACACCTTCTTCCAAATTATCTTCTAATTGGAGTTTAGCAATTCGTATCATAATTTCACGTTTAAGTTGTGCCGTATTGTTATTTATATTTAACATCTTTTTTCCCTTATTCATTAACCATTTGTGTCAGTTTTTCAATTAATCCTACACAACTTGCGTTTTGCATTACCTCTCCGTTGATTAAAACAAACGGAGCTTTATCACATTCTGTTGTTTTGCATTTTCCCAAACATGTAATACCTTCAAATTCAACTTTTCCTTGAAGATTTGCCGGCAATTTTTCCGCCATCAAAAGAAGTTCTGATGCTCCCATAACAAAACAAGCTGTTCCGGTACAGATGCTTACCTTAATCATACATCCTCCAAATAATTATTATAACAAAATTTTTTAAATCTTATACAATAAATTTGTATTATTTATTTCTTTATATAATATACTTAAAAAATCAATAAAATTCCATATGCACTTCTTTCAAATATTTTTCTTCCAAAAGCCGTGCAATTTTTTTTATTGCATTACGCCTAATTTCTAATTCCACAGGCATATTTGGGTCTTGATGAGCTTCATTGATTTTTGTACCAACACAAAAAGTAATTCTGTCCGAATTCAAAAGCATATCTACTAAACGTGTAACGGTATTTTTTTTCATGCCCTCCGTTTTTCCTCCGTTTTCTAAAACAGTGGAAACTGCACCTATTGTAATTATTCCTTCCGTTACTAAATCCGCACCTTCCATTTCACTTTCAGGCGGAATATTCGGATCAATGTTTTTTAAGATGACCTTTAATTTTTTTCCTGTTTCACGTGCAATAATTTTAGCCGTTGTTCCGCCACAAATTATTTTTTTGCCGTTAAAAGATTTAAACCGATTCACAAATTCTTTATCATTTTCAGGCCGCATCGGAGGCCCTGTAATAACGAGTAAATCACGCGGATTTCTAAAATAAATCACACAGCAAGAAATGTCATCTTTAGGCTGATAATTATCATACTTACGTGCTTCTAAAACAACACATCGTGCCAAATCTCTTGCACTAATGTCCGGATTTTGTTTAACATATTCCACAATAAATTTTTGTGCATTTGCAGAACCCCACCCAAAAGGCATAAGAATTGTTCCCATACCACTTTGAGTTACTCCATCGGAAAAAAACACAAGTCGATCCCCTGCACGTGCTATAAATTTAGAATATTGCAAAATAGCTTCTTTCTTAGGAGACGTTTTTTTATTTTTCCTTTCAATTTGTGTAAATTCTTTTATGGGATCAATGAGCGTCTGCTCACGAATTAAAACATAAGGTGGATTATCATATTCCATAATACGAACGGTTTTGACTTGTGGAATAATATCTACTAATGTAAAAGTTGCATAACTGATGCCACGTTCTTTACAAACAGGCAATGTATTCATAATTATTTCAGCGGCACGTTTTACAGGAATATCCGATTCAATAAATTTTATTGCCATAGTTGCAGTCAATGTCGCTAACACTCCGGCTTTAATACCCGAACCCAAACCATCCGACAAAGCCGTAATGACTCTACCGTCATCTGTGTTTTTATGAGACATTATTATATCACCTTCAGCATTCAAACCATGTTTACTAACTTGATAATAATCCACTTCAATAAACGTTTTGTTCATTGTTCAATCTTCCTTATCTTCCGTCTCAAACGAATCAATAATTGAGTTCAAAATTAATTCGGTTTCTGCTGCATTTTCACCCAAAAGAAAAGCTATTTTTTGAACTGCCGTTAAACTTTTATTAATAACTTTTTTTGCTTGACTAACAATACGTTTTTTTTGGATTTGAGGCGATGTTACATCTTCAATGACTGCAGCTGCGAATTCTTCTTTTTCAATAACAAATGCCGTTATGTGAAAAATTTTTTTTCCTTCACGCACTTCTCTATCAATAACTTCAGGGCTGTCAGGCAAAAGAACATCACAAAGATACTTTGAAAACTTAGCCATTTTATCCAACCTTGCACCAACAAGACCCGGTAATGCATCATACATTTCTTCAACATCACTGCCTAACAATTTAGCAAAATTTTGATTACATTCAATTATCTTCATTTTTTTGTCAACTACAACTACGCCACTTGGAATTGCTTTTATCAATCCGTTTGCTTTATTTTGAGCCAGCTTTCGCATATAAGAAACGCACATACTTTTTTCAGCATGTTTGTTCAAAATGGCTTCAGCAAATGAACGACAAGTATCATAACCGCAAGACGCACAATTTAATTCATCTTGCAAAGTATATTTTCCTACACTGCGAAGTGCATTGCGAATTTCTTCAATACTATGTTCTTTTTCTTCTGAATTTTCCACCGGTAAAACACCATTAATATCAAAAACACATTGCAAGTCTATGGTATCTGAAGTTTTTTCTGCATAATCTAAAAGCCTTACGCGTTTCAATGCCGTTGATTTACCTTTTACAACACCAGGTCCATTAATACACCCTCCGGCACAAGCAAGCATTTCAATAAAAAAAGGCTCTTTTAGATTTTTAGGATTTAATCCTTGCAATGCATTAGCTATCTGATCAATTCCGGTTATTGCAATTGTCCGAACATTTTTTAATTTATCATATTTTTTAATAGAATCTATCATACCTCCATCAACAGGATAAAGCACACCTTTTGCAGCCTTTTGTGGAATAAATTCAGTTTCTTTTCCTGCAGGAATTACAATTTCATTTTTCAACAAAGTCGGATATTCGGAAAACCACCGGCGTAAATCATCAAATGTCAAAACAACATCAATACTTTTCCAAACATCTGACTCACGTTTTTTTGCAATACACGGACCGATAAAAACAACACCAATTTCATCTCCATATATTTGGCGCAAATATCTGGAATGTGCTAAAAGTGGCGAAGCATTTTTTGTAATGTATGGAGCAAACTCTTGTTTGTATTTTTTTATATATTCCACAGTTACAGGACAAGCAGAAGATAGATATAACTTCTGTTCCAATTTTTCAGCTTCCAACAAATCTTGTGCCATTCGTCTTGAAACAATATCTGCTCCTAATGCTGTTTCCGAAACACCCCAAAAACCCAATTGCTTTAACGCAAAAACAATTTTCTCAGGACTATAATCAGAAAACTCTGAAGCAAAAGATGGAGCCAAAGAAACAATCACTTTTTCTTTTTGCGTTAATAACTGTTTTGCCTTTGTTAAATCATCGCGAATATGTTTTGCATTTGTCGGACATTGAACCACACATGTTCCACATAGAATACAAGATTCACCAACAACATGTGCATGTTCATTTTCTACACGAATTGCTTTAACGGGGCACTGACGAATACATTTGTAACAATCTTGACATTCAGTTGAAACGGTATAAATGGGAGAAAGATATTTCATATTTACAATCCTATTCCTTGAGATAAAACTTTTGTAGCAGAAACGAACTTTGTATGTGAAAAAATTTTATCTTTTATACGTAAAATCACATATACGTAAAATCACACCTTTTTTTCACAAGTATATCATATATGCTTTTCGGTTTTTTGTACAATGCTTTTCTATTTGCTAACAATGTAAAACAATGTAAAAAAAATAAAAAAATAGTGGTAAAATTTAATATCATGATTTATAATTACTGTTATGAAGAATATGAGTTATTTAATAGAGTATTATGATGAGCTTTTTGAAGTTTCGTCATCACAAAAAAAGTTTTATGAAGAATTATCTACTCACTTTGGTATGCCCACTCGTTTTTTAAGAATCGATTGTGGCACAGGATACTTTGAACATTTTTTGGCAAAAAACGGACATGATGCTACAGGCATTGACACCTCCAAAGAAATGCTTGAACGTGCAAATTTGCGTCGTCGTATGCCAAACACAGCAGTGCGTTTTTTTCAAATGTCATCACTGGACATGACACGTTTTTTAGGCAAAGGATTTTACCATGTCATTTCATGCTTAGAAAGTCGTATTATATTTGTACACGATAAAACATTAAGACGCAAATTTTTTCATGATTGCCACACTCTCATGCACGAAAACGGGGTTTTGATTTTACAACTACTCAATTTTGAAAACTTTCCTGCAAATCCTATGGCTCGTCTTCCTGAGCGCGAAAGTATTCGTTCCAAACTTTTCAGTCAACTTTGGGAAAATTCAGACGGCACATTTAGCTTAAAAAAAGACATTGAGTTGAGCTCCGGTAAAGTTGTCCCTTTGAACACGGGCGAAACCGTCTGTCCTGTTTCCATTGCCGAACTGGAAAATTGTGCTCACGAAGCCGGTTTTTCCTCCGTTGAAAAATTTGAAGATTATGAAAAAAAGCCTTTCACAAAAGACAGTAAAACTTGTGTTTTAATTTGTCATTGGTGATATAGGCAAAAACAGTTAAAAAAAAGGTTTCAAAAAAGCACTGTAAATTAAATGATTTTCCAACGACCGTCAATTTGCTTTAAGCGATTTGCAGGAATTTCCAAAAGACGGCCATCTTCTCCTGACATTTTTATCATCATTGTAATTGGATTTACTTCCGTTACGCGGAAATTTGTGTCATCATAGTAAAAACGTATTCCTTCATTTGGAAGTTTTTTACGTGCTTCAGAATACCAATCAAATTCATACGAGAGACAACATAAAAGACGCCCGCATTGTCCTGAAATTTTCATTGAATTTAACGAAAGCTTTTGCTCTTTTGCCATACGAATACTCACAGGACGCAATTTATCCGAAACAGCATGGCAACAAAATGACCTGCCGCAAACACCCAAACCTCCGGTTATTCGGCTTTCATCCCGCACGCCAATTTGACGAAGTTCAATGCGCATTTTGAAAATACTCACTAAATCTTTAACCAATTCACGAAAATCCACACGATTATCTGCACTAAAAAAGAAAAGTATCTTTTGCTCTTCTAAAAGATAATGAGTAGCTATTAACTTCATATCCAATTTATGGGTTACAACTTTTTCCTGAAAAATTTTAAATGCATTTTCTTCTTTTTCTTTAAGATTTTTTGCTTTTATCAAGTCTTCATCATTAGCTTTTCGTTCAACCGCAACAACATCTTGTGGTTTTATGCCAATAGGTTTTTTGCTCTTACCCATAACACGTGCCATATCCTTCCCGTATCGCGTTGGAACTATAACATATTCTCCGGGCTCTAAAACCTCTTTTGCAGTTGCATATACTCCTTCGCAAGAGTATTCTAATTTTAACCGATAAAGCGGTTCAGGAAAAACATAATTCGTATTATCTATTTCTTCAGTAATTTCATCTTCAAGAGAAAGAAGGCTTTCATCATCAAGTTTATTTATCTCATCTCCAAAAATATCTGCCATATTTTTTTTCCTATTTGTTGAATTGCCCACCTTAATAAAAACAATCCACAATTAATCCTTTGATTTCATCGATTTTATTTGCTATGCGAATGTTGTCACGATGATTATACAACATTTCCGTTGCCAATTGTTCAAGTTTTTCGTCCACGACTTTTACGATTGTATACTCTTTTTGTCGCCTTGTCTTTGAATTACGCACTCCACGCACAGTTTCCGTATCATACGAACGACTTAAAGCATACTGTAAAAAATTTGCCAAGGCTTTTTTATAGGCAACAAAATTATCAGGAACCGGCACTTCTTTTAATTTATCGCCTGTCATATCAACTTTATCTTTCAAATGAACCAACGCTTCTTCATGGCTCATTCCTGCTATTTCCATAGCTAGCTCTTCTGAAAGAGGTTTTACATCATCGTCTTGTACTTCATGTAAAATATCAAAAAATTTACCGACAAAGACGCTCTTTTTCTTTTTTGTTTTTTCCGTATCTTTATTTGCATTTGCAAGTGCAGAAAAATATAAAGAACTTTGAACAGGATCTATTCCATTTGCCATGCTCAAATCCTAAGCATTTTCTCTTAAACGATGTAAAACCGCTTTTTCATCATTCCAAAATTGTACAGCTTTTGCAAACTCCGTTTCATCTTTCAACGCAATGCAGTATCCATCAAACAAAACACCATCTGCCACCTGAATGTTTTTTGTTATGACATCTCCCATGACGGCAGCACTAGAAAAAAGTTGTACTTCTTCAGGTGCATAAACATCCCCTTCAATTATCCCACAAACTATTGCAGCACGAGCTGTCACATTGCCTCTAATTCTTGCTTTTTCGCCAATTATTACTTTTCCCGATGTTTCCAAACTGCCGTCAATGTCCCCGTCAATTCGTACAAAGCCGGAAACACGAACATCTCCTGCAATGGCGGAATTTGTTCCAATAAGTGTATTTATTGAAATGTCATCGGTAAAAGCTGCCATAAAAAACCTATTTTGTTATTACATTAATATATTTTGCAGGATCCACAACATCTGAACCAATGTGAACTTCATAGTGCAAATGTGGCCCTGTTGAAATTCCCGTGTTTCCAACAAAACCGATAACATCGCCTTGTGAAACAGAAGCTCCGTTTACAACTTTCACTTTTTGCAAATGTGCATATCGTGTATAAAATCCGTGTTTATGTTGAATGATAACATAGTTTCCAAAACCATGGTCAAAAGAAACCGTTACAACTTTACCATTTGCAGTAGCTATAATTGGATCACCTGAACGCCATGTTGAAAAGTCCATACCTTTATGAATATACCACTGCCCTGTAAGCGGATGTTCCATCTGTCCAAAAGGGGCTGAAATATGACCTATACCACCTTTTAAAGGATGCACACTTGGAATATCTGCAAAAAGAGAACCTTGAGATTGTAGCATTTTAGAAATTTGTTCAATAGGCTGAATCGCACTTTCCAAAAAAGAAGTAAGTTGCTGAATGTCCGATGTTTCTTTTAGGGTTCCACTTGAAAGCTCACGAACATTAAACAAGGAAGATAAATCACTTCCACTACCGTTTTTAGTATTTGTTTTTTTATTAATTCCCAGAGGTGCTATTGTTTGATTAAATGAAGACTCAAAACGTTTTGCCACTTGCAAAAGGTTGTTATTTTCTGCACGAAGCTCATCTAGGCTCGCTAACGTTTCCCTGTTTTCATTTGAAAGCCTTGAAATTTCCGTATGTGAGGAAACTGTTTTTTTATTAAAATAAAAAAATGCACCTGCAATTCCTAAGACAATAATAAAACCACTAATAATTGCAAAGAAATTTGTTTGAAAATTCAAAACCTTGCTTTGTGAATGAGGAACAACCATGATAGTAAGCTTACGACTTCCAAGTTTCCAGAATTTCGCAATCCCGTTTTTTGTAAACTTGAAAAATCTTCCAATTTGATTAAATATAGTTAACGCAATATTTTTTTCAACTTTTTTGTAACGACGTGTTCTTGCCACTAAAGCACACTCCCTTCATTCTAGTATTTAATCTTATCATTACTTTAATTATCTGTCAAATAGGTAAACAACTATAATGAATTTTTTTTTAAATTTGTTTTTCCATTTGACAAGTACATTTTACTGTGTTATCTTATATATAAAGCAAAGGTTCTTTGCATCATCTTATCACTTTTTAGGAAAAAGCCATGCAGTTTTTTGATACTCACGCCCACTTAGGGCTTATCTATGATGACCCAATAGAACGCCTTCGTGTTATACAAGAAGCAAAACAAGCAAGAGTAAATCGCATCGTTAGCATTTGCAATAGCCTGCACGACTTTGAACAGGTTTATCCTACACTCAAGTCTGTACCGGGCATTTACCATGCCGTTGGGGTTGCTCCATCAGAAGTGACAAATCCGGGACGCAATTGGATTCAGATTATTGAAAACAATCTCAAGTTACCAAATGTTGTTGCTATAGGCGAAACAGGTCTTGATTATTTTAGAAAATTCGGAGATAAAACTTCACAAATTGAAATGTTCATAACTCACTTAGAGTTAGCTCATAAACATAATATGCCGGTAATTATTCATAATCGTAATGCAGGCAAGGATGTTTTAGATATTTTAGCTGAACGTATTCCGGAGGCGGGTGCTGTTTTGCACTGTTATTCTGAAGATGCAGAATATGCAAATCTTGCACTGGATTTGCCAATCTATTTTTCATTTGCAGGAAATTTAACATACCGAAATGCAAGAAATTTGCATGAAACAGTATTAAATCTTCCCATTGATCGCATTTTAATTGAATCTGAAAGTCCTTTTATGGTTCCTGCGGAATTTCGTGGTAAACGCAATATGCCTTCTTACATTTCTTCAACGGCAAAATTTCTTGCAGATTTATTAGAAATGGATTTAGTTGAGCTTTGTGACCAACTTTGGAAAAACAGTTGTCGTTTTTTCCGCTTGCCTGAATAGACAATCCTGAAAAATAACGACACAAAAAATATATGACTGAAGAACCTCAACTTTATCACAGTGTTAAAATAGACTCATTGGAATTAAGCGGAAACCTTTTTCTGGCTCCTGTTGCCGGTTATAGCGACAGAAGTTTCCGTAGTGTTTGTTATGAACACGGAGCCGACTTTGCCTACACAGAAATGGTTTCAAGTGAAGCCCTAGTTCGTGCTAGTGTAAAAACGGCCACCATAATGGAACGTGCACCAAACGAAAAAAACTTGGCTGTTCAAATTTTTGGCGGAGAAGAAAAAATTATGGCTGAAGCGACCAAAATCGTCATTAATACAGTAAATCCACAATTAATTGACATTAATGCCGGTTGCCCCGTACCAAAAATCATAAAAACAGGTGCAGGTTCCGCTTTAACACGCGAACCGGAACGTCTAGGAAAAATTGTAAAAGCCGTATGTTCTGCAGTAGCTGAAACGGAAAAAAATATACCCGTTACAGTGAAAATTCGTTCCGGTTGGGACCAAAAGCACATCAGTTTCAAAGAAGCTGCTCAAGCGGCTATAGAAAACGGTGCCAAAGCAATTACTTTACACTCACGAACACGTGCACAAGGTTATGAAGGAAAAGCCGATTGGTCAAAACTTGCTGAGCTTGTACAAATGTTTTCGAACACAAACATTCCCATTTTTGGCAGTGGCGATGTTTTTACACCTGAAGATTGCAAACGTATGCTTGAAGAAACAAGTTGCAGTGCCGTTATGTTTGCTCGTGGAGCAATGGGAAATCCGTTCATATTTACACAAAGCAAACAACTTTTACAAACAGGTAGTTATTCAGAAATTCCGCTTTCTCTGCGATTAAAAACCGGCATGAAAGAACTTAATCTTTTAATAGAAGATATTGGAGAAAAAGCTGCTTGTAGAGAAATGCGTAAAAGATTTTGCGGTTATACAAAAGGAATTTCCGGTGCGGCTGAAATAAGAAAACAAATAGTCGCTTGCTCTTCTGTACAAGATTATGAAAATGTAGTATTATCTTGTTATTTTTTATAGAAACAAAAAAAGTAATTGTAAAAATTTATTTTTTCTTTTATAATGATTTGTCGTGTCAATTTTTTCTTTTTTTACTGACATCTTTAATTCTCTTTTTCGCTCTTCCGGCCCTGAAGTAAAAAACAAGCAGGCATTAAAAAAAATCGAGGCCGAATTAAAAAATTTTCAACCGCCTATCTATAAAAACGGAAACCTTTTAAATACTGTTGGGGAATCTTTTTTTTTACTCTATAATCACACTAAAACGATAGATAACATTCTTTCATCGACAATTTTCGGTGAAGATCAACAAACCAGTTCCAAATATTCCGATTTATTAGTTTCAACCGGTTTTTCCCTCGAATTACGCGAAGTCTTAAAAAATCTTTCATATGACAAACGAAAAATCCATGCTGAAAATGCAAAATCAAAACACTGGCAAGAGGAACAAAGACTTAAACTTGATTCTTTATTAAAAGCAATGCAAAGTAAAGAATTTAAACAAATAGAAAATATTATTAATGGTCTCGAACAACTCAAAGATGTATGCAATTATAACTATCTTTCTGCAATTCATCAATTTGATCGAAGTTATTCACCTGAATCATCTTATGCTCCAAAATTTGAACCTATTCCTATAGATTGTCTTGAAGATGTTTTTATTGATTTATATTATCTAACTGCAAATTTACAAATTACTTCTTCAACTGCACGTGCAATTATAGTTTTACAAGAACAAAGAAATTTTAAGCCATTAACGGAAGAAGAAAATGACAGCATTATGACATCTTTAAAAAGAATATCCGGCATTTTTAGAAGAGTTTTAACACCGGAAAACATTTATAAATTCATTTCATTAATAAAACGCGACACAGAATTTAAAACATCCGTTGCTAATTATGATCGAAAACCAATAAAAAAATATGCAGAAAGATTAAAAAATCAATTTAATGCGGATGAACAACGCATTCAAACGGAGCTGAAAGATAAAATCATATCATTTGAGTTAAAAAATTTGTTTAACGAACGTCCGCTTTTGGAAGTTTCAGGCTATAACAATGATTTGGATACTCTATTACAAAGAAATGATGCAAATCCTCTTTTATGGGTTTTACCTATGCAAATTTTAAAATCTTTTTTAATTTATTTTGTGCCTGATTCAATCATCACCCTACTAAATAGCATTGTTGTGGAAGGTTTTTTCAACAACACTGCATACAAAACAAGTTTTTCTCAAGCCGTCTTTGCTTGTACGGAAGCAAAAAATAAAATTACGGATTTTGAATCCATGTTTGCAAAAGGCGGTGAGTTTGATGTTGCTTTAATAAAAAGTTATATTGCTGAAGGCAGACAAAACACTGATTTGCTAAAAAAATTATCACATATTTTATTTCAAGCAAATACAAAGGCTCATGATATTTTGGAGCTTTTAGTCAATGCATTAGCTGAATTATCAAACAACTTAAATTTATTAATTTTTGATTCAAAAAAATCAACACCGGAATATGTTTCAAATATTAAAATGCTTTTTATGTCTTCAAGAAACAGAGATGTTGTTGATACGTTAGAAAAAAATTTTTTCCAATGGAAAAATTTTCTTGAAATTATGAAAAATTATGTTATAATTAATGTGAGTGAGAAATAATATGAATTTAAATGAAAAATCTTCAAGTAAAAAAGCACAAAAGGCACAAAAAGCAATATCCTTTCAACAGTATGAAAAGGAATTGTATGACTTGAAGCAAATGTTAGAAGTATCCAAGTCTTTGTGTTCTGTCTTGGAATATAATACACTTGTTGAATCCATTCTTTATGTTTGCCTTGCTCAAATGCATGTTCTGGGTGCAGGAATGTTTGTTCTTAAATCTTTTGACTCTGATGTTTTTGCATTAGACTCAAACTACAATGGACTTACCCCCGATGATGATATTAACTATACAATTCCTGCAAATCACCCGATTATCTGTTTTTTTAATGAAAAAAATCTGGCCTTTACAATAGATGAATTGCGTTCAGAAATGAAAGATGCAGATATTCCTGAACAAATAACTTCTTTAGAACCTACTCTAATTGCACCTTTAAAACATAAAAACCATATAAACGGAATTTTGCTTTTAGGTGAAAGAATTGACTTAGGTGACGGCATTGATTTTTCAGAATATGACCGGCAACAAGTTCTGTCAATTGCGGCTCTTTCTTCCATTGCCATAAATAATGCAACATTAGTTGAAATGACAACAACTGACATGATGACACATCTGAAACTAAAACATTATTTTTACAATGTTTTGGCTGAAAAACTTGATTTTTCCATTTTAAATGAAATGCCTATTTCCGTAATGATGCTTGATGTTGATTTTTTCAAAAAATTTAATGACACGTATGGACATTCTTGTGGAGACTTTGTTTTAAAAAAAGTTGCACAAACGATTTTTGAAGGCATACGGGACCAAGATATGGCCGGCCGTTACGGCGGTGAAGAATTCGTAGTGATGCTTTATAATACGGATTCTAAGGCCGCTGCTTTAGTTGCAGAACGAATTCGCAAAACTATTGAAAACGAAACTCTTGTATATGAAGGAAATAAAATGCATCTAACTATTTCTATCGGAGTTTCTGAATATAATCCTGAAAAAAGACCTTTGTCTGCTAAGAATTTAGTAGATCTTGCTGACCAAGCATTGTACGTTTCAAAAAATAATGGACGCAATCGCGTTACAGTTGCAAATGAAGAAATGCTGAATTCCTTACAAAAAGAATCTGAGGCTAGCTAAGGGAATGCAAAATCTTCTTCGGAAACCATTCAAATATGTTGACTGGAATGCATCATATTTTATTATTGGGTTGAATATCGCTATTTATCTTCTCATGAAAATTTTTCCTAATTTAATTGGATATTTTTCACTAAATGTTATTGCCGTTATCAAAGGTAAAATGTTTTGGCAGTTTTTTACATATATGTTTATGCACGATCCAAATGGCATTTCTCATCTACTGTTTAATATGCTTGGAATTTTCTTTTTTGGCATTTCCGTTGAGAAAATTATGGGCTCAAAAGAGTTTTTATTACTTTATTTTTCTTCAGGCATTTTCTGTGGTCTTTTTTCTTTTGCTATTTATTATTTTACAGGAGCATATTTTGTTTTTTTGCTAGGTGCTTCCGGTGCATTATTTTCTTTACTCTTCAGTTTTGCCGTTTTTCGTCCGAAAGATAAAATATACATTTGGGGAATCTTGCCGGTCCCTGCTCCCATTTTGGTAGCCGCATATACCGGAATTGAACTTGCAAGCCACTTTTTTAATATTAAAACAGGCATTGCACACATGACCCATTTGGCAGGCTTTTTATATGCTTGGATATATTTTATTGTTCGTTTCGGAGTAAATCCATGGAAGGTTTGGAAAAACGCTTACAAATAATTTTTTCTCTTTTTTTAATTTTTATAATTAATTTTTTATGTATGGCGGAAACGAACCCTTTAGACAACACTCTGCGTTTTCAAATTTGGGCATTGATTGACGAAGTACCTTCTTTACAAATAAAACACGATAAAACAAAACAACAGTATCAATTTTCTGTAGACAGAATAAAAACTCTTGCTCCTTTTGTGCTTGAAGGCATGATTTATGGCTGGAAATTTACATATACACCATATGATAAAAGACGAAACATAAATGAGTTTTTCGAATTTGAATGCATAAAAAGTTTTGAAAAAGAAATAAATATGATTCAATATGAAAAACCTTATTTAAAAGACGGAAAAATGCTTTGTTGGATTCGTTTTGATAGAACCGAACAAATGATGCATTGGCGAGCTTCTTGGAATTCAATAAATAACCCAAAAATTTCCGGAGTTGGACAGGGAAATTTAACCGACGGATTCGAAGGCGTTGAAAATGCATATGCAGAGGCTCTAAAAAACGCTGTACGCACTTATGCACAAGGTCTAACGCGTAATAAACCCAAAGAAATTACAGGAACGGTTTTTTTATATAATATACCAAAACTTCTTATTCGTTCCGGAAAATATGAAGCACATTTGGACTTTTTTTTAACCATTGATAAAATTGTTCCGTATAAATTTTTTTAATGAATCTGTTTAATTGTATTTATTGTAACTATTTAATTTGTAAATTATTTATTCTTATGATATAATAATAATAAATTTAGGAGGGAAATAATGAAAAAAATAATTTTGGTTCTTTTAATTTTTAATTTTATTTGTTTTTTTGTTTTTGCACAAGAAATCGAAGTAATTCAAGAAAAAGACAAACTAGTTTCCATGACTATAGAATTTTTACCGTCACTTGATGAAGCCCGTTTTATATATACTTGCCCTGCAGGACTTTTTGAACATGGAGAAGCCATGAAAGTCATAAAGGAACGTGCGGCAAACTTTACGCGTGAACGTGGTTACTTTTTTTATACATATTTACGACCGGACGTAACAAGATATGACAATGAAAAAAAACTGGCAAGCTACACTGCATTTATTAAATTTTTAGACTAACTTTTATAAACTGCACTTTTTAAAGGTGCAGTTTTTTTTGTACATACAAATTCATACTGTCAAATTTACACTTGACGGAAATTATTTTTAAAATATATAATTGTTTCAAAATATTTTATTGAAAATTTTCAGCGATAATCATCGCGGGGGAAATATGATTTTTAAAGAAAAACCGAACCTAAAAGAACGCATAGAAAAGTTTACAGAAATAGAGCACGCCTTTAATAAAGAATTTTATGAAAAATTAGAAACGCGTCATAACCCACATACACTTTTCATTGGTTGTTCGGATTCACGCGTAGAACCTGAAACATTATTTCAAGCAGAAGCCGGCGAAATTTTTCAAATGAGAAATATTGCAAATATTGTGCCACGCGAAGAAGAACCTGACACACATCCTTCTGCGGTTTCTGCCATTGAATATGCTGTACAAATGCTTAAGGTTCAAAATATTATTGTATGCGGACATTCCAAATGCGGTGGTTGTGCGGCACTCAGAAAATTAAAGGATTATAAGAAAAAATATCCGTATACGGGAGAATGGCTTTCTCAAAGCGTTTCTATCTCAAACTATATTGATGAAGAGTATCCGGATATGAAGGAAAGTGATAAAATTGTTATGCTTGAAAAATTAAATGCCGTACAACAGTTGGATAATCTTATGACATATGACTTTGTCCGTCAAAAAGTAAAAGCTAAAAAAATTAATCTTCAGGCATACTATTACGATATTGCTCGTGGCACAATTTCCGTTTATGATTATGACAGCGTTTTTTCAAATATCATCAAAGAAATTACATCTACGCGAAAAGACTTTATTGACAATAACGAAGAATAACTTTTTTGTCTTACAAAGTATTTAAGACAAAAAAAACCGACTTAGGCATTACTAAGTACGGCTTATGAAATTTAGCAGGGACAGGACTCGAACCTGCGACCTCCGAGTTATGAGGCTCCCAAATGGGACTTCAGCTAACTTCACATCGTCTCAAATCATCGCAATAAGCACATTATAACACGGTTTTATAACATTTGCAAGCAAATTTCGTATCAGATAAATTCAGGAAAAACAGTTTTTGCT
>JAAYNH010000070.1 GCA_012520945.1 Treponema sp. | reverse complement strand
CAACTCATCTCCTCTGTCGATTCCCTTTACAACACAGCCTATGTCTACGGACAAGATGGGCAGCGAAGCAATAAATACACTGACTTCTCAGAGACGCTCTATTTCAATAGCATGTGGACACATCATACCGACACAGGAAATTCTATCTATGGTGGACAAACTGCAAAGAACATCTACCTCGGTGAAACCCGTATTGTTACAAAACTCAATAGTGGCAATGACCCCACATCTCAAGAAGAGTATTACAAACAGTATTATTATCATTCTGATCACCTCGGAAGTGCACAGCTCATCACTGACTACAAAGGCGATGAATACCAACGGATAGAATACACGCCCTATGGAGAAACCTGGGTAGAAAAAACAAGCAACACTGGCTCAGAATTCTTACCCTATAAATTCACAGGAAAAGAACTTGACCCCGAAACAGGCTTGTACTATTATGGTGCTCGCTACTTAGATCCTAAGTATAGCATATGGCTAAGCGCTGACCCTGCATTGGGAGAATATATTCCCGGAGCACCGGTCAACGAGGAGGCAAAAAAGAGAAACGGTAACCTCCCTGGAATGGGTGGTGTGTTTAATACCGTGAACTTGCATCTGTATCATTACGCGGGTAATAATCCCGTGAAGTACGTGGATCCGGATGGGAGGTGGACGGATAAAATGAAAGCGGCTGTTGATGCAGCAGTTGGTTTAGGTAAAACTTATACACATGGTACATGGAACCCAGAGACAAAAAAGACCGAAGGAGCATGGGATTGTGATGTTTTTGTTCAATATATTATAAATTTAGAAAAAAGTGGAGCTAGTTTACCTTCTTCTTTTAAAGAAGCCACAGAAACAAACGTAGCAACGCATTTAACAAATATGAAGGACGATCTTAAAGATGCGCCAGAAAAAGGCACGAATATTGTTTTTCATGGAGGAAATCATGCGATGCTTTTAGGATTAAACGATGATGGAAGTGTTGATGTAACTCATATTTCTTCTACAAATGAGGGCAAAAAAGCCAGTAATATACGTTGGACTTCTTTAAAAGCATTTGAAGATCATTGGAAAAAACAAGGAAATGGTGAGTTGAAATACGTACCGTTAAATGATTATATTACACCTCAGACAGAGTCTACTTCTATTCCAAATGTAAATGATGAAAATAAGGGAAGTGGAAAATGAAAAAATATATTTTATTTGTTTTTTGTTTATTATTTTTTTTCTTGTATTCGTGTACAAATGAAAAATCAATGTTATATCCAATCAATAAAGATGATGGAGTAATTTTTATTGATAACAAAGGAAAAGTTATAACAGCGAAGATACCCGGTGTTTCTCAATATGAAGCCTATGAACAGCCGACAACTCAAATAGAGTTTGATATATTTACTTATTATGATTTTTCTGGGTCTAAGTTATTTTCAATTGATTTTCAAAGAAAAGGACATTTTGAGGACCACGTTTTTTCAAATGGATTGTTAGCACAAAAAGATAAGGAAAGCGATTTAGTTGGTTATATAGATTTAAGCGGTAATTTTGTTATACCACCGCAATATGAATATTGTCTTCCTTTTTCAGACAATGTTGCATGGGTGCAGTATAAAACGAATGAAACGTATGGATTAATTGACACATCTGGAAAAAAGATTAAACTTTCTGATTATCACATTGTAACAAAATTTGTAAATGGTTATTCCTATGTGATAAAACGACTTCAACCCGATTTTTATATACCCTATGTTGAAAATGGTATTGAAATTAAAGGTGCCCAGGAAAATGTGTCTGGATCTTTCGGTGGAATTGTTAATACAGAGGGAAAAGTTGTTATTTCTTTTACTTTGGGAGAATACACTGTTGTTTCAGATGGTGTTGTAAAATGTAGAGAAAAATATGTATCCGAAAAGGGTGCAGAATACTCATTGTATGGCTATAAAAACTTGAAGGATAAATGGATAATTCCTCCAACTTATATCTATGCTGATAATTTTAAATATGGAAAAGCGGAAGTGAGTGAAGACAATAAAACTTTTTTTCTTATCGATAAGAAAGGAAATATTATACTTGATAAAAAGTATTCATTTATTTATGTTTTGTCTAAAAAACTATTAATTGTTTCTTTTGATAAAAAGTCCTTTTATATTGCTGATATAAAAGGAAACAGAAAGTCGGAAAACTTTTCACTTATAAAGATCATCGATGATAAGATGGTATTAATAAAACGTAATGGAAATTATAATTATTTGAATTCAGATGGAAAATTTTTTAATTTTTTAGATTACAACTAATAAAAAATTGAACTTACACTACAAAGGCGATGAATATCAACGCATAGAATATACGCCATACGGTGAAACATGGGTTGAGAAAACAAGCAACACTGGCTCAGAATTCTTACCCTACAAATTCACAGGAAAAGAACTTGACCCGGAGACAAGACTGTATTATTATGGTGCTCGCTACCTAGATCCTAAGTATAGCATATGGCTAAGCGCAGACCCTGCATTGGGAGAGTATATTCCCGGAGCACCCGTCAACGACGAGGCCCGCAAACACAACCAAAACCTCCCGGGCATGGGTGGAGTATTCAACACCGTGAACTTGCATCTGTATCATTACGCGGGCAATAATCCCGTGAAGTACGTGGATCCGGATGGTCGGGCTGCAACAGTAGCAGGTGCCTTAATAGGTTTTTTGGCTGGTGGATTAAGTGCTGTAGTGCAAGGGAAGAGAGGTTTTAATGAAGTAATAGGTGGGGCAGTAGGAGGTGCAATAGCAGGGGCTGCTATAGGTTTTGCAATTGATACTGGCGGTTTTGGAGCTGTAGCAATTGCGGGTTTTTGTGGAAGTACCGCGGGAAGTATGGTAGAAGGATTATTTGTAACGGGAAAAATCGACGTTATTGATTCTATAAAAGATGGTGTGATAGGAATGATTGGTGCCTCTATTGGGTATGGAATTTCAAAAGCTGGTACAAAGATATTAGATGATTTTCTTGGTAATAGTTTAGAGAATGGTGTTCTTCAAGAGGCTGTAGCAAAAGCAGTTGGTGTTGAGGGTGTCACAATGAAAGAGGCTATGAATTATCTAAAAAATACAAAAACACTAAAAACTGTTCTAACAGCTCTAGCGGAGCAATCTATGAATTTAGTTAACGATATTATCCAGGATAATGAGGGTGTGCATAAAAGTCTGTAAAGTATACAAACAACTTTCTATTAGGTACACTATATAGGAGGAGTAGATTGTTGGTCAAAACAAAAAAAAAAGATGTCATCGACCACATGTTAGATCATATTGATTTTCATGGGATGACAGCAGAAGAGTTGTCGGGGGAAAACGGTTTACTCAGACAACTGACAAGTCGTTTTTATTCGCGCATATTAAATGCTGAAATGGATGAGCATTTAGGCTACAAGAAACATGACAATGCCGGAGATAATTCCGGGAACAGCCGTAATGGCTACACGTCTAAAACAGTCATTACCAAAGACAACAACACCGTAGAAATTCAGGTACCTCGTGACAGGAACAGCACCTTTGAACCGGTAATAATTCCCAAACATGAAAAACGCACCCCACTGTTTAATGATCAAATTATTTTGATGTACTCATTTGGGATGAGCACGCGTGATACTTCAGCGCCATCTACGACAGGTATACGGCGTTGAAGTATCTCCTGAAACAATTTCTAACATCACCGATTCCGTTCTGACCGATGTGCGTGAGTGGCAAAATCGTCCGCTTGAAACATCATATCCAATCCTGTTCCTTGACGCATTACGTGTAAATTCACGACAGGATGGAAAAAATGTCAATAAAGCACTCTATGTGGCTCTGGCAATCAATTGGGAAGGCAAAAAAGAGGTGTTGGGACTGTGGCTTGCAGATACGGAAGGTGCTAAGTTCTGGATGAGCGTTCTAACGGATATCAAAAACCGTGGCTTTGATGATATTCTCATTGCATGCATGGATGGTCTTACCGGATTTCCTGATGCAGTTAACGCGGTCTTTCCTCACACGCACATTCAACATTGTATTGTGCATATGATTCGTAATTCCACAAAATTCGTTTCGTACAAAGACCTGAAAGCTGTCTGTAGAGATTTGAAAGCAATCTATTCCGCTGTCAATGCAGAAAGTGGGCATGAGGCTCTTGATGAATTCGAAAAAAAATGGGATGCTAAATATCCGATGATTCATGCTTCGTGGGAACGCAACTGGAATAATCTTACGGAGTTTTTTAATTATCCGAAAGATATTCGCAAGGCAATTTATACAACGAATGCAATTGAATCGCTGAATTTTTCGTTATAGAAAATAAGTGCAAAAAAAACATTAAGTTACTTTCCGCATATAAGCGGAAAGTAACTTTTTAATTTTGACTTTGTAAAAATTAAAAAAAAATAATATATAAAATTTAAAATAAAATAAATTTTATATTTAGTATTGATTTTTATTTTTCATAGTAATAAGATAAAATAATTATGAGAGCTACGGTTGCAAAAATTCACATAAAAAATTTTGAACATAATATAAATTTAATTAAAAACCATATTAAGAAAGGAACAAAAATTTGTATTCCTGTAAAAGCTGAAGGATATGGACATGGTAGTATAAAAATTGCACAAATTGCTCAAAAAAATGCAATTGATTATCTAGCTGTTGCTACAATTGATGAAGCAGTTTTACTAAGAAAAAATCAAATTACATTACCAATCTTATTATTGAGTATCCCTCAAATTTCAGAAATTTCGAATTTAATTAAAATGAATTTGGAACCATTAGTTTTTTCTGAACAATATATCTTAGCATTACAAAATGAATGCAAAAAACAAAATATAAATGTCAAGGTTCATTTAAAAATTGACACTGGTATGGGACGGATTGGCTGTAGTGTGGAAAATTGTGTAGAAATTGCCCAAATAATTTCAAATTGTTCAAATTTAGTTTTACAAGGTATTTGTACACATTTTCCTGTTTCCGATTCAATAATTCCTGAAGATGTAGATTTTACAAAAAAACAAATCAAAATATTTTCTAATTGTGTTGAAAAAATTAGGTCTTCGGGTATAAATCCTGGAATTATTCATGCTGCAAATTCAGGTTGTGTTTTAGCTTATCCTGAATCAAATTTCTCCATGGTGCGTCCTGGAATTATTGTTTACGGCTTTCCGCCGGATATGCCACAATACGAACAAATACTTAATGAAAAAAAATTAAATGATAAATTAAAACCGGTAATGGAACTGGAAACTTGCGTTTCTGCAATTTTACCTCACAAAAAAGGTGATACAATTTCTTATGGACGTACTTATATTTTAACTGAAGATGCTGATATTGCTGTTTTGCCCATAGGTTATGCTGACGGACTTTTACGTCGTTTTTCGCCCGGTTTAAAAGTTAAAATTAATGGAAAAATTTTTGATCAAGTTGGAAGAATTTGCATGGATCAATGTATGATAAATTTAAAAAAAAATAGTGGCGTAAAAGTTGATGACCGTGTAACAATTTTTTCTGATGGAATTGATTTTATTTCCGCTAATGACATTGCACTGCGTACTAATACAATTAGTTATGAAATTTTGTGTGGTATTTCAAAACGTGTTCCGCGCATCTATATAGAATAAAATTTTATTAAATCATTAAATTAAACCATTAAAGTGGCTTTTCTCAGTGCCGATAATATAAATGTAAGTATTATATTTATATGGAGGCAAAAATGATTCGCGGATGGTATACCGGTGCAAGTGGAATGACAGCTCAACAAAATCGTCTCGATGCAATTTCCAATAATCTTGCTAATGTGGATACAACTGCATATAAACGCGATGTAGCTGTTAGCAAAAATTTTAGTGAACTTCTCATTCGACGCATGAATGATGACGGCGTTTATAAAACACCATTCGGTTCAGCAGATGTTGCTCCCATAATCGGTAAACTTGGTCTTGGTGTTGAAACAAATGAATTATATACAATTTTTGAACAAGGCTCTTTTAAGGATACATCAAATAATACAGATATGGCACTTTCAGGAGAGGGATATTTTGTTATTTCTACACCTAATGGAGAACGATATACACGTAACGGAAATTTTATCATAGGTAAAGAGGGTTATTTAACTACAAAAGAAGGTTTTCCGGTTATGGGAGAAAATGGTCTTATTCATATTGAGGATAATAAGTTTATTGTTAATGAAAATGGTGTTTTATATACATCAGAAGATATGACTGAAATAGATCGATTTAAAATTGTTCGTTTTGATAATGAAAGATATATTAATAAAGAAGGTTCAAGTTTATATTCTGCTACAGATATTTCAGGAGAAGCTTTTATAGCTGAAGGTGTAGAACGTCCAAATGTAATGCAAGGATATATTGAAACTAGTAATGTAAATGTAGTTAATGAAATGGTTCAAATGATTGAAGTTAATCGTGCATATGAAGCAAATCAAAAAACAATACAATCTGAAGAAACAATGATGCAAACACTTTGGTCAAAAGTAGTATCAATTCGTTAGATAAATATTTGATGATTGAATAAAAATTAATATTTTATCCTTTAGGAGGATTAAATTGGTAAGAAGTTTATGGACAGCTGCCACAGGAATGAATGGACAGCAAAATCAAATCGACACAATTTCACATAACCTTTCAAATGTGAATACAACCGGTTATAAAAAACAACGTGTAGAATTTGAAGATTTAATATATCAAAATGTTAAACTTGCCGGAACACCTGCAACTGAAGATACTGTTACACCTGTTGGAATTCAAATGGGTAGTGGAGTAAAACTTGCAGCAACTCAACGTATGTTCAATCAAGGTTCTTTGCAAGCGTCGGAAAATGTTACAGATTTAGCAATCGTTGGAGAGGGTTTTTATCGTGTTCAGCAATATGACGGTTCTTTTGCATATACACGTGATGGTTCATTTAAAATTGATTCAAACGGACAACTTGTTACTAGTAATGGTTTACGAGTGATGCCGGAAATTATATTGCCTGAAGGTTTTGAAATAGAAACATTAACAATTTCAAATGACGGTCGAGTTACAATTAAAGTCAATGGAGCAGATGATTCGGTTGATGTTGGACAAATTGAACTTTATAAATTTTCAAATCCTGCAGGTTTGGAAGCAAGTGGCGATAATCTTTTTATTCAATCAAATGCATCAGGAGAAGCTATAGCTAATCGTCCAGGATTTGAAGGTATGGGTATAACAAAACATAAATTTTTAGAAATGTCTAACGTTTCTGTTGTAAATGAAATGGTACAAATGATTGTTGCACAGCGTGCATATGAGTTTAATTCAAAGGCCATACAAACAAGCGACACAATGCTTGCAACAGCAGCTAACTTAAAGCGATAAATTAATAGGAAATTAATATGACTATAATTGATATGATTGGAATTAATAAAAACACAAATACACTTTCATCAAGTCAAATTTTGCAAAAAGGCAAATTAAACGGTGATTACAAAACTAATTTTTCAGGTACATTTCAAAACATACTTGATAAAACAGCAAAACCCATAGGAGCGGCTGCAAATTCTGCTACAAACTCAAGTCCTAAAGGAAATATTGATAAAACAAGTAAATTATATGAAAAATCATTAGAACTTGAAAGTTATTTTGTAAAAATAATGCTTTCAAGTATGCGAAATACAATTTCAAAAAGTGAGCTTTATGGCAATAAAAACTCTTATGCACAAAAAATGTATGAAGATATGGTATATGATGAACTAGCTACAACAATGACAAAAAATGCAGGTTTTGGTTTAGCTGATCAAATTTATTTAAGTCTTATTTAAATTTTAAAAAATAATTACTTAATTAGCCGATAAGTTAAACATCGGCTAATTTTTTTGCAATTTCAATAAGTTTAGTTTTATTATTCATTTTAGGATCATCTAAAACAGATTCAAGAAGTTTATTTAATATATAACCAATCATTTTACCGTTTTTTATACCTAAATCAATTAAATCTTTTCCATTAATTGCTAAATCTTTTAACGTGAAAGCGTTGTTATTTTCAACTTCTTTTTTTATTCTTTCTTTTAATTCAATAAGATTTTCTGTCCATCTATTGTTTCCAATTATTGGTTTTGAATTTGTCATACCATAAACATCTGCCAAGCGTAAGTCAAATAAGTCATCAAAATTTTCCAAACCTACTTTTTTAATTAATCGACGTACAGCACTATCTTTCCAATTGCTTTCATAGTGAAACATATGATTTTCAATTAAATGTAACGTACTTGTTACAATTTTATTAGAAAATTTTAGACGTTTTAAAATTTTTTCTGTTATTTTTACAGATTTTTTTTCATGACCATAAAACGTAATAGCGTTAATTTGTTTACCGGTAATATCTTGTTTGATTTCTTCATTACGTGTTTCATATTTACCTACATCATGAAAAAGTGCAGCCAGCCGAACAACAATATTATCTTTAGGTGCACCATCACACGAAAAAAACAAATGATCTAATATATCAAACATATGATAGCCACGCTCATCGGCTTGTGTAACATTTCTGCATTGAGTTAATTCAGGAATAAAAAGTAAAAGTAAATTTGTTTTTTCTAAAAGTTTTAAGCCCACAGAAGGTTTGTCAGATTTTAACAACTTTGTAAATTCATCACGAAATCGTTCAATGGAAATTTGTGCAGTTTTATCAATTGATTTTGGAATAGCATCAAATGTTTCTTTTTCAATTGTAAAACCAAGTTGACTTGCAAAACGAATAGCTCTAACAGGTCTTAAGCCATCTTCATTAAATCTTTTTTCAGGATCACCACAAGTGCGAATTAATTTATTTTTAATATCTTTTTTACCATTAAATGAATCAACAATATTTTCATTCGTAAGTGAAATTGCAATAGCATTCATTGTAAAATCACGCCTAGATAAATCTTCTTCAATAGTTGAAGCAAATTTAATATTATCAGGATGACGTGCATCTGAATAATCATCTTCAATTCTAAATGTTGTTACTTCTATTTTTTCATTATAAAAAAGTACAGTTACAGTTCCATGTTGAATACCGGTTGGAATAACTTTTTTAAATATTTTCATAACTTGTTGTGGAGTAGCATTAGTTGCCACATCATAATCGTGAGGTTTTTTTCCAAGAAAAATATCGCGAACAGAACCGCCTACTAAATAAGCATCGAATCCAGCTTCGATGAAAAATTCATTGAATTTTTTTAATATTATAGGAATTTTTATTGCTTTCATTATATTTTTATTATAAGATATTTTTGTAATGACGACAAGAAATTTAGATGATTTTTTAAATAAATCAGTACCATCTATAGTTTTTACAGGTGGAAAATATCCAGAAAATTTCTCAAGAAGTATACTTTTTAATACAGTGTATAAAAAAGTAAGCGATATTTTTATTGGACTTTCATCAAGTTGTGAAAAACTTCACAACTTGATGAATATTTGTGAAAAATTTCACAAATTAAATCCTCTATCTCAATTAATCCAACATAATTTTTTTACAATTTCTGCAGATTCAGGTCTTAAAACTGCGGAGAAAATGAATTTTTTTTCAAATTATATAATCGGAGATTTTGATAGTTTGAAAAATTCACATAAAATACTAAAAAAGTATCCGAAAGAATGTATAAAATCTTTTTCTACATATAAAAATTTTACTGATACAGAAATTGCTATTAAAACTGTTTTTAATGAATTTGCAAATGCTTTTGTTATACTTGTTGGTGGTGATGGAGGCAGAATAGATCATCTTTTATCAAATTTTAAAATTTTTGAATCCGATAATTGTCCTAATATTTGGTTTACAAAAAATAGTGCTATTTTTTTTCTTTCAAGTGATAAAATTAATTCATTAGTTGTTAATAAATTAATATTTTCAGATTATATTTCGATTTTTCCATTAATTCCAACAAATAATCTAAATTTTTCTGAATATAAAATTTTTTCGCAAGGGTTGGAATGGAATTTAGATAAATTAAATTGGGCAAAAGGACAATATTCTGTAAGTAATCGAGTTAAATCTGACGAAAATAGAATAACACTCCAATGTAAATATGGTAGATTTTTAGTTTTTTTACCGTATACTTGTAGTATAGAATGATTATGGGTCAAAAATCAGTTTTTTTTAGAATATTAAATCGTATATGTCTCTTTTTTTTCTTATATCTTTGTGTTTTTATTTTTTTATATATTATTGGTAATTATAAAGTTTTTTTAGACTCAAATTTAATTTTTCTTCTTGATAGTATTACATGGATTTCCATAGTTTTAATTATTTTATCATTTACAAGTTTTATTCTTTCGTTCGTTTATACAATAATTCATAAAAATTTCGTTTATTTAATTTATATTCCTTCACAAGTTTTTTATATATTTATTGGTATTGTTGTATTAATTATTTCTCATTCACTAATTTTTTTAACCGCATAAAAGTTTACCCTTTAAATATTCATATATTAAAAAGTCCTTGTTTTTTTTATTTATCGTTGATACAATAATTTCGTTATGAAAAATAAACGACTTTTTGCTATTCGTGGCGCTATTTGTTGTGAAAATACAAAAAATGACATTGACAATGCTGTAAAAAATTTATTTGATAAAATTTATGAAAATAATTTTTTTGAAATTGATGATATTGTTTCAATTCAATTTACAGTTACTCCTGATTTAGATGAAAAAAATCCATGCACATCTTTTCGACAAATGTGTAATATTTCTTCTGTTCCGTTATTTTGTTGTGCTGAACCTGTTGTTAAAGATATGCTTCCAAAAGTTATTCGCGTTTTAATTACATCATATATGGCTGAAAAAGGTAAAAATATTTATCTTAACGGTGCTGAAGTGCTTAGACCGGATTTAACTGAATAGGTAAAATATGAAAAATAATCAACTTTTTGTGGTTAGTCGTGAATTTGCAGATATTGCAGAAGCAGGCGGTGTAAAAAATGTTGCTTTTTTTCTTTCTAAGGAAGCTAGTGAAAATGGTTTTGACGTAACACTTTTTATACCTCAATACGGTTGTACAAAACTTGATAAAATTACAGATTATTCAAAATTTGAACATTATTCAACGTCAATAAGTATTAATTGGTCTTCGCATCATATTGAATATGCTGTAGGTTATTTTGAAAAAATAAAAGTAATATTTGTAATTTCTCCTTATTTTCTCTCAAAACTTGGTGTATATACATACACAAAGAAAGAAGAAAAGCAAAATCCTTCTCATATAAGCGGAACAGGTCATGAGGATGCTCTGCTAATGGATGTTCTTTTTCAAAAAGCCGTTTTGGAATTTTCAAAACTTTCCGGTATTATACCTAATATTGTTCATTGTCATGATGCTGCAACAAGTTTAATTCCTTTTTTTGCAAATAAAATACATACATATTCTGAAATTTTTAAAAACACTTCCTTTTTTGTAACAATCCACAATGCCGGACCTGGTTATCATCATGAATTTAATAATATAGAAACGGCAAAAAGTCTTTGTGAGTTACCACATAATGATTTAATTGAAGGTTTGTTGGATGATACAGTGGAACCTTATCTTTTAGCTTCAAAATATGCTACCATTACTACGGTTTCTCCTAATTATGCTAATGAATTATTATGTATTCAAAATGATTATTCAGGTGGTTTATCTAAAGAATTTGTAAAAAGAAATATAAAAATTATTGGTATTACAAACGGGATTGAATTTGAACGTTATGATCCAAGTAATAAAAAATCTTCATTATTAAATTATGAATATAATCCTGAAATATTGGATTTAAAAGGCAAAAAAAAAGAAAGATTAAATTTTATAAAAACATTTTCGCAATTTAATGAATTAGAAAATGTAGACCAATTTGGCACAATTCAAGCAGATGAATCATCAATTTTATTTGCACATCATGGTCGTATGGTTTGGCAAAAAGGTATTGAGATTCTTGAAAATGCAGTTGAAATTGTTTTAAGAAATTGTGAAAATGCCCGTTTTGTTGTTATGGGACAAGGGCAGGTAGAACTAGAAGATAAAAATATGATGCTTACTCAAAAATATCCGGGTAAATTTTTATATTTTCGTGGATATGATCGCTTTTTAGCTCGTGAATGTGTTGCTATTTCAGATTTTATTGTTTTACCAAGCGTTTTTGAACCATGTGGGCTTGAAGATTTAATAGCTCAAATTTTTGGAACGGTACCTGTAGCTTCAGCAACCGGAGGATTGAATAAAATTAATCATGGAATAGACGGTTTTTTATATGAACCAAATACTCCTGAAAAATTAAGTAGCGTTTTATGTGATTTATATGAAAAATTAATTAATAATCGTGATTTTTTAAATAATTTTATTCAAAACGGTGCTAAAAAGGCTCGTTATGATTATTCATGGAAAAATGTATTTAATAATAATTATAAGCCTTTATATTTACAACAATTTTTTTAAAAATATTTTATATTATTTCTCATAATTTTTACATAATTTTGATTTTTACTATTGACTATTTTTTAGAAACGGTATATCATAATTCCATTGCAACGCCAACTTAGCTCAGCTGGCCAGAGCACGTGATTTGTAATCTCGGGGTCCAGGGTTCGAATCCCTGAGTTGGCTATGGTTGTTAAATACAACTTTGGGGAGGTTCCAGAGTGGTCAAATGGGGCAGACTGTAAATCTGTTGGCTCCGCCTTCGAAGGTTCAAATCCTTCTCTCCCCAAATACAGGCTGTTTTACATTTAATTTGTAAAACAGCTTTTTTTATTTGCACTGAAGGAGGAGAATTTTCTCTAAAAATTATGTCATGTTTTTTTTCTAACGGTCTTAATTTTTCATGCAAGCAGTGTTCATATTGTTGTCGTCATGAACCTGGCTTTGTATATCTTTCAAAAAATGATTTGACAAAACTTTGTACTTGGTTTAAATTAAATGCTGTTGATTTTTGTAAAAAATATTGCAGATGGGTTTATTACTACGACGGAACAGAGGTTTTATGCTTGCAAGAAAAAGAAAACTACGATTGTATTTATTGGGATAAAGGTTGTATAATTTACGAAGCTCGACCGGTGCAATGTAAAACTTATCCGTTTTGGTCTACAATTTTGAAAGATAAGGAAACTTGGGATAATGAAGCAGATTTTTGTCCGGGTATAAATAAAGGAACATTACATAGTGCTGAAGAAATTTTAAACTGCAAAAATCTATCAATAGTTAATAGACCGTTATGTCGTGATGATTTTGAAAAACTATTTGGAGAAAGTTAATGAAAGTGCAATTTTGGGGTGTAAGAGGCTCTATTCCAACTCCTATTACTACAGCTCAAATTCAAGCAAAAATTCAAGTGGTAATTCAGCGAATTACTGCAAAGGATATTTTATCTTTAGATGCAAAAGAAAAATTTCTTGCCTCATTACCTAAAAGTCTTTTTGGTACCGTTGGTGGAAATACTGCGTGTGTTGAATTGATAACTAATTCGGATTCATCTTTTATAATAGACGCAGGTTCCGGTATACGTTCTCTTGGCAAAAAAATTAGTAGCAAAAATAATCCCATTCATATTTTCATATCTCATTTTCACTGGGACCATATTCAAGGTTTACCTTTTTTTGATCCGCTATTTATTCCGAATAGAGAAGTGCATTTTTATTCTTTTATGCCTAATTGCAAAGATTTTTTTGCTGAACAAATGAAAAATCCGTTTTTTCCTGTATCAATAGATGCATGGTCTAAAAATGTTCATTACCATTATATTAAACCGAATAGTTCTTTTAAAATCGATGGTGTTGAAATTTGTGCAAAAGAAATGTCGCATCCGGGAAATTGTTATGCGTATAAATTTCAGCAAGGAAACAAAAAAATTATTTATTCTTCAGATGTTGAAATTAATCACAATGATTTTAATGACTCATTAAAAAATGATGTTTTTTTTAAAAATGCGGATGCATTAATTATGGATGCACAATATACATTAGAAGAATCTTTTGAAAAAGAAAACTGGGGTCATACACCATTTTGTTATGCGGTAGATTTTGCTTCCGGTTGGAACGTAAAAAAACTCTTTCTTTTTCATCATGAACCTACGTATGATGACAAAAAACTTCATTCCATGTTACAATCTGCTCAGTGGTATAATGAATATTCTGTAGATAATAAAAACATTGAAATTTTTTTGGCTACAGAAGGCACGGAGTTTGATATATGATAAAGTCAGTTGCTGAATATTGCAACTATGATTTTAATTTGAATGAAATACAAGATTTATTAAAAATTATTCGCAAATATCCTGAAGATTGCAAAAATTTGAATGATTTATATTTAAAACTTGAGCAATATATTTATTCAATTATGTCAATTCAAGAAGCTGAGGAATTTTTCAATGAAAAAAATTAGTAAATTTTTTATTTATTTTTTTATTATTTTAATTATAATAATGGTTTTTGTATATTTTGGTTTTAATTATTTAATTTCCCCATTAAATCCTAATGCAAAGGAAAAAACACATACATTTAAAATCATTCAAGGTTCTAGTATAAAAAATGTAGCTTTAGAATTACAGAAAAATGAAATTATCAGAAATGCATATGCAATGTATATTCTTGCTAGAATTAAAGGAACGATTATTAAATCCGGTCGTTATGAAGCAAATGCATCTATGTCTTGTGAACAAATTTTAGATTATTTACAAGATGGAAAACAAGCTAATGTTGTTGTTGCAATTCCTGAAGGTTTAACATTTACAAAAATTGCAGCATTATTAGAAAAATATGAAGTTACAAAAGCTGAAGATTTTATTGAAGAATGTAAAAACACAAATACAATTGAAAAATATAGAATTTCATCAGAAAATCTTGAAGGATATTTATTTCCCGACACATATTTTTTTGATTATGAAATGAAAGCAAATAAAGTTGTTCAGATAATGGTAAATAATTTTTTTTCAAAAATTGAAAAAATACCGGAATTAAAAGATTTATCTTCACAAAAACTACATGAAAAAATTATTCTTGCTTCCATAGTTGAACGTGAATATCGTATTTCTTCCGAAGCACCATTAATTGCAAGTGTTTTTGTTAATCGCATACGACGCAATATTGGATTGTATTCATGTGCAACAATTGAATATATAATTACGGAAATTATGGGCAAACCTCATCCTGATGTTATTACATATGAGGATCTAAAAATTAATAATCCTTATAACACATATAAATGGGCAGGTTTGCCACCGGGACCAATTTCAAATCCCGGTCTTATAGCTTTGAATGCTGTGGCAAATCCACCTGTAACTCAGTATTATTTTTTTAGACTTGTAGATTCAAAAAAGGGTACTCACGTATTTTCAAAAGATTTTGAATCTCATACTGAAAATGCAAATAATATTTCCACGAAAAAGGTGGCAGGTTATTAAAAGTGGCAAGAATTTCTTCAGCAACCATCGATGAAGTAAACTCTCGTACGGATTTTGTTGCTCTAGTTAGCGAATATACTCGTTTAACAAGAAAAAATTCAAATGATTATTGGGGTTGTTGTCCTTTTCATAATGAAAAAACCGAATCATTTCACATTATAATCGATAAAGGCTATTATCACTGTTTTGGTTGTGGTGTTGGTGGCGGAATTATAAAATTTTATCAAGAAATGGAAAAAATTTCGTTTGTAGATGCTGTTATTGCTCTGGCAAAAAAAGCCGGTGTCAATGTAGTTTATGAAGGGAATACAGATTATGTTCCACAACCAAAAGATAACCGTAAAGAATTAAATACTGCATTATATACAAGAGTTGCCGGAACATTTCATTATTTTTTAACAAAAACTGAGGCAGGAAAGCCGGTTTTACAATATTTATTAAATCGTGGTGTTTCACAAGAAATGATTGAAGCATTTCAATTAGGATATGCACCTAAGGATCGATATTGGCTCAAAAATTTTTTACTTAAGAAAAATTATTCAAATGATTTTTTAAATGAATCCGGACTTTTTTCAAATAAATATCCTGATATTTCTTTTTTTACAAATAGACTTATGTTTCCAATTTCTAATCGTAACGGAGATGTTGTTGCTTTTGGCGGACGAATTTTAGAAGGTGAAGGACCAAAATATATTAATACAAGAGAACTTGTACAATATAAAAAAAGCGAAACCTTATATGGTTTTCATTTAGCAAAACAAGAAATTCGCAATAAAAAAGCTGTTATAATTTGTGAAGGAAACATGGACGTTATTGCATATCATCAAGCTGGATTAAATTATGCTGTTGCTCCACTTGGAACAGCATTAACTTCCGAGCAAATAAAATTAATTTCCGGCTTTGTAGATACTATTTATCTTTCAATGGATTCAGATGGAGCTGGTGAAGAAGCAACATTTAAGTCTATTATTTTATGTCGTCAAGCAGATTTATCCGTACGTGTTATAGAGCTTTCTCAAGGTAAAGATCCTTCTGAAATTTTATTAAATTATGGAGTTGATGCCTTGACAAATAATGTTGAGCACGCTAAAATAGACTTTGATTATTTATTGTATAAAATGGCTGATAAGTATCCAGTGGAGAAACCGGAAGGAAAATTAAAAGCGGCATTAGCTTTGTTTCCGTACATTGATGCTTTAAGGTCAAACATACAAAAAGAATCTTGTTTTGAACAGCTTGCAATGGCTTTAGGAATGAATCTTGAAGCATTGAAAAATGATTATGCTAATAGAAATAAAACTGAAAAAAAATATCAAAGGCAAATAGCTGAGGCACAAGAATCTGAAGTTCGAATAACAGTGAATCCAAATGCGGAGTTACGAGCTATTCTTGCAGTAATTGCAAACATGGATTTTTTTCAGTATATGCGTTCAAATTTGAGCATTGATGATTTTGAAGATGCTGCTGCAAAAAACTTATACATTATTCTTGAAGAGTGTTATAGAGAGGGTTCTGTCAGTTCTGATAATATTTTAGCAAAATGTGGTAATGAAAATTTACAACAATTAATTGCACAAACCGTAATGTCTGGTGAATTCAATGGTAATATTGAGCAAGTAAAGCTTACAATACAGGAAAGCATTCGAACGGTAAAACGAAATAGCTTGGAACGAAAAAGAAATAAACTTATGAATCGAATTAGACAATTTACACCAAAAAATTATGCGGAACATCAACAACTCATAGAAATGCTTAACGAGAAAATGGCACTTGACGCACAACTAAATTCTAAATAAAGGATACTAATCAATGGCAGATGATCAGGAATTAAATCCTGCAGTTGCAAAACTGATTGAAGTTGGAAAACAAAAAAAATTGATAAATTGGGACGAAATTAATAAAATTCTCCCTGAAGATATTATCAATTCGGATAAAATGGATAGTGTTTTTATCCTTTTACAACAGAATAATATTGCTGTAGAAAAGGATATTGTTTTAGATGATGATGAAAATAGTGAAAGTTCTGAAGAAGGTGATATAGTCGATTTAGAAGATACTGAACATGATGATACCATAGATATTGAAGAAGCAAATGATGATGACGACGATGATGATGACGAAAAAAAAGAAGACGGTAAAAAACGTCTTGTTTACACGGACAAATCAGCATCTGGTAATGATCCTATAAAACTTTATCTTCGCGATATCGGGAAAGAAAATCTATTAACTGCTGAACAAGAGGTGATTCTTTCAAAAAAAATGGAAGACGGAGAAAATATCATCAAGGATGTTATTAAACATTCGGGTATGATAATTCCTGAATTTTATTCTATTGCACAAAAGGCTTTTTCTCGTATTGATCCTCATGAATCTGGTAAAGCACGCAAAGAAATTAATGAAGAAATGGCTGAAAAACGTCGCTTACGTTCATTTTATTCAGATGTGCTTAAGTCTGTTTTACCTGAAATGAAACAATATATTCATTTAAAAAGACAGCTTTATGATGCAGATCAAACAAAACGATATTTCGATGATGAAAGTTTAATTGCACTACGAAAAAATATTTTACCGGTTTTGCAAAAAGCAGACATACAGTCTATAGAAATTGAAAAATTTTCAGATAAATTTATCGAAGCAACTTATAAAATAAGTGAGTATAAGTTCAGACAAGAACGTAAAGCTAAAGAATTACGCATTTCAGAATATTCGGATTTACGTAGTTTAGGAAAAAAAATTGCTATTAAATCTGAACGCATAAAGCTCGAACAAGAACTTGGAATGAATGCTGATGAAATTCGTGATATTTATACACAAATTCAAAAAATTGAACGAAAATTACGTCGTCTTGAATATGAATTTGAATGCGAAATTACTGAAATTATTTCAATGGCTAAAGAAATTGAACGTGGTCGTAAAATGATGGAAGAAGCAAAAAACAGGCTTATTAATGCTAATTTACGCTTGGTTGTTTCTATTGCAAAAAAATATACAAATCGTGGACTACAATTTTTTGATTTGGTACAGGAAGGAAACATCGGTTTAATTAAGGCTGTTGAAAAATTTGAATATCGTAAAGGATATAAATTTTCAACATATGCAACTTGGTGGATTCGTCAAGCAATAAATCGTTCCATATCCGATCAAGCTCGTACAATTCGTGTTCCTGTTCACATGATTGAACAAATAAATAAAGTTGTTAGAGAAAGTCGACAACTTATGCAACGTCTGGGTCGTGAACCTACAGATGATGAAATTGCACAACAACTGGGTTGGCCTGTTGCTCGCGTAAAACAGGTAAAAAATGTTGCACGTGAACCTATTTCATTGGAAACTCCTATTGGCGAAGAAGAAGATTCGTTATTAGGTGATTTTATTGAAGATAAAGAAGTAGAAAATCCGGCAAATCAAACTGCATATACATTATTACAAGAACAAGTTCGTTCTGTATTATCGACATTACCGCCTCGTGAACAAGAGGTACTTAAAATGCGTTTTGGTCTTGATGATGGATATTCTCTTACATTGGAAGAAGTAGGTTTATATTTTAATGTTACGCGTGAGCGTATTCGTCAAATTGAAGCAAAAGCATTGAGAAGATTACGCCATCCGCGACGTTCAAGTAGCTTGCGTGATTATATAGACATTTAATTAAAATTTGTATATAAATATTATTTAGAGGATTTTTATGGCAGAAGTAGATGTAATTGAAAAACTTGATAAATTAAAGGAACTTCAAGAAGTTCTTGCACAAAAATATGAATTACAAACACAAATTGAAGAAGCACCAAAGAAGCTTTTTTCTCAAAAAGAACTTCTTTCACGTTTAAAAAAAGAGTTTATTGAAAAAAATGCTATATATGAAGAAGTACGACAAAAAGTTGTTAAACTAAAAGCAGATTTATCTGAAGCCGATGCTGCACGTGAAAGAAGTGAAAGAGGTATGGACTCAATTACAACACACCGTGAATACGAAGCATTAGACAAAGAAATAAAAGATGCAACCGAACTTGAACAAAATATTCGTAAAGAGTTGCAAAAAGAAGAAAAAAATCTTGCAGAATTAAATGAAAATTTAAAACAAGATGAACAGCTTATTGCAAGTCAAGATACGGAATTAAATATCGGAAACCAAAAGTTGACGGAAGAAATTAATATTTTTAAAAACCAACTTGCTAAGCTTGAAAAAAAACAAGCTGAAATTATTCCTGGAATTGATCCTGAAATCGTCTATAAATTTGAAAGAATCATCAAAAGTAAACAAGGTAAAGGTATTGTTGCAGTTAAAGGCAATGTTTGTGATGGTTGTCATATGATTTTACCTGCACAATTTGCAAATATGGTTCATAGTGGAGATTCTATTGTATTCTGTCCATATTGTAGTCGCATTATTTATTATGAAGAAATTGAAGGTCAAGAAGACGAATACTTCAATATTGACGACACCGGTAGTTTGGTAGATTTTGATGATGATTTTGACGATGACGATGATGATGACGATGATGATAATGATGAAAAAGACGATAGTGCTTTTGATGATTAATTTGTAATTTTGCAGAAGGAAAATACAGTCGCTGATTTTGTTTTTTCAAAATCAGAGGAAAGTCCGGGCTCCATCGGAAAAAATGCCGGTTAATTGCCGGGCGGAAAACGTAATTGGCAATTTGCTAAAAATTGTTCATAATCGTTTATCCGACAGAAAGTGCAACAGAAAAAATACCGCCTTAAACAAAGGTAAGGGTGAAAAGGTAAGGTAAGAGCTTACCGCATTTTTGGTAACAAAAATGGCAATGCAAACCTCATTTGGAGCAAGGTCAAGTAGTAACTAAATTCCGATAGTTGGTTACGGGTAGATCGCTAAAGATTTTTGGTAACACTAATCTTAGATAGATGACTGAATAATACAGAACCCGGCTTATTATCCTTCTGCTTTTTTTTAGGAATAATACAATTGCAATTTGAAAATAATGTTGTTAGAAGAGAAAATAAAGTTTTTGCTCGTATATTTGTAATTTTATCAATTGTTTTATTTGTATTATTGCTTGGAATTTTTGCATATCGCGTATATATAATAAATCGTAATGAAGTACCGTCAATTAAAAAATTATTTAATTATTGGGAAGAAAAAGATTATAATTCCGTTTATGATGTTTCAGGTAATCTATTGGAAAAAAATCCATTACAAAATAAAGCTTTAACATTCAGAGGTTTTAGTTGTTTTTTTCTAGCTTTGTCACAAACCGATTTAACTTTAACTCAAAACTTTCTTGAAGAATGTATAAATTGCTTACGCATTGCAATGAGAAATTCCTCAAAAAATTCCCTGTCTCAAATTTATTATATGCTAGGTAAAGCATATTTTCACAAAAACGATTTTTCAAATTTTCACTATTATTCGGATTTGGCTATAAAATATCTTTGTAAAGCACAAGAATTAGGTTATAATTCTTCTGATATTCCTGAATATTTAGGTCTTAGTTATGCAGAACTGGGCGAAACCGAATTAAGTATAAAATCATTTACGGAGGCATTACTTGTAAATGAATCCGATGAATTATTGTTAGCAATTGCACAACAATATTATAAATTTAAAAAAGCTAACACTGCAAAACAATATCTATATAAAATTAATCAAGAAAGTTCAAATGAGCTTTTAGTTTTAAAAAGTCGCATTTTGTTAGCACAAATATATATTGATGAAAATAAATATGAAGATGCACTTAGTGAATTTGAATCGGTTTTGTCTAAAGATGCAAATTCTGCCGATGCTTATTATGGTGTTGGTGTAATATATGAAAAGCAAGGTGATATGGCTAAAGCACGTGCTGAGTGGAGAAAAGCATTGCGTGTACAAGTTAATCATCCGGGTGCTTTGAGTAAAATGGGTAAATAATAAAAAAGGATAAAATAATGGGATTTTTTGACAGATTTTCTACAGATGTTGGTGTGGATTTGGGAACATGTAATACACTTATATATGTTCGTGGTAAAGGTATTGTAATTAATGAACCTTCTGTTGTTGCAGTTGAACGAGGAACAAAACGCGTTGTTGCTGTCGGTGCTGAAGCTAAACGTATGCTTTGGAAAACACCTAGTGACATCATGGCAATTCGTCCGCTAAAAGATGGTGTTATTGCGGATATGGATTCAACTGAAAAAATGATTCGTTATTTTATCTCTAAAATTATTCCAAAGCATCAACTCATAAAAGTTATGCGTATGAGAATTGGTATTCCAAGTTGCATTACAGAAGTTGAGCGTCGTGCTGTACAAGAAGCGGCATTAAAAGCCGGAGCAAAGGAAGTTAAAGTCATTGAAGAGTCTTTAGCGGCGGCAATCGGAGCACAAATTCCAATTCAAGAACCTGCCGGACATATGGTTTGCGATATTGGTGGTGGAACAACTGAAGTTTCAGTAATTTCTCTCGGTGGTATGGTTGTTACAAGTGCAATTCGTGTCGGAGGAGATGAATTTGATGAAGCAATTATCAAACATGTGCGTAATGTTCACAACTTAAATATTGGACCGGGTATAGCAGAACAACTAAAAGTACAAATTGGAAATGCAAATCCTGATAAAAATATTGAAAAAATGCAAATTAAAGGTTCTGATGCAATTACAGGTTTACCGCGTCGTTTGGAAATTGATAGTGTTGAAGTTAGAGAAGCATTAAAAGATCCGACTAATCAAATTGTTGAAGAAATTAAACGTACATTAGGAAAAACACCTCCTGAACTGACAGCTGATATTTATGAACGCGGTATTGTAATGACAGGAGGCGGTTCGTTATTAAAAGGATTGCATAAACTTGTTTCAAAAGAAACCGGTGTTCCTGTAATTTTAGTTGAAAATCCTTCTGAATGTGTAGCAATAGGTGCAGGGCAGGCTTTTGAACTATTCAAAGATATGTCATCTGACAGAAGCATTTATGATAATTTAAATAATTAGGTTTAAGATAATTATGGCACAAAAAAAGGGTGGTGCGTTTTTACGATTAAATATAATTGTTTTAATAGTTCTCGTTATAATTTCAGGCATTTTGTTAGCAATATCTTCCGGTGGATTTATATTAAATTTTAAACAAATAGGTTTTACAATTATTTCCAGTACGCAAAAAGCAGTTTACACAGTAACATCATCTGTTTCATGTTTTTTTACTTCAATTAAGGAGTTGAAAAACTTACAAACCGAATATGAAAAACTCACTGAAAAATTAAAAAACTACGAATATTTACAACGTGATAATGCTGAAATCCGTAAAGAAAACGAAAGATTAAAGGAACAATTAGCATTTAGCGAAAATTATGATAAAAAAAACTATGCTGCTACTGTAATAGGACGCGACCCAAATACTTTTTATTCGACAATTACAATTAATAAAGGAACAATACATGGTATTCGTAAAAATATGCCTGTAATTGCTATTCAAAATGGAGATGTTGGCTTAGTTGGTAAAATAGTGACTGTTGGACATAATACAAGTATGATTATGCCTATTTATGATTTTCAATGCAATGTTTCTGCACGTATTCAACACACGCGCGATATTGGCATTGTTTCAGGTTTAGGTTCTGTAGAAGCTCCTTTAATAATGAAATACATAAAAAAACGTGTTTTAGATGAATTAAATTATGGTGATGTAATTGTAACTTCCGGTGAAAATGATAATTATATGCGAGATATTCCAATCGGTTTTATATCAAAAATTAGTGTTTTAAATTATGATTCATCTTTAGAAATAGAAATTATTCCTAGAATAAATTTTTCAAGACTTGAAAATGTTTTTGTTGTTGATTTACAGGAAAAAAATAATGAAGGAGTAGATTTATGATAAAAACATTTTTTTCAATTATTTTTACTTTTTTTTGCTTTTTAATTTTTGAAACGGCTATTCTTTCTAATCTTATGATTTTACCTGCTGTTCCTGATATACTTTTATTAGTAACATTATATATTGCTTTACATAACGGTTCAATGTGGGGACAAACTACAGGCTTTTGTTCCGGTTTAATGCTAGATTTTGTTACTGCCGGTCCTTTTGGCCTAAATTGTTTATTACGCACGTTAATTGGTTTCATTATTGGTTTATTTAATAATACTGTAAATACTTCAGGCATATGGTTGCCTGCTTTTTTAGCTTTTTGTACTACAATTTTAAAATATTTACTTCTTATAATTATATCATTTTTCTTTCCTAATGAATTAATAAAATTTAATATTTTTTCAATACAAGGTATTTTTGAAATTTTATCTAACACAGTTTTAGCACCGATTATTTTTGCATTTTTATCATTATTTTCTTCTTATTTGATATATGATAATAAAAACCTTACATAAAAATTTTTTAGGAAGGATACATGGTTGATTATTCAAGAGATTTAAAAGAAACTGAAAATAAACAAAATAAATTAAAAAAACTTGTTTTTATGAGCGTTACAATCGTAGCTTGCTTTATTATTTATGCATTAAAACTTTTTTCGATGCAAATTATTGAAGGAGAAAAATATAAAAATCAATCTGTAAATATTACTCAGCGTTCAAAAGTAATTCCTGCACATCGAGGTGAAATTTTTGATAGAAATGCTATTATTCGTTTAGTAATTAATTCTGATTCATTTGCCGTAGATTTAACTCCGGGAGAAATTCCTGCAAAAAAATATGATACTGTCGCATTAAAACTAGCAAGTATTCTTGGAATTCCTAAAAGTGAAATTGATAAAAAAGTTCCTGTAAATGTTAGACGTAGTTATAAAGCCTATGAAATAAAATCTAATATTCCGTTCACAGTAATTTCAAATGTTGCTGAAAACTCAAATGATTTACCAGGTGTTTCATGGCGATCAAAACCAACAAGAAATTACGTTGAAAAAGGTTCTATTTCTCACGTTCTCGGTTATGTAGGAGATATTACAAAAGAAGAACTCAAAGTTTTATATAATAAAGGATATTCAAATACAAGTATTGTAGGGAAAACCGGAATTGAAAAACAATATGATGAACTTCTTCAGGGTAAAAACGGACTTGAGTCCAGAACTGTTGATGTTAGAGGAAGGTTAGTATCTGAAAAATCAACTTTTACCGAACCTGAAATGGGTAAAAATCTTGTTTTGACAATTGACACAAAAATTCAAACTCTTGCTGAAAAAGCACTTGGAAAAAGAGTTGGTTCTGCCATTGTATTAAAACCATCTAATGGTGAAATTTTAGCAATGGTCTCCTATCCGTATTTTGACCCGAATATTTTTAGTAATGAATTATTTTCTGAAGAATATAATAAACTAGCAAAAGATGAATTAAATCCATTATTAAATCGTACTATTAATGCAGCATATCCGCCTGCATCAACATTCAAGGTGATAATGTCTGCAGCAATACTTGCCGAAGATTCATTCCTTTCAGAAAAAAAAATTGAATGTACCGGTCGTTTAGAATATGGTGACAGATTTTTTAGATGCCATATCGGAATACCCGGTCATGGTTGGATGGATTTAAAACATGCTTTGGCAGAATCATGTAATATATATTATTATACAATTGGACGTGATTATTTAGGAGTTGAAAGAATTTCTTCGTATGCAAAAGAATTCGGTTTTGGTGAAAATTTAAATATTGACTTACCAAGTCATTCTAAAGGTTTTGTTCCAACAGCTCAATGGAAAGAAAGACGGTTTCACCAAAAATGGCAAGGTGGAGATACATTAAATTTATCAATTGGTCAAAGTTATTTAACTGTAACACCAATGCATGTTGCAAATATGATGGCTATGGTTGTTAATGAAGGAAAAATTTATAAACCGCATATACTCAAAGAGGTTCGTGATCCCATTACAAATGAAATTATTAAAGAAATTAAACCTGAAATTTTAAAACAGACTAATATGCCCAAAGAAATCTGGAAAGAATTAAAACAGGATTTACGTTATACTGTTACTGATGGTTCTGCAAGGTTTCCTTTGAAAAATAATGTTGTAAAGATTGCCGGAAAAACAGGTACCGCTGAAGTTAAGCGATATGTTGACAGTTGGCACTCTTGGTTTGTATGTTATGCACCTTTTGATGCAGATGTTGATGATATGATTGTTGTTTGTGTATTAGTTGAAGCGGTAAATACTTGGGAATGGTGGGCACCATATGCAACAAACATAATTATGCAAGGAATTTTTGCAAATCAGACTTATGATGAAGCTGTAGATGCCTTAGGATTTAAATATATTACCAAACCGAGAGGTAGAAGCGAATAATGAATACTAAAAATTTTGCTTTTTTTGATTATTTTATTTTTACTGCTGTTTTACTATTAGTTACAATTGGAATTTTCTTTATATATTCTTCAGGAATTAATTCTGAAAAAGTACTTGTATCTAATGAATATATTAAACAAATTTTTTTTGCAGTATCCGGACTTTTTTTAATGTTGGGAGTTTCTCTGTTTGATTATAGAAAACTTCGTCGTTTTGCACCATGGCTTTTTGTTTTTTTAATTGTAATTTTGCTTTATACAAAATTGTTCGGTCGTTATGTTAATGGTGCAAGAAGCTGGATTGGAATTGGAGAACTAGGAATCCAACCTTCCGAGTTTTGTAAAATATTATTTATAATTTTTTTAGCATGGTATCTTGAAAAAACACGAGAATTAACATCTCAAAAAAAAAGATTTCTTACAGCAACATTAATTTTTCTTGTACCTGTCGGATTAATTTTACTCCAACCTGACCTAGGAACAGCTAGTGTTTACATACCGATTTTTCTCATAATGTGTTATGTTGCAGGCGTTCCAATTCGCTACATAATGATAATTTTTATTGGTGGTATGCTAACAATATTTTTTACTGTTTTACCAATTTGGGAAGCTGATATTTATAGAAAATCTGTTCCAATTATTTCATTGCTTACAAATATGAAATTACGATTAATCTTAATATTAATTTTTGCTATTGTTTCTTTACTGTCTTTAAGCGGTTATATTTTTTTCAAAGCAAAATATTATTATTGGATTTGTTATGTTTCATGTATAATTACTGCAGCATTGATTTTATCAATATTAGCAGGAAAAGTTTTAAAACCATATCAAATTAATAGACTAATAATATTTTTAAATCCTGAAACAGATCCATTAGGTGCTGGTTGGAATATTCGTCAATCAAAAACAGCAATTGGTGCTGGAGGATTTTGGGGACAAGGTTTTTTAAAAGGAACACAAAGTCATTATAGATATTTACCCCAACAAAGTAACGACTTTATTTTTAGTATTTTATCCGAAGAATGGGGTTTTATGGGATGCATTTTAGTATTTATTTTATATCTTGTGATTTTAATTAGGGGAATAATCATTATAAAAAATACAAATAATAATTTTGGATATTATATTTCTGCCGGTATAACATTTATGTTCTTTTTCCATTTTATTGTTAACGTAGGAATGGTGATGGGAATTATGCCAATTACAGGTATACCTCTTTTGTTCTTATCATATGGCGGTTCTTCTTTGTGGACTGCAATGATTGCCGTTGGGCTTTTAATGAGTATAAATTTTAGACGATTGGAATTTTAATCAATATAAATAATTAAACAAATATTATTCTCTTCTAACAGGACCTTCCATTGTAATTTTATCAATAATGATATTTACTTCTTCAACAAGAATACCTGTATATCTTTCTATATTTTCGATAACATATTTTTGTAATTGATGAATTTTTCCTGTAAGTTGTGTTCCAAAAGGCACATCAATTAGAATTGTAAACTTATATCCTTTAGTATCACTTTTAATTGTGATTTTTTTTATGCGAATGTGACTGTCATATTCTAAAACACAATGTAAAAGCATTTGTGAAAGAGCTGCTTCTGAAATTTCAACTTTACCATTTTTTGAAAACTCAGGTCTAACAACGGATTTTTCAAATACTTTATCCGGATATTTTTCAGCATTGTCAATTTTTTTGTTTCTTGTTAAAAATATTTTTATTTTATCGTAAAAAATTTGTGGATAACTACGTCTAACTTCAATAGAAGGAACGGGGATAACATGTTTACCTTCAATGCGTCTGGAACGAATAGCTATATCAATTTCTTCTTGAGTTGCAATATCTTCAATTTTTATTATTTTACTTGGGGCCGGTAACTGAAGGCGTAAAGCAATTTTATTAACCATTTTTTCCGAAGTACCTAAAATTAAAATATTTTTGAAATTAATTTTTTGAAGATGTTTTGCAATTTCATCTCTGTGATCTTTATCATCAAAAAGAGCAATTCGAACAGCACCTAAAAAAGTTTTTTCACGTTTTGCACTACGCCCTGCAAGAATTTTTTCATCTTGAATTAAAAGTCCATCATCAATAATTAAATCAATATTATATTTTTGAGCAATTAATTTTGAACGAAAACTCTTTCCGGTTCCACTAGGTCCTACAAGAGCAAAAACTGTCAGTCCTTTTACAAGCCAAATAAGATTATTCCACAATTTCATAACTACTAATATTATACGTCTTTATATCCATTTTCGGCAAGAAGTTTTTTAGTATATTTTCAAATTCTTTGCCAATTCCACAAATAATTTTTTTTGGAAAACCATTATTTGATAATTCATTACAATTAATATTTTCCAGTTCAAAGGCATGTAAAAATAATTTACGATTGTCTTTACTGATAATATTTTTTTCACCTCCATATGCTATGTCAGCGAATAATGGAAAACCTGCATAACTGCATTGACTTCTTATTTGATGAGTTTTCCCTGTTTCAATATGAACCTTTGCAAATGTATAAAATTTATTGTTAAATTTTCCATAATCAATAGGAAAAACATTTGTAATTGCTAAAGTTGAATTATAAATATTGGTTTCAAACACATCTACGGTGTGAAATTTTTGATTATTATCGGATTTTTTTAAATAATGTCGTAAATGAAGATTTTTTTCAAGTTTTCCACATAAAATTGTTAAATAATGTTTTTGTAAAGCATTATGTTTCATTGCATTTGAAAAAGAACGAGCACCATCAAGACTTTGTGAAAAAACAAGAATACCGGTTGTGTTTTTATCTAAACGATGAAGTGGACCGGGTGCAAAGCTAATAGAATTGTTATTATGATGTATACTTTTATATTCGTTTTTTATTATTTTATCTAAACTTATTTCATTTTTTGAAGCTGAATGAACATTAATTCCATATGGTTTTGAAATAATACGAAAATTTTCATTGCAAAAAATATCAATTAATTTATTGTTATATTGTTTATTATTATTTTGTAAATTATTATTCTCAGAAATATTCATTAGAAACGAAGGAAGTGAAATTTTATCATTTATATAAACCTTATTATTGAGTTTCGCAATTTTATCATTAATTTTAAATAATCCGTTTCGTGAGCTTTTATATATTTGTGACAGACTTACATTTGTTAAAAGTTTTCTAATAATTTTTTCAAGAGTTCTATCATTATCGTTTGGTCCGGCAAATAAATCAACAAATTCCATACGTAAACATTATATCATAAATAAATAATTGTATCATCAATACTTGACAAAATGAGACGGTATGGTGAAAATAAGATGTTATGAATTCGTTTTATGAAAATTTTAAACGCTTACTTATGAATCCGGTCTTCATGTCTGCAATTACGAGTTGGTTTTGTGCACAATTTATTAAAACAATAATAAATCTTTTATCACGTCGCATAAAAAATATAAAAGAACTTTTTGAGCTTTTATTTTGGCGAACAGGTGGAATGCCTTCAAGTCATACAGCATTAGTTTGTGCAATTTCCACATCAATTGGCTGGCATTCTGGAGTTGATTCCGATATTTTTGTTTTATCCATTTGTTTCATGCTTGTTGTTGTTCGTGATGCATTAGGTGTTCGCAGAGCAAGTGGTGTTCAAGCAAAATCAATTAATGAAATTGGAAGAGCTTTACATAAAAAAGAAATAACTAAATTTAATCCTATAAAAGAAATACACGGCCATAACCCTTTGGAAGTTGTTGTCGGTGCAATTTTAGGAGTTTCCATAGGAGTGGCGTTCTCGCTACTTTAATTCATGAATAAAAAAGTTCTTTGCATAATATGTTTACTTCTCTACATTTTATCTTTTTTTCTTTTATCTATCTTTCGAATAAATGAAAATATTTTAGTATGGAAAAATTCAAGATTATTAATTATTCCAATAGAATATGACAATGAACAAATTTCACATCTTTTAAGTGAGAATGGAATAAAATACATTTCATCTTCAACACAATTTTTAAATTTTCCATATGATACAAAAATAACAAATACATATAAAAAAAATTTATTAAACTATTTTTTTAATAAAGAAAAAACACATCAAATTATTTATTTAAAAAATGCATCTGAAAAAGACGTAAAAAACATTTCAAAAATTTTTACCAAATTAAATATTCCATTTTCAACTGATGCAAAAAACAGATTACCGTATTTTCCTTCTTTATTAACACTAATATTTTTCATAATTCTGTTTTTTATGAGTAAAAAGAAAACAGATTTTACATTTAAAATGTTACCATTTTTATTTTTCTCATTTGCTTGTCCATTGTGGTTACAAAATATCAGTTGTTGTCTTTTTATATTTACTTATTATTTAATTCAACCATTGATGGGAAGATATGGTTTACAAAAATTTATTAAAAGTCATTTTTTATTTTATTTAGTTTCTTTTTCATTTATTTTAATAAATTTGTTAAGTGGAATTAAAATTTTCTTTTTAATGATTTTAACATTAATTTCTTTTTTTTCAATTTCATATTTTTCAAAAAATATACATATTTTTAAAAATGCAAAAAAACATATTTTTGAACCTGTTATGATTGTTGGAGCAAATCAAATAAAAATAATTGAAAAAAAAACAATTGTTATTTTTATAATATATTTTTGTATTTTTTTTATTTTAATTAATTTTTCAGGTACCTCAAAAATTAATTTTACAATACCTGTACCTAAAAAAAATTATTTAATAAAAAAAATCAATGTAAAAAATTTTGAAAAAATTTCTGTAAAAAAACAACAAGATAAAAATATTAAACCTCTTCCGGATTTATTTGATTTTATTTATGCATCATGGAATTCAAATGCATTTATGTTTCAAAATTTAAATGATAAAAATAATATACAAAATGTAGTGAACTTTCCAAAAGAAAATGATATAATTTGTTTTCCGGAGTATAAATTCGTCTCCGGCTCTTTTGAAAAAAGCATAAAAAAATTATATGTTTTTGATGATAATTTTATTAATGAAACTTTTAAAAAAGTTGATAATTCTTTTTCAATTGAAAGTTTATTAATTAGTCAAAATAATTTTTGTTTAATTGAGTATGCTAACAAAGCTAAAGGAATCAATTCAAATTTTACAAATGCTAAATTAATTTTCATGCTTTGTATTTCATTGATTTTTTTGATTAATATTATGATTTTATGGAGAAAAAATGATTCGAAGCGATAATTTTATAAATACAAAAGAAATATTATTTTCAGATTTACATTGTGCCAGTTTACCGAATCTTGCAAAAATTTCATTATGTCAAGATGGAATAAACATTGCAAAACCTATTGTACGTCAATTTCAAAAAATTGAAGAAGGGCAGTTGTTAGCAATTAATGAATTAACAAAAGATACAATTCATTCGTCTGTTCCAGGTACTGTCTTAGGATTTGAATATTCTGCAATGCCAAATGGCAAACAAGAACATTCTATTGTAATTGAAATGTCAGGTGAGTTTTCATATTCAGGAAAAAAAACGGAAGAAACAAATTGGACTATTTTTTCTCCAACAAGCCGAATTGAAAAAATTTCTGAAAACGGAATACTTAATACGTTTGATAATCCTGTATCTTTATCTTCCCAAATGATAAATGCTCGTAAATCAGGCATTACAACACTTGGTATTCGTTTGTTTGATGATGATCCAAGTTATATAACAGATGGTTTTATTGCAAAAAGATATAATACGGAAGTTCTTGAAGGAACAAGAATAATAGCATCTAGCATAAATGCAAAAAACGTTGTTTTCTTTTATCCTGAAAAAAATTCCCTTACTCAATTTAATAAAAACATCATTGATTTATATCAGTCAATAAATGTTGAATTTATTCCTATTCGCACAGAATATTATCCTTGTGGAACAAAAAAAAATTTGTTAAAAATACTTTCAAAAAAATTACCGAATCTTGATTTTTCAGATTTTTTTATTGATGCAACAACGGCATATAATGTTTATAAGTCTTTAGTATTTAGAACTCCGTCAATTGAATCCATTATTCATATTTCCGGTGATGCAATTCGTGAGCCCAAATGTATTCGTGTAAAAATTGGAACACAATTAAAAAATATTATTGTTGAATGTGGTGGTTTAATTGAAGAACCTGAAAAGGTAATTATAAACGGTTTATTAAAAGGAATTTCCATTACAGATTTTTCAACACCAATAACAAAATATGTTAAAGCTATTAGATTAGTGAGCAAAAGAGGTTTTCCAAATCAAACTGTTAATGATTGCATTCGTTGTGGAAGATGTCAAAGTATTTGTCCTGAAAAACTTCAACCTCAAAATATTATATCAGGAAATTTTTTGAATACTGTTTTTCAATGCTCTGAATGCATTTTGTGCAATACAGTTTGTCCTTCAAGAATTCCATTGTTTCAAAAAATTAAATTAATTAAGGAAAAACTAAAAAATGAAAAATAGATTTTTTAATACAACACTTGCACCATTTACATATTTAGTTCCATCATTAAATACGATAACAATTTCTATTATCGCAATTTTATCTCCACAAATTTTAATGCTTTTTATGACAAAAAGTTTTGAATCATTAATTTTAATTTTTATTTCCATATTAGCATCAACAGTTGCAGAACTTTTACATAATTCATTTAGAAAAAAAACTTTGTGGCAAAATCCCGTATTTATTGTTCAAGGTTTAATTATTGGTATGTTTATCCCCAAAAATTATCCTGTATTTATTGCATTTTTTACAATTTTTTTAACATTAATTTTTGTAAAATATATTTTTGGAGGTGCTTTTTATTCATGGATAAATCCTGTTGTCTTTACAATTATTATGCTTTATTTTTTAAATTCATCATCTTTTCCTACATATTTAATTTCATTAACTGATATTGAAAGTGGAAATCCTGCTTTAGGCTTATTTCAAAATGATAATTTTTCTATTTTACCTGTGGATTTAAAAATTACAAACTGGCTTAATAACAGAATTTTTAGTTTTATGGGTATTGAAATTCCAGAAGGATATATTACTTTATTTTGGGATACTAATTCGATAATACCTGCTTTTCGTTTTAATTGTTTAACTCTTTTATCATCAATATTTTTAATTTCTTTTAATATGATAAATGCATTAATTCCATGTATATTTTTATTTGTATATGGTTTATTAGTACGTTTGTTTGGAATAAATTTTTTTGGAGGAAATTTTGCTTCAGGCGATATTTTACTTGCTTTAATGACAAGTGGAACTCTTTTTTCTGCTTTTTTCTTAATCGATTGGTTTGGCACAACACCACAAACCCTTTTTGGAAAAATTATTTATGGAATCATATCCGGTATATTTGCTTTTTTTATTTCCGGTATTGGTACATCTCCGGTAGGAATAATTTTTACAATTTTATGTAGTAACATTTGTTCACCGATGATTCAATTGTGTGAAACATTTTTTTATACAATTAAAATAAAACATTTTACGAGGTAATTAATGTCAGATTTTTTTTATGAAAAAATACGAAATCCATTGGTTTTTTTTAGTATTCTTTTATTAATATTTATTTTTGCAATATGTATAATTTTGCCGACAAAATCTTTTTATGAAAAAAAATTTGAAAAAAATGTTTTAAATTTTTTAAATATAAATTTTCCCCAAAGATTTTCTTTGGAAAAAAGATATTTTATAAATCAAGTTAGTGACGGAAATCAAATTTATGCTTGGAATATAAAAGATACAAAAAATGAAGGCAATAAAATTTATATTATAAGAGTTACAGGAATTTGCGGTCCGCTAACATTAGCATTTTTACATAATAACAAAACAACTATAACAAAATGTTTAGGGGTGATAGGCATAAAAAAAGATGTTAGTTTAGAAAAACTTGGTGTTACTCCTATTATATTAAAACGGTGGTCAAACACAATTTCAAAATTAGAAAAGGGGATAAATAATGAAAAATAATAAACCAATATATATTTATATTGCATCATGCCTTTCAATGTTAGTTCCTGCTCCTGCACGTTTAGCATACGGATTGATATTAATATTAGAAGTAAATTTTATTACTTTTTTTAGTATTTTATCTCAATCATTAATTAGAAATTTAAGAGTCGATGAGTTTTCAAAACCATTAAATTTTGCATTTTTATTTTTATTTGTTTTATTATATCAACAAATATTAAATCTTTATTCACCGATAATTTCTTTTACTTTAGGATTTAATATTTATTTAACAGCCTTAGCTGCAATTCCTTCTGTTTTTTTTACTTCCGATTATATATTTTCTCAAAATTTATCAAGACGAATTAAATATTCTTTTAAACATTGTTATTTATTTTCAATATTAGCATTATTTTTTTATGTCATTAGAGATTTATTTGCATTTGGAACATTAACATTTCCCGGTCGTTTTGGAATTATTGAATTTAAATTAATTCCTGTTCTTTATAATTTTAACTCTTTTTTCTTTAATTCAATTTTATTTGCTTTGATTTTACTTGCCTTATTTTTAGCTTTTGTAAGTTTAATTAACAGAAAATTTGAAATTATCAGGAGAGCAATGTAATGAGTATTTGGCATACACTTTTTTATTTTTGTTTTTATTCTTCTGCTGTTTTAATTTATGGTGTAGGTATTTCTCAAAGTATTCAAAATTCTACTAAACTACAAATTAATATAGTTTATGAATGCATATTTACAACAATTGTATGCATTATTTCTGCATTGATTGTCCGCGTAATATCTTTAAAAATTCTATTACCTTTGCGTTTACAGATTTTAATGCCTTTAGTCGCTATTATAATTATTATGCCCATAAGTGTGCTAATAAATTTAATTACTGAAAAACTTAATTTTGTTAAATATGGTAGTATTTATTTGACTGTACCATGTGTAATTTTATCTGTAACAGAATCTTTTTCAAATTTAAATATGATTTTTACGGTTTTAGGTTTTATTTTATCATACTATTTATTAATTCCATTTATTTATTCAATTCGTCAAAGAATTAATAAATCAAATGTTAAAGCAGATTTTAATAATGATAGTTTAACTTTTATATCTATCGTTGTTGTTTTATGTGCCATTTTTGCAATCGATATTTCATGGTTAAATTTAGGAGATTTAAATTTATGATTTTAAAATATTTATTATTCTTTTTCATTATTTTGATTTCAGCAATATTTTCATCTTTTTGTTTTTCATGGATTTTCTTTATTTTTAATAAAAACAATTTAACAAATATGACATTAAATTCAAATATGGAAAAAGCATTTTTAAAAAATAATAATAAAAATGTTATTGAATATAAAGCTTATATTGAAAATTCAACTTTAAATAAAAATGAAATAAAACGTATGAAATTTACAGGCGAAAAAGATTGTGCATTATTTAAAATGATTTATGACTCTGAAACAAATATTCCAGGTAATTGCATTGGATACGGTTCATGTGTTAAAGTTTGTGAACAAGAAGCAATTTATATAGAGGACGAAAAAGCGGTAATTACAACTTCATGCAATGGCTGTGGTAAATGTGTTGATATTTGTCCTAATGGATTAATAAAACTAACACCAAATGTTGATTTTTCATCAAAAACATCAAATATTGTAAAAAAAGACTTTAAATTTTGGAAGTTATGCTTTAATATGTTTAGCAGAGGATAAATTAGAGTTTAATTATAATGGGAAAAGTTTCCGTCTGTTTTGACATTTCTTGTCATTATAATCCTGAGGTGCAGGATAATTTTGAAAATATATATTCGTTCTCATTCAAAAAGATGGCATCTTTTTTGTATTCCCATCCGAATTTTCAATTTTCTTTTTATTTTTCCGGTGTTTTTTTTGAATGGCTTGATAAAAATCATGCCGAATTTTTTTCATTACTTACTGAATTAACAACACGAAAACAAATTGAAATACTTGGTGGCGGTTTTTATGAACCATTTTTTCCTTTAATTCAACCTGTTGATCGCATTGGACAGATTGAAAAACTTACAACAGAAATCCGTAAAGCCACCGGAAAAAAAACACGCGGGCTTAAATTAATCCACAGCGTTTGGGACTCTACCATTATTTCTAGCTTAAAAACTTGTGGAATTGAATATGTATTAATAGATAATAGTTTGATTGCTCAAAGTGTAAATATTAATAATATACATAATGCATATATTCCGTTCATTGTTGAAGATTTGGGAAAAACAATGACAATTTTTAGTGAATATAAAGACAAAATAACAGAATCTAAAATGACACCAAGTGAATTTGTGAAAAAAATACAACCCTTATCTAAAAAGTCAAATAATTCTGTTTTATGTATTTCATTTACGCCTGAAAATATCGCACAATTAATTGAAAATAAATGGTTTGAAGAATTATTTGATTTTTGTCAGACAATTGATTGGTTGGAATTTTCAACACCACAAACATATTTAAAAAATATGAATTTACGTATTAAAGCAAATATTACACCAAATGCATCTTCAGAAATTATGCAGTGGGCAGGAAATGCATATGTTGCAAATCCTAAAAGTGCAAAAACTGAAAATATTCGTAGCTTTTTTTATACATATCCGGAAAGTTATTTATTATATTCTCGCATGATGTACACATGTATGTTAAATGATCAATGTCGCGGTGATAAACCAAGAAAAAAGTTTGCTCGTGAAATGATTTGGGAAGCACAACAAAATTATCCATATATTTTTGATGGTAAAGGTGGCGTTTCAACAAAATCTGCTCGCGATAAAGCATATAAGGCTTTAATTAATGCTGAAAAAATCACTCGCGAAGTATTAAAATCACCTGAAACTTGTCATAGTTTAGACTTAGACTTAGATGGTATTCCTGAATATATATTTAAATTTTTACAATATAATGCATTTGTTACAACTGTTGGCGGTATGCTTTTAGAATTTGATATATTTCATAATCAACGAAATTATACAAATGTTATGAATAGAATCACTCATTTAGATGGAGTAGAGGACCTTTATCCAAAAAAAATGTTCATTGACCATTTAATTGAAGCTGAACAGTTTGATTTATTTAAAAAAGATACAGTAAATGTAAATGTTGTTTTTGCAAATCTTGTTTATAATGTTCATTCATTTGATAGAACTCGTAAAGAATTACAACTTATTGCAAATGCTACTTTCGGCTCACTTGAACAACCTATTTTTTTACGTAAAAAATTTATTTTTTCAGATAATGGTGTTCAAGTACAATATATTTTAAAAAATGCCTCTCCTTTACCTTTGCAAGGTTATTTTGCTGTTGAATCAAATATTTCATTTACCGGAAATTCGACTGAAGAACAATTAATTGAAGTAATCGCTTCGGAAGCAAAAGAACAAGCATGTCCTAATCAAATATTTATTCGCCAAAAAAATGTTTCATATGTACGTCTTTCCGACAAAATTTCTGATGTTACATTTGATTTTCAACCAAACGAAAACTCGGGAATTTGTATTCAACCGCTTAATTTATCTAGAAATCTACAAAATATAAATGAAAAACAATATGAAGCTACCACATTTTCATTTTTTTGGTATGTGGATATTGGACCTGGTTTTGAAGTTGAAAAAACACTTTTTATGAGCATTCATACGAAAGAAAATACTTCATCAAAACGTAAAATAAATAAAAGTTTGTAATTTTAATTGTAATTGACGAAAGTAAGCATAAAAACTATAATGAAAGTTATGAATAGAAGACTTATTACCTCTGCTTTACCTTATGTAAATAATATACCTCACTTGGGAAATTTATTACAAGTACTTTCTGCAGATGTTTTTGCACGTTTTTGTCGTTCAAGAGGATACGACACGTTGTATATTTGCGGAACGGATGAATATGGAACTGCTACTGAAACGCGTGCCTTAGAGGAAAAAATTTCTCCACGTGAACTTTGTGATTACTATCATGCTATTCATAAAAATATTTATGAATGGTTCGGAATTGATTTTGATTATTTTGGAAGAACAAGTACACCGCAACAAACTGAAATTGTTCAAAATATTTTCAAAGATTTAGATGCAAAAGGATATATTAAAGAAAATACAATTGAACAACTATTTTGTTCGGATTGTGATCGTTTTTTAGCAGACAGATACGTTTTAGGTACTTGTCCACATTGCGGATATGAAGATGCACGCGGTGATCAATGTGAACATTGCGGTAAACTTTTAGAACCTACTGAATTAAAAAATCCTCGTTGCTCTACTTGCTCACATACACCTAAAGTAAAAAGCACAAAACACTTATATATTGATTTACCTGCAATTCAAGATGAATATACCCCGTGGATGGAAAAGACAAGTGTTGAAGGACAATGGTCTAAAAATGCCATTCAGATGACACAGGCATGGATTCGTGATGGCTTGCAACAACGTGCAATCACACGCGATTTAAAATGGGGTATTCCGGTTCCTAAAGAAGGTTTTGAAGATAAAGTATTTTATGTTTGGTTTGATGCACCGATCGGATATATTTCAATTACAAAAGAATTATCTGATAAACTTGCAAATGACAGTGAAGCAACGGAAAAATTAGATTGGAAAGCATGGTGGTTACCAAGCGAAGCAACGGATACTAAAACAGCTTCTAAACCTGTTAATTTGTTTCAATTTATTGGCAAGGACAACATTCCGTTTCATACTGTAATTTTCCCGTCAACTTTGATTGGCTCCGGTCGTCAATGGACAAAATTATATCATATGTCAAGTACGGAATATTTAAATTATGAAGATGGAAAATTTAGTAAGTCAAAAGGCATAGGTGTTTTTGGTAACGATGCAAAAGAATCCGGTATTCCGGCAGATGCATGGAGATTTTATATTTTCTATAATCGTCCGGAAAAGGCAGATACACAATTTACTTGGAAAGACTTTCAAGAAAAAATTAACAGCGAATTAATTGGAAATCTTGGTAATTTAGTTAATCGCACTACAACTTTTGTTTCGCGTTATTATGATGGAGTAATTCCGGAAGGTAAACCAAATGATGAGCTTTGGAAAAAAGTTATATCTTATGAAACAAAAATTACAGAATATTTTGAATGGGCAAATTTAAAAGATGCTTTTCATGAAATTTTTGTAATTTCTTCTATTGCAAATAAAGCATTTCAAGATGGTGAACCATGGAAAACACGAAATACTGACCCTGAAAAAGCGGCAAGTCTTATTCGTGATTTATGTTATGTAATAAAAGATTTAATGATTATGGTTCATCCTTTTATGCCTCAGTATGCAACAAAAGTATTGTCCTTTTTTGGAAAACAAACTGTAAATAAACGTGTAGGATTTGTCGGAAATATTAATCCTCTTAATTGGTCAAACCTTGGTGTAACTGAAGGATTGGAAACAGTTACAAATGCTGAAATTGTTTTCAAACCATTAGATGATACTTTAACAAAATCATATCGTGAAAAATATGCAGGAAGTCAAACTGAACGAAAAGCTGAAAAAAAAGAAAATAAAATAAATAAAAAAACTCAAAAAAAAGATATTAAAGAATCAAAGAAAGTTGAGACTAAATTATTAACTGCAGAAGAACAAATTGAAATATTTAATTCAAAAATTAATTTAATTGTTGCAAAAATTGTAAGTGTTGAAAAACATCCTGAAGCGGATAAACTTTATATTGAACATTTAGATGATGGCTCCGGAAAAGATAGAATTATCTTATCTGGACTTGTTCCTTATTTAACTGAAGATGAATTACTTGGAAAAAATGTTATTATTGTTGATAATTTAAAACCTAGAAAAATGCGAGGAATTGAAAGTCATGGTATGCTTTTAGCCGCTGATTATAAAGATGCTGACGGAAATGATCGCGTTGAAATTCTAAATTGTCCATGGGCAAAACCTGGTACTTCGGTTGTTCTTGAAGGAACTAACACAAATACAATTAAAGAAACTGAAATTGATGCAGATACATTTTTTAGTATAAATATTAAAGTTGTAAATAAAGTAGTAAAAATTGCCGGTAATTCTTTAATTGCAAATGGTAAGGAAATTATAATGACTCAAACGGAAAATGGCGAAGTAAGCTGATGATTTTTGAAGATTTAATTTTAATCGAAAAAAAATCTTTGCAAGAATATTCAGAAAAAATTAGTCGTTTTTTGCAAACTGATTTTTGGGCAACATTTAAAAGTAAACATGATTGGCAATATAAATTTTTTGATTTTTCATTTATTATTAAAAACGATAATATAAATATTGATTTTCAAGAAAAAAAAGTGAGCATAAGCGTATCTGTTTTAATTAGACGCATTGCAAAGTTTTTTTATTTTGCATACATTCCAATGGGGCCGGATATTACAAATGAATTGTCTCTTTCGTATGAAGATTATTTAAAACTATTAAATCTTTTTGCCAAAAAATTAAAAAAAATTTTGCCTAAAAATTTAATATGTATTCGTATGGACCCACCAATTGAATTTGAAAATCTTAATGATAAAATTATTGCTCAAAAAAATATAAGAAAAGTTTCTACATTAAAAAAAACACAAACAGATATTCAACCTTCAGATACAGTTTTACTTAACATTACTCAAGATGAAGATACAATATTAGCAAATATGAAAAGTAAATGGAGATATAATATTAATCTTGCAAGAAAAAAAGGTGTAGAAGTTTTTAAAGGTAGTATTAATGATATGGATATTTTTTATGAACTTTATAATGAAACATCTAAGCGCGATGGAATTGCACTTCATTCAAAAAATTATTATAAGTCATTAATGGAATTATCTAAAAATCAAAATGACATAAAAATCAATTTATACATAGCCAGTCATGAAGGAGAAAAATTAGCTTCTATTATTACATTATTTAGTAAAACAGAAGCAGTTTATCTTTATGGTGCCTCAAGCAATAAAAAACGTAATTTAATGCCAACTTATCTTTTGCAATGGAATGCAATTTTAGATGCTAAAAATTTTGGCAGTAAAGTTTATGATTTTTATGGCATTCCACCAACAGATGATGAAAAACATCCAATGCATGGTTTATATAAATTTAAAACAGGATTTGGCGGTAAAATTATTCACAGAATTGGTTCTGTAGATTTTATTTGTTCACCTATTTATGTATGTTTTGTTTTTTTGGAAAATTTAAGAAACTTTTATCATAAAAAAATTAAAAAGATATTGGCAGGTAGATTATGAATATGGAAGCCTTTATTTTAGGTTGTGGAGGAATGATGCCTCTTCCATACAGGCACTTAACATCAGTTTTGTTACGACGAGAAGGGGAGTTATTTTTATTTGACGGCGGTGAAGGCACACAAGTTTCTTTACGTAGATTAAATTTAAAATGGAAAAAAATTAATGCAATTTTTATAAGTCATACTCATGCAGATCATGTTACAGGAATACCCGGATTAATGATGCTTTCAAGTCAAGTTGAAAGAGATGAACCGCTTTATATTTATGGACCGCCTAAAATTGCAGAATATATTGAAAGCTCTCGTAAAGTTTTAGATATGTATATAAATTATCCGGTAATTGTTAAAGAAATCACTGCTCCATGCATATGTCATGAAGGAGATGGATTTTATATTCGTGCTTTTCCTTTGCAACATACAAAAATTTGTGTTGGATATACGCTGGAAGAATTAGACAGACCCGGACAATTTTTTCCTGAAAAAGCATTGGCACTCAATGTTCCATGTGGACCTCTTTGGTCAAAACTTCAAGCAGGTAATGAAGTTGAATCAAGTGATGGAACTATTGTAAAACCTGAACAAGTTATGGGAGAGAAACGCTCGGGCAGAAAATTTAGCTATGTTACTGATACAATGTATTTACCGTCAATTGCAAAAGAAGTTCAAGGTTCGGATCTATTAATTTGTGAAGGAATGTTTTCAAATGAATTTGAGGAACAAGCAAAGGAAAAAAAACACATGACATCAATTCAAGCAGCTACTGTTGCTAGAGATGCAAATGTAAAAAAAATGGGATTAATACATTATAGTCCTCGCTATACAGATTATGAATTAAAAAATCTTTTGAAAGAAGCACAAAGTATTTTTCCCAAAACTGTTTTAACAAAAGATAGAATGATTTTTGAAATACCTTATGAAGATTAATTGTCATAAAAGTAAATGTTAATTTTGAGGTTATAAAATGATTGAACTTATTTCAATGACAAAAAAATACAAAAACTTTATTGCTGTTGATAATGCAAGTTTTAAAATTCATTCCGGAAAAATTACAGGATTACTCGGTGTAAATGGAGCAGGTAAATCAACTATTTTAAAAATTTTAGCAACACTAAGTTATCCAACGGATGGAAAAGTTTTTATTGATAATATTGATTGTATAGAAAATCCAATTGAAGCAAAAAAAATAGTTGGTTATGTTAGTGAAAATCCTTTATTTTATGAAAACTTTTCTTGTAAGGATTTTTTAAAATTTGTTTGTAATGTTCGTGATATTGACACAAAAAATATAGAAAAAATTTCTAACAAATGTTCATTAGAGGAAGTATTACAAAAAAAAATTTCAACACTTTCAAAAGGATACAGACAACGATTAGCATTTGCACAAGCAATTTTACATAATCCAAAAGTATTAATTTTAGATGAAGCAACAGATGGACTTGATGCTAAACAAAATCAACAAATTAAAAAAATAATTTTTGAAAATGCAAAAAATAAAACTATAATTTTTTCTTCTCACATTATGAGTGAAATTGAAAATATATGTGATGATGTAATAATTATTCATAATGGAAAAATTTTAGAACAAGATACTATTTCAAATCTTTGTGAAAAAACAAAATGTCAAAATTTAGAACAAGCTTTTTTAAAAATTACAGAAAATTTTAACAGTATAAAACAGAGGAGTGCTAAATGAATTTGTTTTATATTTGTTTAAAAAAAGAATTAAAACAATTTATTATTTCTCCATTTTTATATATTGCTTTTATAATATTTTGTTTTTTCACATTATTTATAAAATCTGAAAATATTTTTACTTCAATACCAACTATTTCAATTTTAATTATACCTGCTTTAACAATGCAACTTTGGCAATTTGAAAAAGATATACCAATGACATTACCAATTCCAAAGATTATTTTGATTTTATCAAAAATTTTTGCATCCTTTTTTTGTTATTTTTTATTTTTAATTCTACCTTTTTTTATAAGTATTTTTTCTGCTTTAGAAAATTCAATAATTTTTACATCAGCATTATTAATTATTTTATTTTCTTTATGTGAAATTAGTTTTTGTATTTATATTTCATTAAAATGTAAAAATTCTGCAACTGCTTTCTTAATATCATCTATTAGTCTTTTTATAATTTCATTTTTAAATATAATAACATTATACATAAATTTACCTATAAATTTTTTAAAACTTATTAATTATTTTTCATTTAGTTACCATTTTAATAAAGCATCAAAAGGAATTTTAGACACACGTGATTTATTTTTTTATATTATATTTAGTTTAATTTTTGTTTTACTTTCATTAAAACATTTTTTTAAATATAATAAAACAAAAAGTAAAATATATTTCATTACATTAATGACATGCATATTATTATTATTAAATTCGACAAGATTTTTTTTAACAATTGATTTAACAAAACAAAAAAAATATTCTTTAAGTGAATATTCAAAAACAATTTTATCTGAAATTCCAAGTGCACTACATATTACATATTATAAAAGTGAAAACTTACATAATATTTTTAATGATATTATTAATGTTCAAGAATATTTATTAAATTATGTCGATATAAAAAAAATCAAAGACAATATTTTTTTTGAAATTATTAATACAGATAATAATATGAAAATCAAAAAAAAATTAGAAAGTTTTGGTATTTATCCTCAAAAAATTCAAGTAAACAAAAAAAATAAAACAATAACAATTGATGCTATTTCTGCAATTATTTTAGAATATGAAAATAAAACGGAAGTAATTCCTTTTGTATTAAATTGTGATACAATTGAATATGATATTGCTGTTCAGCTTGAATATTTTGCAACAGATAAATTTAATGCATTACAAATATTTGTTGGTAATGCATTATCGTTAGAAAATGATTATCCATACTTGATACCTAGTTTAGATTCACTTGGATTTAAATGCATTGAACTTCAAAACAGTTTTGAAATTTTACATTCAGTTCCTTTATTACTTTTAGGTTCAACATATTTAACTCAAACAGACTGTATTAATATTGAGAATTTTATGCAAGATAACGGTTGTGCATTTTTTACAACAAGTCCTTTTGATGTAGATATTTATGGAGATTGGAAAATTTCAAAAAATCTAGATACTCAAAATTATTTTTCTAATTTATTAAAGCATTGGAATATTATTCTTGATGAAAAAATTATTCTTGATGAAAAATGTTTTTCATTAACAATGCAAAGTCCCCAAAATGATTTAAATCAATATATAGATTATCCATTTTGGATTTTACAAGATAACTCTTCTGTTGCATTTTGGACAAGTCCAATCATTTGGGATAATAAAATATATGAAACAAAAATTGTTAATGAATCTTCTGAAAAATCTTGGACAATATCTTTTGAGAATAATTTTATTAATGCATCTCCGTTTGAAAAATATTTAAAACCAATTACATATGATAATTCAATGAATAAATTTCCTTATACCGTAAGATTTTCAAAACAAAAGGCAAGGGGAGAGGAAACACGTTTTGTTATTTCAACTGATGTTTATGCTTGTTCAAGAATGCTTGAATATACAGACAGTTTAATTAACATAGAAAATATTGCAAATTCATTACTATGGATTGCAAAAAAAGATGAATTGTTAAAAATAAAAATGAAAAATGAAAAATAAAATATTTATTTTACACATAATAAATTTTCTCTTATTTATAATTTATATTTTAAGTTTTTTTATTTTTTCACGTGAACTTGAAACACAAAACAAAAATAATATTCTTAAAATGTACCTGTTAAATACAAAAGAAAATATCATAAATATTGAAATACATAATAAGACAATTGATAAAGAAAATGAAATTCTTATTTTAAATACAAAAGATAATATTGGTACATTTATTGAACAAAATATTGAACCAATTATTTTTCCATTAGATAATATTAAAATTAATACGTTTCTTCAGTATCTTAGAAAACCTCATAAGATGTATAAAATTTCAGACAACTTTTCTTTTTCGTCAAAAAACTTTCATAATTTTTTTAGTGAAAGTTGTTATCAGCTAAAAATAAATAACTCCACTTTTTTATTTGGCAATATAAATGATTTGGGAAATCGCCAATATTTTTTTAATACTAATACAAGTGAATTATATTCAATAGAAAGTGATTTATATACTTTTATTGAAACCTCACCGCGTTTTTGGGTTGAACCATATATATTTAAAGATAATTTAAGTTATCAAAGTATTGATATTACTAGAATGCCTGACAATGCAAAAGTTGTTTTAGAAATAGAAGATATTATCATTTATAAAGTAAATGATAAATATTATATAAAGTCTAAGGACGAAAACTATAATTATACTAAAGAAATTAGTAAGTGGACATATGAACGAATATTAAATAATATTAAATAATAAAAATATATACTACTCTTAATAATGTATATTCTGTCTACCAAAGTAAATTATTAAATATTCTTTTTTAACCTACCTACTATCCTTATTTTATATTTACTGTTTTTTTACGCTTTTTCTTTTGAAATGCAGGAAAACCGATTTTTTTTAATACAAGATTTACAGCATAATCTAATTCTGTTCTTTGTGGATTCATTGGTAATAGAAAATGTCTACACTCTTTCCATGTTTTTTTATAAAGGTCAGTAACATCTATTTTTTCAGCTTGTAATTCTCTTTCCCAATCTGTTAAATTTAATGCAAAGTCATATATAATATAAAAAAGTTTTTCTCCAAGACGAGCTTCCGGATTAATAAAATGAAGTGCATCAAGTTCTTTTAGTCTATTTAAATAATTTGTTTCAAATTCTTTATTATCAAATATTAATGTTGTAGCTGAAGGTTGTAAATGCATAAATAAATTCGTTTCTAATGAGCGATATGTAATTTCATATGCATAACCGGAATTTAAAATTTTTAACATTTCTTCCGTTAATCTTGAAGCTGAAATCGGTGATAATAGATGTGCATTTTTTTTAATTTTTCTTTTTAATGCTAATGGCATTTTAAATCCGGTTGAAACAGCATATTTAACAGCCCTTAACATACGAACAGGATCTTCTGTAAAAATCTGATTTAATGGAATCACAGGTTTTATAACATTTTTCTTTATGTCTTTCATGCCACCTACATAATCAATGATTTGTTTCTTTAACGGATCATAATAAAGTGCATTTAGTGTAAAATCGCGACGTTTAACATCTTCCTCAATAGAACCAAAACTGTTTCCAATTGAGCCGTTAATTGTTGAACGAAAAGTACTGACTTCAAAAATAATATCGTCAAAATAAATATGCACGAGACGGAAACGTCTTCCTATGATTCGTGAGTTTCTAAAAATTTTTCTTATTTTACTTGGAGTTGCATCTGTTACAATATCAAAATCTTTTGGTATTTTGTTGCAAAGTAAATCACGCACTGCCCCACCGACAATATATGCATCGTGTCCAAAAGCACGAAGTTGACTGATAATCTTTAAGGCATTTGTATCTATTAAGCTATTTGAAATGGAGTGTTCTTTCTTTGTATATATTATTGCTTTTTTTACAAGTTTTCCATTCTCATTTGATGAATATCTGACTAACATAATAAGTGTCTTTATTTTAATAAAAAAAGCTAATAAATTCAATACATAATAAATAAGTTAAAAATAATTAACAACAGTGTTATTTTTATGTTCTTTGTTCTATCCAATTAAAAATATCTTCATAAACTTCAGCTCTATTAATTTCATTTATCGGTTCATGTCTTGCACCATCGTAATAAATTTCTGTAATATTTTTTATACCTATTTTCCGATAAATATTAGCTAATTTTTTAACAGTTTTTGTATAACTTCCAACAGGATCCTGTGTGCCTGTAATAAAAAGAATAGGTAATTTTTTAGGAATTTTTTTAAGATTTTTTTTCTTATGAATGATAGACAAACCGGTTCCTAAATCCTTAAAAAATGCATTCGTACAAATAAAACCATAATATGGTCCATTATAAGATTTATTTAAATATTGAGCATCACGTGAAAGCCATGAAGTTGGAGTTTTTTCTTTTTTGGGGATTTTATTATTATAAGGTCCTATAGTTAATAAAGTTAAAAATCTACCTTTGGATTTTTTTCCAAAGATTAAGCACATAACACTTGCTATACCCTTAAGTAGTGAACCTAATCCAAATCGAGGACCTGCTGTTCCGGATAATATACATGCATTAATATCATTTCCAAAATACTCAATGTAAGATTGTGCAATGAAAGAACCAAATGAATGACCAAGCAAAATAATTTTTCTAGCCGGAAAACTATCGGTAACATAATCTACTATACCAACTAAATCGGCAACAACTCTTTTAAATCCGTTTTCTTCGGCTAAAAAACCTAAGTTTTCTACTGTGCCGGCAGTTTCACCATGCCCTCTATGATCATGTGCAAAAACAGCATATCCTTTTTTATTAAGATATTCAGCAAAATCAGAATATCGTGTTGCACTTTCAGCCATACCATGACTAATAATAATTATTTTTTTTATTTTTTCTTTTGAACAGTTCGGCAACCAAGAATGTAAAGCAATATTTTGCCCATCTGACATTTTCAAAAATTGTGTTTCCATATATCATATAATATATGATTTTTAAAAATAATGATATAATATTTTTAATTATTGTAATAAAAAAAATAGTTATTGACATATGTCAAAAATATGATTATACTTAAGTTAATGGCATATGCTATAAACGTTTTATAAATTATTTTTTTACTGTTTGCTTTTTTGCAAACTAGTATATTTTTTGGAGGTTAAAATGCCAAACAGAGACGGAAAAGGTCCAAATGGACTAGGTGCAATGACAGGTAGAGGTTTTGGAAAATGTTCAACTGATGATAAAACAAATCAAAAAACAGAATTTAATTTTGGTTGCAGAAGAGGTTTTAGACGCGGTTATTGGAGAAACGGTGAAATATCATCTTCAAAAACACAAAAAGATATTCTTCAAGAAAAAAAACATATGTTACAAGAACATCTAGAAAGTATTAATAAACAGTTGGAAGATTTATAATTTACATCCGGGATAACATAAATATTTTGTTATCCCCTCACCTGAGCTGTTTTATATGGAGGATTTTTATGGCGAGACCCATGAAATGGAGAAAAGTTTGTTGTTTGCCGGAAAATAATAAATATGGACCATTAGATTTGTCTTTAGATGAAAACAATTCAATATTAATGACCGTAGATGAATATGAAACGATTAGACTTATTGACTTGGAAAATTTTAATCAAGAAGAATGTGCTAAGCAAATGAATGTTGCTCGAAGTACAGTTCAGGGAATATATAATGAAGCTAGAAAAAAATTAGCTGATTCATTAGTCAATGGAAAAATTCTTTTAATTAACGGTGGAGAATATAAACTTTGTGAAGGTACAACAGGTAAAGATTGTGGACGTGGTTGCCGCAAAAATTATAGACGTGGACGTAAATTTGATTTTACTCAAGAATAATTAAACAAAATTTTTTGGAGGATAATTATGAAAATTGCAATACCGGTTGATGAAAAAAAATTAGATTCAAATGTTTGTGTTTCTTTTGGACGAAGCCCTTATTTTCTTATCTATGATATAGATACTAAAGAAAGTATTTTCATAGAAAATAATGCTTCTTCATCTACAGGAGGAGCAGGTGTTAAGGCCGCTCAATTAATTGTTGATAGTAATATAAGTGTTTTACTTACTCCACGCTTAGGAGAAAATTCAGCTAATGTACTTAAGACGACAGAAATTAAAATTTATAGAACAGAACCGGGAAATGTAAAAGATAATATTGATTTTTTTATTAATGGAAAGTTATCGTTGCTTACAGAAATTCACGCAGGCTTTCACAATTATGGACAAAATTAATATGAAAATAGCAGTTCTTAGTGGCAAAGGAGGCACAGGGAAAACATTTATTGCTGTAAATTTATCTTCTGTAGCTGAAAAGGCAACATATTTAGATTGTGATGTTGAAGAACCGAATGGACATCTATTTTTTAAACCAAAAATTTTTCAGGAAGAAAATGTTAATGTAAAAGTTCCAAAAATTGATAAAGAATTATGTAACGGTTGCAGAAAATGTGTTGATTTTTGTAAATATAATGCCCTTGCCTATATTGGTAATAAATTAATTATTTTTGATGAGATTTGTCATTCATGTGGCGGTTGTGTATTAGTTTGTCCTCAAAAAGCTTTAACTGAAAAAGATAGAACTATTGGTAAAATAAATAAAGGAATTTCAAATAATATTTCTATATTTTCAGGAATGCTAAATATTGGAGAACCGTCCGGTATACCCATAATTAAAAACTTATTAAGTGAAGAAAATTTACAAAAAAATGAACTTACAATTATTGATTGTCCACCGGGAAGTTCGTGTATTGTAATGGAAAGCATTAAAGAAGCAGATTACTGTATTCTTGTTGCAGAACCAACAATATTTGGTGTTCACAATTTAAATATGGTAAATAATTTAGTTAAATTATTTAATAAGCCTTTTGGTGTTGTTCTAAATAAATGCTTAAAACAGGAAAATCCGGCTGAAAAGTTTTGTATTGATAATAATATACGGATATTAGCCCAAATTCCATTTGATAATGAACTTGGAATAATAAATTCAAATGCAGAAATTGCAGTAAATAAAAATAAAAAATACAAAGAAATATTTTTATCACTTCTTAATTCGCTAATAAATGAGGTGAAAAAATGAAACAGTTATTAATTCTTAGTGGTAAAGGCGGTACTGGAAAAACAACAATCGCCGGTGCATTTATAAAACTTTCAGAAACTAAATCATATGCAGATTGTGATGTTGATGCACCTAATTTACATTTAGTAACTAACTGGAATATTGAACCTAAAAAAACGGACTATTATGGTTTACACAAAGCAGTAATAAATCAACATATATGTATTCATTGTGATCAATGTAGAAAAAACTGTCGTTTTGATGCCATATCAATAGATAATGGTTATAAAATAAACCTTTATGCATGTGAAGGTTGCAGTGTTTGTGAATATGTTTGCCCTGTAAATGCAATTAAAATGAAACCGAATATTGACGGAGAATTAAATTTATATAACGACGACAATAAAAAAGTTTTTTCAACTGCTCAGTTAAAAATGGGCAGTGGTACATCGGGATTACTTGTAACTGAAGTAAAAAAGCAATTAAAAACAGTTACTGTTGACACGAAATTTTCTATAATTGACGGATCGCCGGGAATCGGTTGTCCTGTTATTGCATCGTTAAACGGTGTCGATATGGTTTTAATAGTAGCTGAACCAACAATATCCGGAATAAATGATATGGAAAGAATTATAAATACTTCAGTAAAATTTGGAATAAGAATTGCTGTATGTATTAATAAATATGATATAAATAAAAATAATTCATATAAAATTAAAGAATATTGTCAAAAAAACAATATAAAGTTTGTTGGTGAAATTCCTTTCGACTCCCTAGCAGTAAAAGCAATTAATAGTGGTCAAACCATTGTTGATATTAAATGTCCTGCAGGAATTAAAGTTAAAGAAATTTATGAGCAAACAATAAAATATTTTTTTGAATAATAAACATCATTATTAGGAGGATAATAAAATGATGAAAATTGCTGTAGCAACTGATAATGAAATGGTTGCAGAACATTTTGGACATTGTAAAAATTTTATGATTTTTAATACTGAAAATAATAAAATAGTTGACAGTGAAACAATTGCAAATCCCGGACATAAACCCGGCTTTTTGCCAAATTTTCTTGCTGATTTAGGTGTAAATGTTATAATTAGTGGAGGAATGGGTGGCGGAGCAATTGATATTTTTAATAATAGAAATGTAGAAGTTGTAGTTGGGGCAAAAAGCAAATCCAAAGATGCAGTTGAAGCATATTTACAAGGAAAATTAAAATCGACAGGTTCTATTTGTCATGAACATCGCCATCATGATGAATGTGGTAAATAAATAATAAATTATACATACAGAAAATATATGTAGAAAATTTGTCTCCATTATTTTATAATAAAAATTAAAGTTTACCTCCATAATTAAATATAAGGAAGATTTTAATTTTGAATTATTATTATAAAAAAAATAAATTATTTATTTCTATATTTTTGCTTGTTAATTTTTTGCTTTTTGCTGAAATTGAAAATAATTTTATTAATTTAGATGAACTTGAACCGAAATGGCAAACTGTTCTTGGTGGTTCGGTAATAGGTGAACCTGTTTATTCAAGTTATGGTTTTTGTGTTGTTTTAGATGGACGCTCCATTGCAAGCATAACGGGAGACGGAAAAATTTATTGGCAAAAATCTTTTCGCGGTAATCCATCTAAACATATTAGTGTTACAAAAGATGATTTTGTTTATTTTATTTCTGATGAAAATCAATTGAATTTTTTAAATCCTAACGGTTTTTTGCTTTGGAAAATTGAAACACCGGAAATTGTTACAACTGCTCCAAAATGTGGTCGTGATGGTAGAGTTTTTATTACAGGTAAAAATTCTTTATCTTGTTATGGTTTAAATGGAAAAACGCGTTTTACTATTTTTACTGATGATTCATCAAATATTCCTTTACAAGAGTTACCTGACGGCAGTTTACTTTTCTTTATGGAAAAAAAAGTAAATAACTGTTCTACTGCCTTACGAATTTCTCCTTATGGAAAAATAATGGAAGAAATTATTTTTACCGGAATTGTTAACTGTGCTCTTGAAACAAATTTTGGTGTTTTGCTTGGCTTTTTAAATGGCAACATGGGTTTATGCTCGGTAAAAAATGATACGGCTGTTTCGCTATGGACAATGCAATTAAATTTAGGTATACCGATTGTTTTTGCAGTTGATAATACAAATGCATTTGTATTAATGAATAATTGTGTTTGTGTATCATTTAATTTAGGTATTGAAAAACCGGAAAATATTTTATGGAAATATTATATTGAAGATTTTAATTTAATTAAAGACGAAAAATTAACTACAATAATATCTTCAAATACTGTAACTTTTGTCGGAAAAAAATCTATTGCTTCATTAAAATTTAATGGCACTTTAGATTTTCAATCAAACTTAAATGAAAAAAATTTTTATGCATACACACCTTGGGGTAACATACTGGAATTTAATGAAAATTGGATTGTTTCATCTTTTTCATTACGAAATTATTATACAAAAAATACTAAATCTGTTATAAAAACACCACGCAATTATTCAAAAAACTGGCTTGGTAAAAATATATATGCATATGAAACTTTTGAATTAATTAATTTATATAAAATCGGTAACTTTGGTAGTGCAGAAACAGACTATATAACTGTAATAAATGCAAAAATTCAAGAACTTTCTTCATATTATATTAAAGATATAAAAGAGCGATATACTTTAGAAAATGACTTCCCTATTGATTATCGTAACTCAATTATTGAACTCTTAGGCGAAACCGGATGTACAAATTTTTCATATATGTTTGCCCAAATTTTACGTCAAGAAACAGATGTAACATTAATTTTGACAGCACTCAAATCAATTGAAAAACATGGTTTCGATTATGATGGAACAATATTAACTGCACTTGATGAAATAGTTCAAAGAAAAGCAAGATATAATAGACAAAATTTAATACCTCTTTGTGATGCGGTTTTTAGTATTTGTAAAGTTATGGGAAAGCCTGCAATTTTTTCAAAAGGAAAATCAATTCTTTCCAGGCTTAATTCTCGATATTTTGATTCAAATATTAAAGATTATGCCCAAAAAACCTTAAAAAAATTGATTGCGTTACAAATATAAATCTGTTATAATTAAATTGATATAATTCGATAATTATGTCTTTGGAGGAAACATGAAAAAAATTACCCGTTTATTATTACTTGCTTGCATTATACTTTTGTTTTTTGTTGTTAATACTTTTGCTGTTGAAGTTGATGAACAGGAAATAAAATCCGTAGGTAAAGACCCTATCGTTTTTATTAACTATACCGGTCCACATAAAATTATCAATACAATTGAGGAAATTAAAAATATCGGTCACAGTGCCGCAAGACGTAATAAAGGCAAAATACAAGGTGAAACAACGGATGGAAAATACACGGTAATTCGTGCTATTGATCCTACAACAAAAGAAGGTTTGAATGCTGATATTCTTGTGCTTACTCCAAATGCAGGAGTTGATCATATTGTGAATTTACGTCGCATTATTAGTGCATATTTGGAAACTGCATGGGATTATTCTGAAGCAGATGCAAATACAATTGCAACTTATGTTACCGTTTATAATGCCGTTTATCGTGGAAATATTGAAACATTTAATAAAAGATATAAAGAAATTGTTACAAAACATTTGAAAAAAGATATTGTTGGCCTTTCAACAAATTATCAAGACTGGCCCGGTAAAACTCAAATAGTGATTCCTATTTCAGATCCGGGTGCCGGACTTGGTACAATAGACACGAGTGTTATTTCTGACAAAAAAGTTATAGATAATATGCGTGAAGAAGAAGATCGTAGCGTTGATACTCGCAAAGAAATGGTAGATATTAAGGAACGTGAAGCCGATATTGCTAATAAAAAAGCTCAAGATGCACAAAAAGCCGCAACAACAGCTAAAAAAGAAGCTGATGAAGCATCTAAAAAAGCTCAAGAAGATACACAAAAGCAACAAGTTGCAAGAAAAGAAGCTGAGGAAGCTAAAAAAGTTGCCCAAGAAAATCCTGATGATATAGCTGCACAACAAAAAGCTAAAGATGCTGAAAAAACAGCACAAGAAGCTGAAAAAAAGGCTGAGGAATCTAAAACTGTAGCAAAAGAAAAGACTGAAAAAGCAGATGAGTTAACAAAAAAAGCCACAGAAGAACAAGCGGAATCTGATAAAAAACGTTTAGAAGCACAAACGGAAAGAACGGAGATTGCAAAAGACCAACAACAAAATTTAGCAGATGCAAAAAAATCCGAAAGCATGAAAACCGCATATGGCTTGAAACTTAACAGTGGCATTACAGATATGGCCGAAATTCTTTCAACATTAGTAAAAATAAATGCGGATAACGGTGATATTGTTAAAACATCTCCTGTAACTGTAATTCGTAACAGAACAGTTTATAATACAGGAAATTCCTTTGTAGCAATTGCCGGAAAAACAATTGTAGATCCTAATTCAAATCAAGCAATTAAATTAGTATCACTGGATCAAAATAACATGGAAATACAAATTGAAAGTGAAGAAATTGTTTCTCCTTTATCGGTTTTAGTTGAAGATGCAGGTCTTTACTATTGTATTATTAAAGATAATACAAATTGGGTTGTTGGAAAATATAATAAAGATATGAAACTTTTAGCTAAAACAAATGAAGTTGTTTTGCAACAAACTCCTATTTTAATTAATGATAATACAGTTTCTGTTACAAAATATAACGGTATGATTATTATTTTGAATAAATCTGACTTAAAGTCAATCACAGTTGACAATACTGTTGATGCTAAATAAATCCCATCATGCAAAGTTAGTTTTTATAACTAAAAATCCGTTGGCTTATAATTTATTAGTCAACGGATTTTTTTTTGTTTAATGATTAATAAAGTAAAAATTTAATAACATATATTTTTTAGTGCAAATTTGTATACATCTTTATATTCTTTCGCAGACTTATCCCACGTAAAATCTTTTTTCATACCACGTATCTTCATTTGTTCAATATGTTCACGTTTGTTATACCAAGCATATACCGCCCAACCTACTGTATCATAAATAGATTGTGGAGTAAGGTTGTCAAATAAAAAGCCTGTCCCCTCACCCGTTTTTTCACAATATTGTTGGACAGTATCTGCCAAGCCACCTGTTCGCCTAACAATTGGTAATGTTCCGTATAAAAGAGAATACATTTGATTAAGTCCACATGGCTCGTACTTTGATGGCATAAGAAAAAAATCACTGCCGGCTTCAATTTGATGACTTAAATCTTCATCATATCCAATATATGCACGGAAGTTTGGTAGTTTGGCTTGAAGATTTCGTATTTCATCTTCACACCAAGTTTCACCGGAGCCTAAGACAACCATTTGTACATTCATACTTGCACATATATTATATGCACTACCATATGTTGGTGCAAAAAGTTCTGCAATACCTTTTTGTGCAACAAGTCTAGTTATAATTCCAATTACAGGAATGTTTTCATTTACTTCCAGACCCATTTTTTCTTGCAAGAACTTTTTATTTATCATTTTTTTATTAATACTCTTTACTGTATAATTTTGTTTAATACGTTTATCTTTTTCCGGATTCCAATATTCAGTATCAACACCGTTTAAAATACCAAAAAGTCTTTTATTTCTGTAACGTAAAATTCCATCTAAACCAAAGCCTCCTTCAAATGTTTGTATTTCTTCAGCATATGTCGGAGAAACAGTTGTTAGGATATCGCTTGAAATTAAACCTGCTTTTAAAAAATTCATTCTGCCATAATCTTCAAAACCGGAGGTATGATAATTTATCCAATCAAGACCTGTTTTAGGATAATTAATCTTATCATAATTTCCTTGATAACCTAAATTATGAATTGTTAAAATGCTAGCAGTATGAGCAAATTCAGGCTTCCATCTTTGATTGAATTTTAATAACACATTTGCAAGAGATGCTGACCAATCATGTGAATGTATTATTTCAGGATACCAATTAAGTTTGTGACATAGTTGAAAAGCACTATTACACAAAATGGAAAAACGACTTACATTATCATGAAAATCAGGTTCTAGTGGATTTCCGTATACTCCTTCACGACCAAAACTTTGTTCGTGATCAATGAAATATACAGGTAAAGAATTACTTCCAGGTAATGTAGTTGTATAAACAGCACTCCATGTTTCATTATAATTAAAAGGAATGCCAAGAGGCCCATCTAATTTTGTAAGCTTTTTACGGTCAATTTTATAATATCTGGGCATAATAATCTTTACATCATGACCAGCTTTTTCTAAAGCAATAGAAAGTGCAGAAACTGCATCTGCCAAACCGCCCGTTTTTGCAAAAGGAACCACTTCAGCACTTATCATCAATATTTTCATTTTCCCTCCATAAAATTTATTTATAACATAAACTAAAAATCATTATTTCCAACTTTTCATAGCTTGTTTAAAAGCATTTGCAGAAGCTAAAATTGTGCTTTCAGCAACACAGTATGCAATTCGAAAGTACCCACTGCAACCAAAACCTGTTCCTGGTGCCGCTAAAATATTATATTTTTTTAAATGTTCTGTAAATTCAAAATCATCACCAATTGTATTTAAACTTTGATTTATTTTTGCCGGAACTTTGCACCACAAGTAAAAAGCTCCTTCAGGTTTTGTATATTCAATACCGGCATCTCCAACAATTTTTGAAATTTGACGACATCTGTTTTCATAAGATGAATAATCAACTTTTGCATTCCATGACTTTTCCACTACTCTTTGAAAAAAAGCAGGTGCATTAACATAACCAAGTACACGTGTTGTAAAAAT
>JAAYNH010000069.1 GCA_012520945.1 Treponema sp. | reverse complement strand
TCGGTAGAAAACTGGAGCTTTAGCATATTGGTAATTTCCTCTTGACTGATACCGGATTGTGCCGCTTGTTTTGCATGGAACCACGAACAATACACACAACCGTTTACTGCTGTTACAACTGTCATAATTTTTTCCATAAATTGCTCGCCTAAATTCGCATTTTTCATAGCTTTTGAAATGTCCGGCACATGAGTAATTAAAAAGAGCAGGTCGTTAAAAAAAGTCTTGCAGTAAAAATTTTCTTTGTAAAGCGATTTTTGTTTTCTTTTTGCATGATTGTTATTTCTTATGTAAACTTTAAACCAAAATTCATTTTATAAAATATTCAATTCATAACGAATGTTTGAATATATCAAGACTATTAAAATATAAAAAAGATAAAAAACATAGTCAAATTTTTTTGATGTTGGTTTTGTCGATTTTGCTGAATAGAAACTGTCAAAATACCGGGAAGAATCATTGATTTAGCTTTTAATGATATAATTATTCCTTTAGTATATGAAAAAATAATTAAGGAGTATCACAACGAATTAATACGATTGTCTTGCATTCTTCAACAAATATATTTCTTTTTCGTAACCGTCAAGCTCATTTGGCGTCTCTAAATTAAAAGGCAAGTTGCGTAATTTTTCATGATTAATAATTCTAATAATAGCATCCAGCCCAATATTCCCTTCGCCTATTTTTTCGTGCCGGTCTTTTGACGCACCAAGTTCGTTTTTACTGTCATTTAAATGAATAGCGTACAATTTTTCAAGTCCAACTGTTTTATCGAAGTCATCTAAAACACTGTCTAAATTATTTTTAATATCGTAGCCGGCTTCCCACAAATGACACGTATCCAAGCATACACCAATTTTATGCTTTAGTTTCACACCGTCGATAATCTCTGCTAACTCTTCAAACTTAGAGCCTATTTCACTACCTTTCCCAGCCATACCTTCAAGGAGCACAATTGTTTTTTGTTCTTCAGTTATAATCAAATTTAGTAAAGTGATAATATGCTCAATGCCTTGTTCAACACCAAGACCCGTATGTGAGCCCGGATGAAAGTTATAATAATTTCCCGGCACATATTCCATACGCTCCAGGTCATTTTTCATCGTTATTTTTGCAAACTCCCTCACTTCCGGCCTTGATGAAGCAGGATTTAATGTATACGGTGCATGAGCAACAAGTTTTGCAAAGTTGTGCTCCGTTAAAATATTGCACAATTTTCGAGCATCCTCAGCATCAATGTCTTTCGCTTGAGAACCGCGTGGGTTTCGTGTAAAAAATTGGAACGTATTTGCTCCTATTTTCAGAGCCGTTTTTCCCATTGCTTCAAAACCGTTTGAAGAAGAAAGATGACAACCAATGCTAAACATACACAACCCCTTTTATACTTTTATAAAATCTTTACAAAGATTTGTTATTGATTTATTAAAAAAATTTATCTGCTTTTTCTAAAAAAAATTCCACAATAATTATATTAAAAACTCAAAAATCTTTCTCAAGTGCTAAAATTTCTTCTAAAAGAGCATCATTTACCGGCGTTGGAATGCCGTGTTTTTTTCCAAGCTTAACAACAGTTCCCGCAAAAAGCTCAACTTCAGTTTTTCGCCCTTGCAAAAGATCCTGACGCATAGAAGGCATACCTTCAGGCGAAAGCGGCTTAATTACATCGAGCCAGTACTCAAGAGCTTTTTCGTCCAGCTTAACATTTTCCGCTTTTGCAAGTACAATAACTTCTCTCATGGCGGCAATCATTCGCGAGCGTTCTGCACCCTCATAAAGAATCGAACCGTAATTACCCTCACAGACACTGACAACTTGATTAACACCAACATTAAGCATAAATTTACCCCACATACTGTCACGCATATTAGTCACAACAGAATGAGGGATTTTCGCACGTTCAAGAAAGTCAGCAACAAGACGCAGACGTGGTGTAATCTCATTACAATCCAATTCGCCAATAGTAAAACTACCCAAGTTGCTCCAATAAAGCCTATTTCCCCTTTTTGTAGCATCCATACCTTGCACCGTACAACCAATCACCTTATCGCCATAAACGGCACGAATATCCTGCTCACTAATGATACCATTAATCAAAGAAATAATAAGCGTGTTTTTACCTACATGATTTGCAATATCCGTAATAGCTTGAGAAAGTTGAGTATACTTTGTAGCAATAATTACAAGATCCACTTCTTCATGCTTCTCATCAGGAGAAACCATCGGAAAATTAAGAATATTATCATTATTATACAAACCTTCTTTTTTATAACGAGCCTGACGATTTTTATCAGCAATAACACAAAAACCACCGGGAGACGCAGACGCAAATCTTTCAGCAAAAAGAAGACCCAGTGCACCAAGTCCAATCAAACTAACAGATTCTATTTTTTTCATAGCTTTCCTATTAAAATTATTTTCCTCATTAATTATACTAAAAAAAACAGTGTTATACCATCTTTGTAATTTTTTATGGGCATTACCTCCGCATATGCGGAGGTCGGGCTTTGCGGGGCTTCGGTCACAAGTGACGGCTTTCAGCCCCCCCTCCAATCCCTAATGCAGTTTACATTTTAACAGAAATTTCGCCACTGTTTAATTTTCGCATTTGTCCATCATAAGTTTG
>JAAYNH010000068.1 GCA_012520945.1 Treponema sp. | reverse complement strand
AAAAGCTTCAAACTTATCATTGACATTTTTAATCACAATCTGTCTTTCAGATTCTCCAAAATTATTAGTTATATAAAATACAAAGCTTTTCATATTCTGCTCCTTTATAAGAAATGCTTTCTATAAACTAAGTTCTTTCCGGATTATTCTAACTTCATTATCATTAAGTTCAGCTCCATCATTTTTATTAAAATCTGAATAAGCATTTATAATTTCAACATCAATTCCTATTGAAGCTATCTGCAGTCCGAATTTTCTTGCTTTCTTCTGAGCCTCTGGTTCATTATCAAACATAATAAATATTTTCCTAAAATTATCTGATATTATTTTTATTTGACCTTGAGTCAGCTCAGTTCCCATACTACATAAAAAATCATCACCTAAACGCATGACATCAAAAGCACCTTCAACCAAAACTGCCACTTCTTTTTTACAATTATCTATATTAAATAAACATTCTTTTATATTAATAACTGATTCCTCAATTGAAAGATTCTTATACCTTGGTATTTCATTTTCTTTTAACAGTTTCTTAGGCAAAATACTTCTACCTGTCCAGCTGACTAATTTTCCATTCAAGAAAACCGGAATCAAAATTCTATATTTCCATCGACCAGTTATCCCGCCACCTGTAACACCATATTTATCGTGAAGATACCTAGGTGAAAAATTGCGACCTATCAAGTATTGTCTTTCTGCATGAGTAAAACCATTATCTGGAAATTGTAATGATGTCGCTCTGGCAACTTTTTTATTCAATTGTTTAATTATTCCGCTTCGGCCGGCATAATCGGAAATAATATTTTTTACTTCAGAATAAGGAACTTTCAAAACTTTAGAAAGAGCTTGATTCAACTCATGACTTCCGCACTTCCAACAGTTAAAATGAGTATTTTCAATTGAAAATCCTCCGTGAAATTTAGTGTCACCACAAAAAGGACAAGAAATATTTACCCATCCTCTATTTATTCTAGTTGAATATGGTATTTTATAATCCGAAAATAATTTTTCAAAATTCATATAATTATTATAGGAACAAAAAAGCTGAGGTTTTTTGTTCCTCAGCTTTTTTTCATGAATTAATCGATATCAAAAATACCATTTTCTACAAATGCTTTCTTTCTATCAATACAAGTTCCACATGAACCACAAGGTTTTTCAAGACCTTCATAACAAGACCAGGTATGCTCAAATTCCTCATGATTCATTCCTAAATCAAGACCTACTTTCACGACTTGTGATTTATTCAAATTCCACCAAGGTGCTTCCATTATCACTTTACCGGCAGTCCCTTCTTTTATAGCTTCTGCTTGAGCTTTAATAAATTCGGGTGAACAATCCGGATAAGCATGACCGGCTGAATCATCAGCATGTGCTCCATAATAAACTTTATCACAATTTAATTGCAAGGCAACCGCCGAAGCATAAGATAAAAACAATCCATTTCTATATGGAACATAAGCTGTAACCGTAGGTGATTTACCTTCCTTCTTCAAATCATCCAATTGTTCGGAATATGACTTATGAACAATCTTCATCTTTGAATTTTTCAACAAAGCAGAACAATCAGGATTAAAATTGAATATTGCCGATAAATCAATATTGTGAAGTTCAACTTTCAAATGGTCACAAGTCCATTTCGCAAATTCCATTTCTTTTAAATGTTTTTGACCGTAAAACGTATTCATAGCAACCACATTTTCAGTCCCAACTTCACTCACTGCTTTATACAGCAAAACGGTTGAATCAAGACCTCCAGAGCATAAAACCAGAATCTTCATTTAATTCACCTTTTTCTCAAAACCAAAAATATTAAATTTATTTCGGTCTTCAAAAACATCATCACCTTCTTTCTTTCTCAAAAAATTAGCCAATAAATGAGCACCAGGTTCGGTAATAATTTCAACAGTATATTTCAAAATAAATTGAACCAGATACATCTGAATTGACCAACCTTGGGTAAAAAGAAAAGCAAGAGTTATGAAAGTACATGTATCAATTATTTCTGCTCCGAATGATGAAAGAAGCTTTCTTTTTGCAAAACCTTTCTTTCCATCCTTATGCTTCATGCGTTGAAAAATAATATCATTTACCCATCCGCCAAGAACTGAAGCGACAATGCCAGCTATTGAAACTCTCAACATACCGCTGATTCCAGATGTTCCTACAAGCAAATTTTTAATCGAAGCATCAGTTTCAATACACCACGGAGCTGGTTTATTAAGAGTAACTACAATCATAATTCCAGCTACAAAGAAAACATTAATCAAAGCAGAAATCCAAGCAATCCAACGGCTGACCCGATATCCGTAAACTTCAGAAGTTACATCTGAAAGGACATAAATCAAAGGAAAGAAAAAAACTCCCATCGGTGCAATATATGGACCGAAATAACCAAGACGACCACTTATCAAATTTGCCATAAGTGCTAGACAACCCGATGCTACAGCAATCAAAGTTACAAAAAATGAATACCTTTTCACGGTATTCCTCCTAAATAATTTATTTAATCGGAGCTAGGTTCCGATTTTCACTTATTAATATTATAGGAACAATAAATAGTCATTTTTTAATATATGCTCATCAAACCACTTTAATCTTTTTCCTATTCCTATTCCTAAACCAAGTAATGGTAGTTCATATATACATATACTTGGTAAAATTTTTTCATAATAATTTTTTCCTGCGAGTATTATAAATTTATCATTTTTTAATGATACTTCTTCCGATAATCTTTCTATAACTTTTCTTGACCAATCAATTCTTTCTTTATCACTCATTTTATTTAAAGTTTGATTATATGGTTCAATAATTTCATCAGGTTTAACTAAACCATATTTAGCAGATAAAATAAAAATCCTATCTGCTTTTTCTTGTTCAGCATATTTATAACTTTTAATAAATAAAGAACCTAAATACATATCTTTTGCTTTACATTTATAAGTTCTTTTACTTTGTGTACATGAAATTAAAAATACTTTCAAAATATTTCCTTAAAAAGTATCGCAATATCTTGCAAATTTTTCCCATTCTTTCAATGCATATATTCCAGAAAATCGTCTTGCCAGGCGCTCATTCTCCGGATTAATTTCATCAGTAATATAAGTATTTACTTCATGACCATCAAATTTATGTAACTTACCAAATCGCATTGAAGATAACCAAGCTGCTGAATCAACTGAATCAAAATTATATTTTCTAATATATTTAGCTGAACCTACCCCTAAACCGTGAACTTTACAATTATTCTTTTCTGCTATCGAAAGTAAAAGATTAAAAAGATTTTCATCATCAAGAGATATATCTTTTATAGCTATTCCGCCAATACAGACTCTATCAAATTTTTTAGTCAGCTCATTCCAATAATTTATTCCTCTTCTTTTATGCCAGACTCTTAGCGGTTCAGTTCCAGTTATGTCCTGAAGACAATGTAAACAATCAATGTAAGTCTGAATTCCAAAAACTCCATCAATATCAAGTTCAATAAAAGACTTGATATTCCTTTCTTTTATATATTTACCGTATTTTTTAGTATATTCCAGAGCATTAAAAACTGAAGCTTGTTTTTTAGAATTCATAACTGAAAAAGCACCAGAATCCATCAAAAAATCCTTGGACATTTCCTGGTATTTTTCATCACCAGTCTTTATGTTATAGAATGTCTGCAAAATGTAATTTTTACTAAAATCAATCAAATTTTCCAATTTATCGACATGCTCAAAATCAATCGAATGTTCAATTACTGAGGATAAAAATAATTTCATTAAATTTCACCTTTCATCAACAAAGAAAAATAGTCATCTTCATTTTTTATTTTTTCTCTTTTCGGTTTTTCAAATTCAAGATTTTCAAAATCAGAAACAATATGTAAATCTATTAGTTCACCTTCATTAAAAGCTAAATCCAATAAAGTTTTTCTATCATCTGAAAAAGATTCCAGAGAATATTTTGTTAAACAATGATTAGTAGAAGTTCCAATAAGTATATTCTTTTTAATAGTTTCAGAATTACTTCTGACATAAAAAATCGGAATTTCTGGAATTTCATAACCTCGACACTCAAGTTCCTGAAGAGCAAAAATCCTGCACTCACCATCAACAACATAATTAATTGAATCTACTTTTCCGATAGCGACCGGAAATAAAAATCCATCCTTAATAATTGAATCACATAGACGTTCAATCTCAAGCTGTGAATGTTTCTTCAAATGACCGGGATATATCATTATCTTTTCAAGAGCTAAACTTATCCCAGAAGTACAACTTATTTTTATTCTATTCATAAATAAATTCCTTTTATATTATTATAGGATTAAAAAAAAGAAATGAAAGATGTTTTATAAACTTTCATTTCCTTTTTTAATTTATGCTCCCATCAGGATTTTCTGAGCACTAGCAATCATTGAATATCCATCCATAAAAGATGCCATTTTTTTATCAGCCATCGTAGAAGTATGTCTAAGCGATTCACCATTTGAAACATAATCACAGATTGCATTATATAAACCCCACCTTGTGCCTTTGAAATTCTGCAAGTCATCTTTATTATGATACAAATCAGCTATCGTGAGCATTACTTTTTCCTTATTCTTTTCTACGAGCTTCAGTTCTTCAAAGAATTTTCTAAAAAATTTTTCTTCATCCACTTTCTGGATTGCCATTCTTTCAGCATCTTCTTTGATTCTTTCATTATAAGAAAGAGCTAAACCAAGTGCTGTTTCAGCTTCAGCCTGCTTAATAAATTTATGAATAAACGAAATTGCTTCTTTCTTATCCATTTTCTATGACTTCTTTTAGTAAATAGTTATCAATGATGAATCAATAGAAACATTTTTACAATTTTTTACTGCTTGCTCATAATAACTTTCTTTTAACTCAATTCCTATTCCTCTACGATTCATCTTCAAAGCCTGGTAAATCTCTGAACCTATTCCTAAAAATGGAGTAAAAACAATATCATTTTCATTTGTCCAAAGATTTATTCCACGTCTAATAACATCCAATTGTAATGGGCAAATATGTTTTTCATCTTTTTCATCTCTCGCCGATGTTCTTTGTAAAGTATTTGAAGGTTTTATATCCATCCAAACTGGTGATGCATAATTTTGCCATATCTCAACCGGAAAACTTTCATTTGTATGGATTATTTTTTCCGGATTTTCTCCAGGTTTACGCATTGTTACTAAATAATCAGGAATACCTTGTCTACACATACTAGAATCTTTTTTTATTTGTTTATGAAGCAATCCAAGAGCTTTAGTTCTTTGCATAGCAATTACAGGGTCTTTCCAAATACAAACTTCACTATGATAAATAAAACCACAATCCTGAAATAATTTTATAAGTTCACCTCTAAAATCAGTAAGACCAATAAAACCATCCTTCTGCTTACTTGTTGGTAAATTCATACAATGAAAAGTAACAAGTCTTCCACTCATCATAATGCGATATAATTCTTTAACTATAAACCTAAAATGTTCATAAAATTCACTTTTACTTCTACAATTTCCCATATCCCTTTCAGAATTACTATATACATACAAATCTGCAAATGGTGGACTAAAAATAGAATAATGAATACTATTATCTGGAATATCCACCATTATTTCACAACTATCACCATTATAAAGAGCATACCTTTCACTCAATACCTGATTCAAACATTTCATTTCATTACTCCTCAGAAATTACCCAATTTGGTATTTCTACTTTAATTTTTGGATTATATGATTTATCCAATTCTTTAAATTCAATCTGCAAGTTTTCACGAACATATTTTTTTACATATACGCTCATTTTTCTTCGCATATATTGAAATTCATCATCCTTTCTTTTTATATTTTTAATAATATTACTTTCAGCATATGAAAAAATACGATAGACATTCACTGGGTTTTCCTGCCCAAATCTATAACATCGTCTAACTGCCTGGTAATATTGTTCATAACTGTCATTTAGTGAGGCAAATATCATATTATGACAATTTTGCCAATTCAAACCAAATGAAGCTATCTTTGGTTTAGTAATTAAAATTTTAATCTTATTTTTTCCGAATTTTAATAATCGTCTAGCTTTTACTTCAGGGTCATCAGAACCCTGAACATTTATTGAACCTTTCAATCTTTTATTCAATTCATTAGCTTCATCATTATAGTTACACCAAATAACAAATATATCATCAGGATTATTTTTTATAATCTCAAGAACGGCATTTATTCTATTTTCTAAACTACTTTTACAAGCTAGTCTTCTATCATTCAAAGTTTCAGCTGGTAAAGGTAATAATAAATATTTATCATCAACAAAATCAGAATCGACAATTATATCCTTTTCATATAATTTAGGTAAAATATGTTTTGTACCATCATATCCTAAATCTGATGGATTTTTTATAATTGCTGACCAAGAAGAAACCCATTCCCAGAACCTTTCTGTGGCATGACCTTTTAATCTCCAAGATGAAGTGTTACCACCGTCGTGAATAAAAAACATGCTCAACATTTCAGTTAAATTCATAACATTAAGAAATTCAGAATGATTTCCCAATTCCATATAGTCATTAGGTGCCGGAGTAGCTGAACATGCTAATTTATACTCCGTATTTCTAAAACTATCAATTAAAAGTTTTTTATACGCTCCAGTAAACGATTTCAAAATAGAAGACTCATCCAGAACAATTCCAACAAAATAATCAGCATCAAAATTTTCAATTCTTTCATAATTAGTAATATTTATATCATTAATACATTCACTTTGAGTTTTAACATATGATAATGAAATAGATAATTTTTCAGCTTCATTTATTGTCTGTCTAACAACAGCTAATGGAGAAACTATTAAAACCGGTTTATTTGTTTTCAAATGAACTAATCTAGCCCATTCAAGCTGAATAAACGTCTTTCCTAAACCAGTATCGGCAAAGATAGCTGACTTCCCAATTTTTAATGACCATTTAACTAAATCTTTCTGATAATCAAAAAGAATAGTATTTATATCTAAATCATTAACGATTATTTTAGTTTCAAAATTAACATGTAATTTATTATCAATAAAATCTTTGTATTTCATAAAAAATTCAACCCTTTCAAAACATAGAAGATAAAATAATTCTTTCAAAAGCTTCCCACTCCATAATAACTAGTGGTTCAGAACCTATAGTCTGTTTCTTAAAAACTAAAAGCCAATCATGACCTTCTTTTTTATTAGCTCTTGCCTGCCTTATCCATTCCGGTATTGATAATCTTTCACAACTTTTACACTCAATATCAAATGGAAATTTTCTTGCAACTTTTCCTCGCAAAATGATATCAACGCCATGTTGACCCATCGGCCTGCTCTGAATTAAAGCATTGTCATTACTCTGGCTGAACTCAACTCCGAATATTTTGGCAATTCTTTCACAAATATAATATTGAAGATTTCTACCTTTTCCTTTTGCAGAACTCGTTTTTATTTTATGTTCTGCTCTCTGGAACTTCTTAATCAATCTTTTACACTCATCTTCTCTTTTAGCTCTGACATTAGTCAATTCCATGTCTTGACCATAAAATCCCATTTTCAGTGAATCTATTTCATTCTGCAAACATTCTTGAATAAATTTAGATTCATCTTTAGTAAAAATCATTTCTTTCATTTTCTTTCTACCTTCAAAAACTAATTATAGTTTTTCCATGCTTCTTAATCTCCATTATTATTTCAACTGCTTTTTCTTTTCTATGAAATTGTTGAAGATATTCCAGACAACTTGAACGTGAAGGAAAAATACCAGAATCATGCTCAATAAATACAGTTGATTCACCATCCCAATAAAATCCAAGATGACCTTTTCCTTCAATTACATACATTAATCATTCCTCACTTTCTGGTTGAGTAGCATAGTATTTTCTTTTTCTATTTGATTTTATTGAATCCTCAAAATCCTCCCATTTTCTATCAACTCTTTCTTCCAGTTCTTTTTCCAGGTTGTTTTCTTCAATCCAAGAAATTAATTCATCACGAGTTTTCGTTTCTCCGAACTTCTCTTGATATTTCTGACGATAATCTTTTTTTGATTGAATAAAAGCAAACATATTATCAGCATCAGAACCATCTAAGTCCGAATATTTTGAATCTTCAAATTTTTCTAAAAGTCCAGATTCATCAAGAAATTCTTTTAATTCTTTTTTATCCGGATTGTTATTACCATCCCATTGAATGGCATTTGCCTTTTTATTCAATTCGCCTTTAGGAGTTCTCAAATCAAACAAATAGTCAATTGATGTACCAATTCCATCAAGACCATAGTCATATAAAAAGCTAAAAAAACATTCCCTGAATGGTCTTGGTGTTTTGCTCTTTGTTGTCTTAGCCTTAACAACAACGCCAACAGGTGTATCCATAGTTTCAATCTTTTTTGCAGTTGCCAGCCAAATAACGCTATGAGCATAAAAGTCAAGTGCTTTTCCTCCGGCACGAGCATACTTTTCAAAACTAAACATGTCAACATTATCTCTAATTTGAGAAATGATAATAACTAAAATATTTTTATTTTCAATAACTGAACAAAGCTGAGGAAAAAATTCCTGTGAAAGATATTTTGCTTTTCCCATTCCATAAGTGCCTTTCATTTCTTTTTCATCTTCAATACTTTTAATTCTTTCCTTTGCTCTTTTATCTTGTTCTTCCGAAGTCAATCCATCAAGTGAATCAAGAACATAAATTCCAAATTGATTTTCTTTTAATTTTTCTGCAAATTTTGTAATGTGATAAAATGCCTCCTCAACGGTTGTTGAATGTATCGGTTCATCTGGCATAATATCGAATCCATACAAACTTTGAGTATCAAATGAATAACCGCTTTCGCAATCATCGTAAATCCATTTGAAATTCTTTCCAAGATTATAATAAGCCCAAGCAATAAATTCATTTGAAAGAAATGTTTTTCCAGCTGATTTATCACCAACAATATTTATAAATTTTCCAGCTGGAACACCCAAAATATTTTTTGCTCCACCTAAAACCTTATCCAATAAAATACAACCTGTTCTGAAATAAATTCTTTCCATATCTTTTTTACCATTGTTCCTTATGCTGGTTTTCACGCTCTTTGATAATTGCTTTAATTCTTTCCGGGTCGACATAAAAAACTCCTTTTCCGGCTCCTATTTTTTTAGCATTGCTTTCTGGAAGTTTAATCAAAATATAAGCTTGTGAAAGACTGATATTCAAAATACTGTGAAGCTGATTAACTGTAACCCAACCCTCCGGAATTTTAGCCTTTGCTTTATTTAACCATTCAAAAAACTTTTCCTTGTTAAATTCAAGACTTTTACCTTTTTCTTTTCTGATTAAAAATCCATTTTTCAATCCGGCTACATATAAGGCACTAGCTGTAATTGGATAATCCAACTCCTTGCATTTACTTAAAACGTCCTTTAGATGCATTTTCCTTTTTCCTTATTAAAAAAAAGCTCCTAATTCTTTTTTTCATTGAATAGGAGCTTTTTATATTAAAAATTATTTACCGTTGACGCATTTATCCCAGATATCGCACTCATCGCAATCTGAATATTCATCAACATCATCACCAAATTTATGACCAAAAGGACACTTAGATTTTGATTTTGACTTAGATTTCGGTTCTTCATCGTCATCATCGTCATCATCGTCATCTGACTTAGATTTTGATTTTGACTTAGATTTCGGTTCTTCATCGTCATCATCTGACCCATACAAAACTTTTTCAACTTCTTCATAAGTCGGAACAATCATGATTTCATCAAATGAAACTGCGTTTTCAATCAAATCATCTGGAATTTCTTCATCACGGTTTTCAAAATTAAAAGACTTGAATTCATTAAATTCCATGCCACCTTTTGAAACTTTTTCACAACGGAACTTGATTTCCTTACCATTTCTTTCATCAGCAAAATCAACAAAACCGCCTTCATCATCATCACGAGCTTCATCAATCAACTCACGCTCAAATAAATAATGAGAAGTTTCAAAAATCTTCAATTTTTCTGGTTCCTTAGTATCCTGAACATTATAGAAAACTCTACGTGAAGATTTCAACGCTCCGACTTCTTTTTCTTTTCCCTGCTTCTTCAAAATTGAAACCTGCTCACAAATAGGGCATAGTTTACCGTATGTTTCCTTTAAGCAAATGACTGATGCTTCTGCCGGGCCGATACCCCTGTGAACATAAACGTCCATGACATAATCTTTTTCACCAATTTCAAATTCACCCTTTCTAACCAGAGGATGGTTCTTTGTCTTGATAACATATGGAATGATATTAATCCGATTCTTTCCTTGTTTTGGAGAATAAAATTCAACTTCATTATCCAATTTTTTATAATCCATAATTCCAGCTTTACTAATAGACCCTTTGTTCTCATAACTTGACTGGTATCTTTTTGCCAGACCACCTTTCTTCTTTTTATCTACCATGACTTACTCCCTTGTAGATTTATTAAGATTTTTTCGAACAGCTCTTGAAGTCTGCTCATTAATGTTTTTTTGAGCTTCTGAATTTGAATTTGGAATTGAATAATATCCGGAACAATAAAGTTTAACCAGATTATCCAACTCCGACTTTCGATGTTCAAAAACTGAAACTGCTACAGATAATTTTGAGTAAATATCTTCGGCTTCACGAAGTTTTTCTTTTGCTTCAATAACTTGAGTATCAGATGAAACTAATTTATCAATCATTGCTTCAGTAGTTTTAGTTCCGTTCTTGGCAAGGTCTTCACGAATTGATAAATTTCTTTCTGACTGAATAAGTTCAAGAAAATCTTTTGCCTTTGAAATTTCAGTTTTTGCCTCTGCTTGCTTCAAAGAATATCGAGCATATATACCCGAGTGTGAAAGACATTCCTCATCAAGTTTATACTTATTAATGGAAATATCCTTTTCAAAGTCAAGCAAATCCTGATTTTTAGCCATTACTTCAGATTTCTTCATTCTACTAACTCCTTCATTTTTCTTCATTCTACTAACTCCTTCATTATTATTATAGGAATTAATATTAAATATTTAATCACCAAGCATATCAAAATAATCCAATACAGCCACGGTTATTGCACTTTTACCATTTCTATAAGTATCCGCTGATGAAAATGCCTGGATAGCAGAAACCGCTTGAGGAATCTTTTTTCCATTCAAAAGAACTGAATTCATATAGCCCATAACTGCCTGTCTTACTCTTTCTGAATCAGACATATCTATATTCTTTATTAGTTTAGCAATAGTAGACCAATTTGCCTTTCCAGAAAGTAAAGTTTTACATAATTCAATGACTTCTTTATTTTCAGAATCATTGTCAGACTTCAAAACTTCAAGTCTTTCATCATCTGAATCCAAATATAAAACCTTAGCTAAAAGTTTCAATCCTTTACGACTTCCACCTTGAGCAATTTCACAAATTCTTTCATAAACATCAGAACCGATTTTTATTTTTTCTGCTCTGGCAGTTCTTTTAAGCAAATACGTCATTTCTTCATCAGTCAATGGTTTTACATTAATAACTGAACATCTGGTTTTCAATGGAGCTATGAGCTTTTGAGGGTCTGTAGTACAAAGAAAAAAATAACAATGTGACGGAGTATCCTCAAGAGCTTTCAACAAAGCATTCTGACCTGCACTAGTTATCATGTGCATTTCATCAAGAATCCAGACTATTGAGTCTCCATCACTAGGATTAAATCTCATTTGCTCCATGATTTCACGAGCGGTATCAATTCCCCGGTTTTCTGCTGAATTAATTTCATGAATGGATAAATCTCCTGCTCCAACATCTTTTGCCATAATCCTTGCAAGAGTTGTTTTACCGCAACCAGCAGGACCGGTCATCAAAAATACGTGGGAACCATTTTCAAGTTCTTTTTTTAAACTTTTAATCATCGCTTCGTTTCCAACCATATCATCAAAAGTTTTAGGTCTATACCTTCGATACAATTCTGTTTTTTCAGCCATTTTCGTTTACCTCTTATTATATTATAGGAATAAAAAATCATTAGCGTATGGTAGTGATTTTGCCCAATTAATAAAACTTTCAGACCATTCTGAAAATTTATGATTTTTGCGTTGATGAATCATGCTCAAAATATTTTCATAATTCATTGCGATAGTTCTTGTCTGTAACCAAGATTCTGGAAGCAGACGTATCAGCTCTTTCCAATAACGTTTATCTTTTATTTTATTGTATTTCAGTCTTAATGTTTCCAATTTATCTATAAGGATTTCCCAGAAATCATCTGACCAACTTCCTATTCCTTCTTTATTATCAATAAGGACATTTGAATAATCATCCATTTCAAAACATTCTTTTGTAATTGGAGTTGATGCTAACTTATGCATAGTTGAAGTTGAATTGGCAACAGTTCCTACTTTGTAAATGTCAAACTCTTTCCACTAATAAAGTGGAGCAGTTATATCAACTGATACAAAAATCTGCCTCATAAACTTTCTATGCTCTGAACCTGCTTTTATCAGGGTTTGAGCAAGTTTAAGGTCATTTTCACCAAAATTGAATATTTCAGTATTTTCAAATTTCATATATAAGAACCTCAATCAATTAATGATAAAATATCACTTCTATTCTTGCTCATAGAAATCAAAAGCAAAACTTCATACCCTATTAAGTCGCAAATATCATTCATTCTAGGCAACTCATCAATATTATTTTCAATTCTTGAAATTTTATCATTCAACCGAACCAGAATTGATGTAGTTGAATCTCCTTTATAAAAAATCTTTTTAGGTCGTAAAGCAGAGTCACCATACCTTCTATTCTTTTCAAGAAGCAATTCCTTCATAGCATCACAAATTTCAACTATTTTTTCAGCTGAAGTCTGTTCATTAACTTTCAAATTATTCATTAAAACAATCCTCCTATTTCTTTGTTTATTTTAATACCAAAATCATCCAACCTTTTTTTAGCTAAATCGATATACCATTGCTTATCTAATTTTTTCGTAACCAAAACTCCATTTACGTTTTCATTCATGATAAATGAATGTTCTGGAGTATTCGCAAATTTTTCAATGGTTGCACCTTTATATTTATACTTACCAAGATAACTATCATTCTGGTCATTGCTGGCAAAAACCCGGAAAGTCTTATCTGTAAGATATTTTCCATTATGCCAACCGCCTTCGTAATTAGATGAAATTTTTACAATCTTTTGAAATTCCTTTATCATATTGCAATTATTAATAGTTTCCTCAACTGGTATATTTTTTATCATATAGTCAACCAAAGCTTTATTAATAATAGGTAAATCATAATTCAAATCATTAAGTTCCATAACATAAGCACCTTTACGCTCAAGTTTTCCGCTTGCAAATCTAAAAATATAGTTGTTTACATCTTTCTGAAATATTTCAGTTATTTCATCTTGCTCAAGTTTCATCCCGGTCCGATGCTCCCACCTATGACATATATCCATAACTTTATCTATTTTTTCATTATCATCAACTTGAATAATCAGACCATCTGTATTACTTTGAATCAATGTAATATAAGGCTCAAGATGCTCAAGCAGGTCTAATAACATCAATTGACCATTAACACAAATAGCATTTGCTTGTTTAGGGTCATAAGCCGATGAATACTTATCTTTCATCATACCATAAGCACTATTCAAAACGATTTTATATGGAGCCTGCTCTTTCTTCTTTCCTTCAGCCTTTAACTTCAAACGATAGTTATAGACTTCAGTATATCTTTCTGGATTATTTGAATTTCTAGTCATAAAATCATATTTTATAATCTGTGATGGATAATAAGAAGCTACGTCTACATGAAAAATACGACCTTTTGAATGTAAAGGTTTATCAGGACAACCGTGAAGACCACCCCAACCAAAATGATGAGGAATACCGCATACATCAATATCCAATGATTTTTTATAATCTCTATTATCAGAATCATTAAACCAATCAAGAACTTTTTTATATTTTTTCAAATGAATTTTATTGATTATATCAAAGTCAAATTCATCATTATGTTCTTTTTTCTCACATTCAAGAATATTAGCAGTAAGTTGAGCTTGAGTCAGACTAACCATTTCTAAAGGTAACTTGAAATTTTCTATAAGCTGAATTTGTGAATCATAAAGATATTTATTCTTTCTAAAAACTTCCAGTGTCTGCTCAACGTCATGCACATTGTATCTGATAGTCTGCCGAACTTCTTGAGCTGTTAATTTTCTATTTAAGTTAAAATCAACTTCAGTTTCACGAATATCATTACCCATGAAACCTTCAATGACTTTCAAACTATTTTTAGTATAAATATCAAAGTTAAGAAATTTCTTTTTCTTAAAATCTCTTGAAATCTGCCAACCTTTCAAACCTCTCAAAATGATATCATCATTTATTTTTTTAGGATTCATGCCATAAAGCAGACCTTTCATAATATAAGTATCGTAGTTTCTTGAATTATAACCAACCCAAATTTGGTCCTTATGCCTGCTATAATAATTTTTCAAAACATTTATGTTATTTACTATAATATTCATCGTCAATTCAATCGGATTTATAATAGTTATAAACCAATCATGAGCAAATACTTCAAAATCATAAAAATTCAGACCATAAGGATAAAGTTTACTATTAAAATCCTGGTATTTTTCTGAATCAAGAGTTATTTTTCTATTGACCTGGACTTTTTCATCTTCCGGAATGATGTAATCATAATCTATTTTTATTTCTGGTTTCTTTTTCAAAACAACACTTTTATCTGATTTCTTTTTATCATTCTTTTTTTTAGATTCATTTCCACGAAGTATAGAAATATCATCATCACTCAATAAATTAAAACCCATAATTTCAATCCTTATTAAATAAAAAATAATCTGAAGTAAAAACACTCCAGATTATGAAATAAATTTTATTCCTCTGACCTTAAATCAAGAGTTGATAAAACTTGAATCAAGAGTTGATAAAAGATGTTTTGAAGATTCTGTCACAAAAAGCAATCTCGGCAAATTTTTACCATTACGAGTTGGTCCTTTCAACAAATAAAACTCAACAGTTCTTTGTGAAATAAATTCCATCATTAAAGCATCAATATAAACCATGATTGGTTCAAAATCAGTTTTAAATTCTTCATCCCACAGAATTTTTTCATGATACTTACCAGAATTTCTTTCAGATGAAACTTCAATTTTTTCTTTTGAAATCAAAAGACGAACGGCCAGGTGCTCCGAAATATCCATGCTAAAAGAAACAGCTCTATCAATAGCATTAAATAATTCTTTTGGAAATTTTCCATGCAAAATAGCCTTATCAGTATTTGATGTATCCAAAATATTTTTAATTCTTTCAAATGGATAGTTTTGAGATTGTAAAGTTTTGACACTGAAAATAATTCCGCTGTCAGACTTAAAATGTGCCCAATTTCCTTGTATCTGCATAGAAACTAATTTTTTAAATTTAAGAAGTTCATTTGCAGAATTATCAGACAACCAAAAATCCGGAACTTCACTTTTACTTAACTGAAAGAAATTCATCTGATTTCCATCAGTAGAAACTACGTTCTTTTCAGAAAAATAAATACCCGAAATCTCAGTTTTATTATTATTCATTTTACAAGTTCCAAGACCGGCAATGAAATCATCATTCAAATCAATCCAGTCGTCACCAGGATGAATATTTTTCAACCTTGACTCAAAATCAAAATCCAAAAGAACCATTTCAGCCTTAGCTTTACCGCATTTCAAAAGCCAAGTTCCTTTTTCAGTTATTGAAAATTTTATTTCATCTGATGGAAATTTTGAAATTACTCTAAAAAATTCATCTGCTTTCACGCAACCTTCCATTCCTTCTTCCAATAATCCTTCTTGAGTAATCGGAACAGAAACGGAAATAACATCATTATACGTGAAGATTTTTCCATCATGAAAAATAAATAAATCGGCACCTTGTAAAACTTTGGAACCTGATTCAATACCCGGCATACACATTTTAAGACTTTCAAGCAATTCTTTTTTCTTGATAATCATCGTATTTACTCCTTATTTATTAAGTTATAAAATTCATTTCTTACAGCTACATTATCTTTGAAGATTCCACGAAGTGTCGCTGTCTTGGTTTTTGAACCTCTTATTATTTATTATAGGATTTACTTTCTAATCTTTTTTTGTTTTTATATTCTTGTAAAATCAATTTTGAAAATTCCTCTTCTTTTTTTGGTTCAAATAAATCCTCATCCTTATTATTCAAAACCATTTTCAAGTCTTTGTTCCTGCGATTCAATACTTCCATTATCTGCTCATCAATACTATTTTCCATGATAAGATAATAAGCAAAAACTCTATCTGACTTTTGACCTAATCTATGAACCCTATCCTCGGCCTGCTCAATTCCAGGAGCAGTAGTACCAAATTCTAAGAAAGCAACAGCATTTGAACTTGTAAGATTCAGACCAACTCCTGCGGATTTAATCTGACCTATAAATAATTTTATTTTAGGATTGTTCTGAAATTCTTCTTTTATTTTTTCTCTCATTTTAGATGGAGTTTTACCAGTAATTGAAACGGATTTTCCTTTGAATTCTTTTTCAAGAATTTCACAACTTTCTTTATGCCAGATAAAAACTATAAGTTTATCGTTAATTTCAAGAAATTCTTTTATCCATAGAATCATTGAATTTATCTTGGCATTGAAAGATGCTTGTTTCAATGCTTCTAACTTACTCAAAGCATTCTTTTCTTTATTCAAAATCGCAAGTTCAAGTTCTTTGTCTACTTTATCATATTTTTCCCTATCAGATTTCTTTATGTTCATAGGAACCACGGAACGCATCTTTTCTGGCAGTTCTTTCCAGACGTCTTTTTTTAATCTTCTAATCATGAATTTGCTAATGATATCATGCAATTCTTTTGCATTACTCAAACCTTCAAATTTCCAACCAAAAAAAGTTTTAACTGGGTCACAATATCTCATTTTATAACGATACTCATCTGGAAAATCAGCCGGTGCCAAAATATTAAGACAAGGGAAAAATTGAGCAGTTTTCGTTTCGTATGGAGTACCAGAAATAAATATTTTCTTGGAACCAGCTAATGAAAAACAAATCTGTTTCATAGCTCGAGTTCTTATCGTATCAGCTCCAGAAATATATTGTATTTCATCACCAATGATGGTATTAAAATTTAATTTAATCAATTCATCACACCAACCATCAACTTTCATATTAAAATTTCTTTTTAATGCAGAATAAGTCTTTATCTTTTTTTTAATTTTCTGTTTCTGTTCAAAATCAGTACATTGTTTTTCACGTTCTTTCAATTTCCTGATTTTATTTTTCAATTCATTCATATATTTTTTATCTGATTCATTATCATAACCTAAAATATCATAATTGATTATTACTGCTTGATATTTATTAAAAATATTTGATAAATCATCAACTTTCCGACCATCAATTATATATGCATCTTTTCCAGACCAAAGTTTAATTTCTTTTCTCCAATTTTCTTTCAAACTAGCAGGTGAAACTATTAATGCTGGTAAAGAATTCTTTTTATTCCTTAGATAAGATGATGCTTGAGGAGTTTTACCTAAACCCATTTCATCAGCAAGCAGAATATTTCCATTGCTCTTTAGCATAATTTCAACGCCTTCTTTTTGAAATGGATATAGTTCTTTCTTTCCATCAATTGACTTAAAATTCAGATTATCACTTTTTTCATTCTGCAAAAATATTTCTGCACTCTTATCAAAAACATATCCTGATTCAAATAATACTCTTGCTATATTTTTGATAGGAGGAAAAACAAATATACCTACTTCGGATAAATACTCGCTTTCATATTTTTCAGCAAGTTCTAAAACTTTCTTATAGTTTTTATTTCTAGAAAGTTTTACACAAATTTTTTCACCATCATAAAATACATTCATTTTTAGTCCTAAAAAAATAATACCTATTGAATTTGACTTTTCAATAGGTATTATAATATTAATACTTCAAAAATCAAACGTAAAGCATCAATCCTTCAGTTAACCAGAAATTTTTACATTCATCCCAGATTTTTTCCATGAACTTTCTATTTTTATTAAAATACCTGCTTGCACTTGAAATATTTGGAATTTTCCGGTCTTTCTTCTTTCTATCTTTTTCCCATTCTCTTTTTAAAATCCAGACCAAAAGCTCATACGCTTCACTTGAAAGTTCATCTTTTGCTGTTTCTAATAAATCATCACAACTTATTAAATCATATTCAATAGATTGAATATTTTCCTCAAAATCTATTTTATCATCAAGAGCTGGTTTGTTATAATAATCCTGAATCAAAAATCCTTTCTGACGAATATAAGTTTTCGCAAAATCATTAAGTCTACCGAGCTGAATATAAAGATAAGTACAAAAATTCGATTTTGAAACATCATAATTTTGAAGACATTCACAATAAATCAAAAAACCTTGACTTTCAAGTTCTGAGTAATCAATGTGATATTTTTTTGAATACTCATGTGCTCTTTTACGAATAATCATTACATATTTTTCAAACATATTTATCCCCTTTATGAAAGCATTTTTCATAACTTTCATAATAGAAATATATCATACTTTCTAATTTATATCAACAACTTTTTATAAAAAATAATTATTTTTTAATTAATTTTTATTTTTGAAATTCCTTGCTCGTTTTTTGAAACTTCAAAGATTTTATCAGCAATATTAATAATTTCTCCGATATGAGAAACCATTATTATCTGAATATTCATTTTCTTAGAAAGAGTTTTCAAAATCTCCCCTGCTCTTTCTTGTAAATCTCTACTCAAAAATCTGAATGGTTCATCCAATATAATGACGTTATCGTTTTCTTTTTCAAGAGCATAACAAGCAATTCTCAAAGCAAAAGCAGTCAAATTAACTACACCTCCGCCACTGGCTTCCATAGGGTCAATTTTTCTACCGGTTTTCTGGTCTAAAAATACCAGCTCTGCTTCAGTCTTTCCGCGTAAAATATTAAAATCTATCTGAAAAATATATTCACCAGGAAAACAAGTTTCTAAAGCAAGATTCACTATATCTTCTACCTGAAACTTCAAATGCTCTTGAGTTTCTTGAGCAATTTTCTGTAAAAAAGCTTGAGCCTGCTCCAATAACTTCAATCTATGATTCAGCTCAATATTTTTATTATTGTAATTTGAAATATCTTTACTTATTTGAAAATCAATGCCTTTGCAGGTATTAAATAGTTTTTTTATTTTCTCTATATCTTTCATTTTCAAGATAATTCCTCTTCCAAAGCTTCCCAATCATGAATACTAAAAAGTTTTTCATAAAGAATTTCCAATCTTTCTTGAGTCTTTGATAACTCTGATTTTAATTTTTTTAATATTTCTTTTATTTCATCAACATCATCAGTTCCATAGTTTTTTTTCCATTGATTTTTTAGACTCTGAATCTGACCATCTGATTTAGCCATTTCAATTTCAGCTTTACTAATCAATTTTTCAATTTCTTCTACTTCTTCAATTTTATTCAGATTTTTCATTTTCAAACTCCTCAATCATGAAAGTCTTAAAAAAACAAGCACCTTCCAGAATTTCCATCAACTTAGACAAAGTCCGATATTTTGTATAAAAATATCCAATTTTATTATGAATAATATCCTGGTCTGTTATTTCAAAAATCGGTTTTTTAATAATCAACTCAATTTCTTTTTTAATCTTGAGTCTTGATTTCAAACAACCTGGAATATCATCATGGAAAAGTTTTTTTGTTACTTTATTCGTTTCCTTATAAATTTTATTATAATATTTTTCAATTGATTTCATTTCAAACTCCTAATAATTCAAATAATAAATCATTCATTTCAGAATCAAAATTATTGGACTTCATTGCTTTCTTAACGTTATCAATAAAATCCAATGAAATGTTTTTTGTATTTTTTAATTTATCAACAAAACTTTCAATTCTTTCAGTCCTTTCCTCTTGTTTCAAAATATAATTATCATCAACGAATTGTTCATTATCTATTATAGGAATAAAATCAACTATTTCATAATCAGTATCAATAAAATAAACTCCGCATTGATAATCCTTAAAATCAACTGCTTGCCGAAGCAGACAACCGGGATTCACTACATGTTTTCCATTTTTCTCATAATAAAAATTATGATGGTAATCACCAGTAAAAATCCAAGTGGCATTCGGAAATTCTTCAGTTAATTCTTTTGCAGTAAAAGCATCTACATTCGGCGGTATACTCTTCATATCAGGAAAACAAAGAGTATGTTTGAAAACCATTTCAGCATGCTTGTTATCCGATTCATCAAAATTACTTGCTGAATAATTTATTTTTTCACCAGATAATAAATATTTAGTTTCAAACAATTCTTTAATTAAAAAAATATTTTTAGACTCAAGCAGGATTCCTACAGCTGATTTCTTAATATTTTCCGTAGAATGATAAAGTAAATCATGATTACCTGCCAGAACATAACAAGATAAACCATCATCAGCTAATTTTTTAGCAAAATCTTGAACTAATTGAATACATTGAAAAGATGTATCGGAATTTGAGTTAAAAATATCACCAACTATAATAACATTTGATTTTTTTTTCAAAGCTATTTTATAGACCTGGTTTATTGCATTTCTTTGAGTTTCAATCCAATCATTATCAATTCTACACCTAGGTCTTGATGCTCTTAAATGCCAATCAGCAGTTAAAATAAATTTCATACTCTCACCCAACCAGTTCCGCTTCCTTTATAAAGCATACCTAATAATTTATTTTCTTTCAGAGAATAAGTCCAAATACTAGAATCATCATAAGCCGGTTGACTCAATATACTTGAAAGTGAATTTGAAGGAAGTCCGAAAGTTTCCCTTCCGTTATCCAGAATAATTTTTTCAATATAACAAATATCAGAATTTTTAGTTTTCAAATCAGGACGTAGTGAAAGTAATTCTTTTGCCAGAATTATTGCAACTCTTTTATCATTCGGAAGGTCGTCCAGATTCACATTCTCATATTGATAACAACCGCTCTGCTCAATACATTCAATTAAAATATCATCACCTAAAGCCATTTTTTTCTCCTTTTATTTCTTCATCGGATTTCCGCAAATAGGACAAATATCCGGAAGTCTGCTCTTGTATTCATTTATTAAAATCTTTTTATTTTCAATAAAATTAATACAATAATTAAATTTCTCAATACTTTCCTGAAGTTCATCTATTTTGCTCTCAATTCCAGAGCAATCTATTTTTTTTATTTCATTAATGAATTTTCTTGATTCTGGAATGAAATAATATTTTTTACTATTACATTCATTAAATGTTTCCAAATCAGAATCAATATCACTTATTTCAGCGGACAAATTCTCCTGCTTCTCAATTAATTTATTTATTTTTGAAATTATACTTTTTACTTCTGAAATAAAATCATATTTATTTTTTATTTCCAGATATTTTTCATACAACTCAATTTGCTCATTCAAAATATTAAAATCATTTTCCAAACTATTAAATTTAGAAAAATTCTTTTCATAACTTGAAATGATTTTTTCAGCTTCGGGTAACCATTGATAATTACTATGCTTTCTTTCAGCTTCAGCTAATAATTCATCGTTTATTTTAATCTCTTGATTAAGCTTTCTTCTTTTACTTTCAGTATTTGATAATACCTTATCAATAATATCAAGTCTAACAGTTTTATTAAAATACTGAGCTACTTGACCTGAAGTTGAAGATAAAAGAAAAGGTAAATCATGTTGTTTTTGAATATTTGTATCCGTCAATGATAAAATCTTTTCAACCTGCTCAGGAACATCAGTTTTCACGACATTCAATATTTCATCATTAACTATGTATTGATTTTCATTTTTGGTTCTTTTTCTAGTAACAAGACCACAATCATTTTCAATGCTCACTTCCATCGGAGCTATCTGGTTACCTTTTTTATCAAAAGCCCAGTGACTTAGTAAAGTATCAATTCCCAGAGGTCTATTGTATCTAACCCAATACAAAGCTCTTAATATAGCAGATTTACCATTATTTGAAGAACCTACTATAACATTCACTCCAGGGTCAAATTCGAGAACTGATTCTTTATGACTCTGTATATTTATAATTTCTAATCTCTTTATCATATATTTATTATAGGATTAAAGCCTATTCTTTTTATTCCTCTTCAAATCATTGACTTCGTATAAAACTTCATCATCAAAATGACTATCAGTAACTATACGCCCTATAGATAAACATTGAGTGCAGATTGCTTCTCGGAATTCCGATTCACCTTCACGAACAGCCAGTTGCTTCAATCTCAATATTCCATTCTTCTTTTCTATCGGAGTCTGATTCAATGAAACCATGCTAGTAATATGAGCTAATTTACGAATATCCTCAGCAATATCTTTGGAATCAACATTTTTATTAATACTTGCCCTGCCAGATTGCGAAGCTGTAAAAACCACTGCCTTTCTTTTCTGAGCAAGACCTCTTAATCTTTTCCAAATTCCATCCAACTGATTTCTATAATCACTTTTTTCACTCGGCGCCATAATATCAGCATAATCAACAATTATTACGTCAGGAATATAATTTTCCTGCTGAACAAGAATATCAAGCTCTGATTCTAGTTTTTCAACCGTCCAACCATACGCTGGAGCAACTAAAACTCTGATATCACCGCCACGAAACAACCGCTTAAAACTATTTTGTTTATTTTCAACTTCTGAAATAGAAACTGCTTTCCTAGAAATAGTTTTATATTTGATTTCAAATTTACCATCGTCATTTTTTTCAAAAAATGAATAACTTATATCATCTTTACTTTTGTTCAACTGACCAGATAAGGCAGTCCAATACCTTTTCAACATCTGACTTTCAGACATTTCCAATGAAACATGAACCACTTTCAAACCTTTTTGAACTGCCGTGACTCCTGCATCAATCAGAATAAAACTTTTACCTCTTTTCATCGGAGCAAGGTAACTGATAAAGTCCTCTCTATGAACATCACCAACGACTGAACCGTATGCTCCCGGAAACCTAAATAATAAATCATCATCCTGAGTAAAACTATTTATTATAGCTTCTTTATTATGAAGCAATGAAACTGCTTTTCCAGAATTCTTTTCAACTGATTTATATTTTATAATTCTGCTTTCTGCTTTTTCAATATTTCCGGTCGATAAGAAAGAATCAATATCCTCAGATAAATTTTTTAAGCTTCTACCTTTAAGATAAAGAACCGCCTGTTGAAGCATATATTCATCATTAAAATTTTTTATATCATCATAATCACGACAGACTTTTTCAATAAAAGAAAGAATATTATCTTGCAAGTCTTCATCTGGTATTTCATCACAATGTGCTCTATAAATTTTTAATATATCTTTTTGAGGAACTTTCTTGAAATTACTATAAAAATCTTTAATCCATCCGGCAACTATTCTGGTATATTCAATCTCAAGCAATCTTGGATTCAAAATAGGGCATATTTCACGACAAAACTTTTCTGAAACTATCAAACCTATTATTAAATCTCTTTCAGAAAGAACATTTAATTTTTCCCTTTTCATCTATAACACCTAAAATTATTATAGGATTCACAATTAAATTATTTCTATTGTTTCTTACCATATAATCTGCATGATAAATTTGTACAAACAAATATCATTCTATTATTCTTAGACTTAGCAAAATATAAAGTTCTACCACAATATCTACATACATATCTATATTTCGTATTATCTACCATTTTTATAACCTGCTCCTAGAATACCATAATTTCATCATTCAAATTAATTTTATTATAAGCATCACAAAAATCATCTTTATCATAACATCGCACGATATCATGATTTAATGAAAAAGTATTGCAAGCATCTTGAATAAACCAACACCAAGGACCATTATTATCAATAGCTTTTTCAATATCTAAAGTACCTAAAGAAACATTTATGTTTCTTTCTTTTAGAAAATTTGCAAATAAAGCAGGTAAAACTTTCGGTCCAGATTCAAGCTCTCCGTTTATTTCACATTCAAGAAAATAACCAGCATTTTCATCATATTGAGATAATAATTTTCCCCAACTAACTATTTTTTTAATGAAAGACCATGCCAAAACCTCATTTGCATTTATCGGTAATAATTCATTCAATTCATGACCAGAATAATAAGTTACCGGCGATTTTTCTTTTAATTCTTTTACAATATTTCTTGCCTTATCAAGTCCAAGTTTCTGTTTAGTCATCATCGGTTCATTCAATGATTGAATGAACTGACTCTGACCTTTGTTATTCGGATTATCTGAAAAAAACCAATCATTAAGGTTATTGGTCAAATAATCCTTACTCAATGGCATTCTATTTTCCTCGAACATTAAAATAAAATTTTCAAGTGCTCTGAAAATCAATTTCCGGACTTTCGACCAATCACCTTTGACTTCTTTTATCTTATCTTTCCAACCTTCAGTTTCAAATTGTTTGTTATTAAAGACATTTTCATCAAAATTATAAAATCTTGAACTAATAAAATTTCCATTGTAGATATCATCTATTTTTTGACAAAGTCTTTTATAAGTCCGGGTAGGATTTTCAAGTTCATTTTTTGGATACCTGGTAACGAAAACCTGAGGATAATTTTTCAAAATCTTTTTAGCTATAGCATCTGCCTGTTTACTATAACCATGATTTATTTTTATTCCTAAATCCATTAGTTTATAACTCATAGTTTCAGATTCATTTTCCTGTTTATTCTCATTCTTTTTATAATACTCTATTCTTTCATAAGTATTTTTGTTCTTCCACTCATTCAACCAATTTTCTTTATTTTTATTTTCATCTGCTATGTATTGATGAATCTTTTCAAACCAATTTGAAGAAAATTTATATTTTTGTTCTTTAAGCAGTTCAACTGGCGCCAATGATTCTAAAACTTTATCCCAATGAAAAACCATGTAAAACTTACTTACTTCCAATATCTTCGTTTCAATCAGACCGCATTTTACCAGGCGTTTCATTTTTTGTGAAATGTTAGCTTGAGTTATAAGTCCGCAAAAATCATTTGCTATATGAGATTGTGATAAATAAAAAGCTTTAATTCCTGCATCTTCTTTGTATTCTGGCGGTCTATCCGAAAGTACCCATGAATAGATGTATTCCAATATGACTACATCTGTCAATTTCAATTTATTTTCAATAATAAACTTTGTTGAAAAATACTTAGCACTTATTTCATTCATAATAAAAAACTCCTTATAGAACAATTCAGCTTCAAAATTGCGGGAACTAAAAATAATATAAAATGATAGAAAAAAAATATTATTTTTAGTATGAAACTAAATTGCTCTATAAGGAGCTTCTTTTTCTATCATTTTATATTATAGGAATTGTTCCGCTCAATTTCCTATATTGAAATGATAATATAATAGTTTTATTTTTTCAATATCTGAAAAGAAAGAATTTTTAATTTCTTCATAAAAGATTGATTCTTATTATGAAAATGTTGTTCTCAACATTTTATATTATATTTATATAATATTTTATTATATATTTATTATATAAAAATTTTATAGGACCTATAAAAATTTTATAGGTCTATTAAAGAATTTTTAATTTCTTCATAAAAGATTGATTCTTATTATGAAAATGTTTGTAAAATGAGGCCTAGTGTTTGGAACGATAAGAAACTTGAATTAGAATATAAATAAAAAATTAAAAGCTGGAGCGTAACAAACTCCAGCTTTTTT
>JAAYNH010000118.1 GCA_012520945.1 Treponema sp. | reverse complement strand
TAATTCTGCTTTCGATTTTTTCAAGTAATGAGTCAACCCAGTTATATGTGTCCCATCCCGTTCTCATTAGTAATGCTCCAAATTTCAATTCAAATTCTAATTCAATATCTACTTGAAAGGTTGAATATCTTCGGTGGTCTTTAATTCCGAGATAATACTCTTCATATCCAATCGGAGATACTGACCCCATTGCGGCAAATTTTGATTTAAATTTTAATGTAAGTCTCTTTGTTGTTATCACAATGTAACCATCTTTATTTTTATCAATTTTACTGTTTTTAGGAAGTATAAAGTCAAAGTGTTGGAACATAGCGCCTTTAGTATAACTTGCAACGACTTTACCAATAGGTCTTTTTGTCCCATTTGAATTTTCAGCTTTTTTCTCTTGTTTAAAAGCTGCTCTTTGTTCCATTGGTTTTGAGAATAACTCTAAAAATTGGTTTGTTAAAAGAATAGAAGGAATATCGTTTCTATTCAACTCAATTAGTTGACTTTTGTCGATATTATTTTGATTAAAAAAGTCTGTCAAATGAGTTGACATTGTTTCTAAAATGTAATATTCGGTTAACTCGCTTATTATTTTGAAGCCTTTCTGTCTATTTTCTTTAGCCGAATCAAATTTAAAGCTACTGTCTTCCCAGTCTATTTTAATAGCTTGATCTTCAGAAGTCGCTGCTTTAAGATTTCTTTCTATTGTTCTTGCATAATCATAATTGTCTATAGGAACTATTGCGTTGTTTTCTGTGTCGATTATTAAAAATCCCTTTATGTTTTTACTGACTTTTTTAACTCCAAAAAATTTAATAAAAAAGAAGCCGACCGAAAACAAACACATAATTGTCCCGGCTAGAAAGAAATATAAGTTTTTATGATTTATTGATATTTTGTCAAATAGGCTTGAGGAAATGAATTCAATTCCAACTCCAAGTATAATAGCAACAATTACTAACTCTATTAGATTACGTCTATTAGATAGAAACTCGGTCAATACTTTTTTCTTATTCTGGTCTGTCATAGTTTATGTTTTCAGTGTCGTTATACTATTGTGCCTAACGCCCACATGTATGAAATTGTTGGGGGCTTGCGAGCTTCGTTACTTTCTGCCGTTAATAGATTTGCTAGGGGAGTGGAATTACACTGAGCACATAAACCCCCAATATTTTATACATGATGTTAGCTGCTGGGTTTTAGTTTATTCCTAATCTCTTCTTTTATGTCATTTTTAGTTTTACAGTCAATAAATAACATTCCTGGAGTCATTCGTTTTAATCTTAGTATGCTAAAATTTACCGACAATAAAATTCTCCACTTAGCAAATCTTCTCAATTTTTTGTCTTTAAGGAAAAATCCCAATCGAACGAACAAGCTCTCAAAATGTACCAATAATGCATAAGTATAAGCAAATGGTAAGAATAAAATTGACATTAATATCGGAAATAAAAATATCTTAAGATTACCTGTCGTTGCAAATCCGTTGAAATCAGAATAAATGTGATAACCAGAATAGATTAAATAAACAGTTCCTAATATTCCAAAGAGTCCATTTATAAGTTTGCGTACTTGTTCATGCTCTTTATAAATCTCAGTGTAACCCAATAACATAGAAAACAGAATTACAAACGGCATTAGAATAAATTCTGTAATGATTCCAAAAACATAGAGTCCAACGATAAATTCGATGATTAAAAGGACTTTAAAATTTTCTTTGACAAGGTTCTTAAAGTAATGTTCCTCTTTTAATGCTTTGTCAAAACTCATCATAATAACTAATCCAACCCCCAAAGTCCAATAAATAGAATCTTTAATAAGGGATTTATCCCAAAGACCAATTTTAAATAATCCATAAACTACTAGAGCAACATATATTACCAAGGCAAAAATCGAAGCAAGTATTTTCCATGCCATAATTGCTTTAACCACTGGCATAAATGATTTTCTAATCTTTTTCTGTGTTAATGC
>JAAYNH010000067.1 GCA_012520945.1 Treponema sp. | reverse complement strand
ATAAATATACATTTTTACCGATAGATACAAAATACTTCAAAGATATAGAACTAGAGATTTTGAGTTTGTTTGATAATATTGATGAAGCACTTGATGGAAGATTGATACACTCCGAAAACTATCAAGCCCTCAATACTCTCTCAGAAAAATACAAAGAAAAAGTACAATGTATTTATATTGATCCGCCATATAATGCACCAGCAAGTGAGATTATTTATGCCAACAATTACAAGCATTCATCATGGCTAACTTTGATGGATAATAGAATTGAAATTGCAAAAAAATTATTGACTGAAGATGGAGTTTTTGAGTGTGCGATAGACAAGCAAGAACAAGAAAATCTTGGCAAATTACTTGAGAATAGATTTAATGACTATGACAAAACTTGTGTATCAATAGTTCATAATCCTAGAGGAATACAAGGCGATAACTTTTCATACAATAACGAATATACATATTTTCTAGCTCCTAGAAAAGGCATTATTAACGTTCAATCAATAAATAAAGAAGATTATGAATACAGTCAACTTAGAAAATGGGGAGGTGAATCTGAAAGAAATACTGCGAAAAATTGTTTTTATCCAATAATTATCAAAAACGGGAAAATTACTTCCGCAGGTGATGTTTGTGATGAAAATTTTCATCCAAAAAAGATTGAGAAAAATGGAAGTGAAATCTACATTTATCCGATTGATTCAAATGGTGTTGAAAGAAAGTGGAGATATGCAAAAGATAGTTTTGAATCCATAAAAGATTATTTAATAATAGAAGGTGATGTAAATTTTGACTTTGATATAAAACTTCCTCAAATAAATGCTTCATATAAAACTGTTTGGGTAAATTCAAAATATGATGCTGGAACTTACGGAAAGAAGATTTTAAATCAAATTGTTCCCAATAACGGTTTTGATTTCCCAAAATCTCTTTACAATGTACAAGATTGTATTCTTGCAGGTTCTCAAAATAATTCTTTGATTTTAGACTTTTTCCCTGGCTCTGGGACGACAGCTCACGCAATTATTGATCTCAATAGAAACAATCCTGAAAGCAAAAGAAAATATATTCTTACAGAACTTGGAAATCATTTTAATACGGTTATTCTCCCTCGCATCAAAAAAGTTTGTTTTTCGGATAAATGGAAAGATGGAAAAGTACAAGAAGGACAAGGTATCACTCAATTTTTTAAGTATTACAAACTCGAACAATACGAAGACACTCTTCGTAATATGAAATACAAAGATAATTCACCGAATAGTATCTTTGATAATCGCAAAGCATTTGAGCAGTATGTATTTTATGCAGATCAGAAATTTGCTCATATTTTAGGGACTGGAAAAGAAACTCTGGAAGTAGATTTTGACAAACTCTATCCAAATATAGACTTTGCAGAGACGATCTCAAATCTTCTTGGTTTACCTATCAAAAAAATCACAAAAACCAGTGTAGTCTTGCAAGATGGAGACAGTGAAAAAGAAATCAAAACCGATTATAAAAGCATGAATGAGTCAGAAAAACTTGCTTTTGTGAGACTTCTCAAACCTGCTTTGTGGTGGGGAGCATAATTTTAACCATTTCAGGATAAGCTATGAAAAATATTTTAGAAAAAATAATCGAAGAAAAAAGCTATGATGATCTCGGGAATTGGTGCTTACCATCCTT
>JAAYNH010000110.1 GCA_012520945.1 Treponema sp. | reverse complement strand
CTTTAGCTTTCCCTTTGACTATTTTTGTTATTACATAGAAGATAAATCCGGCAGCAATACCATTTGAGATACTGTAACTAAAAGCCATGAAAATTACGGTAAAGAATGCTGGTAGAGCTTCTTCCAGGTCATCCCACATTATTTTACCGAAGGCTTCCATCATCAGAACACCAACAATTATCAACGCTGGTGCCGTTGCTGCAGCTGGAACAACTCCTGCAATAGGTGTAAGGAATAAACATATAATAAAGAGAATAGCAACTACTACTGATGTAAGACCTGTTTTTCCGCCTGCAGCTATACCAGCAGCACTTTCAACATATGTAGTAGTATTACTTGTCCCAAGAAGTGCACCTATTGATGTAGCAGTAGCATCAGCAAACAAAGCTTTATCAAGTTTAGACTCAAACCCTTTACCACTGAAAAGGGCTATTTCATCTTTGTCGTCAAATATACCGCTTTTTCTGCCAGTTCCTATGAAAGTACCTATTGTATCAAATGTATCCGACATACTGAAAGCAAGAATAGTGGTTAATACAATGAATATCCTTGAGGGATCACTGAAAAGTCCACTGAAATCAAGCTTAAAGAAAGTTTCAGATATTGCAGTGACTGAATATCTGTCACCGCCAAGAGTAGTGATACCCATAGGTATACCTATTAAAGTTGTTGCTATTATTCCAATTATTATGGCTCCTTTCACTTTGAGAAGCATAAGAATAATTGTAATCACTAGTCCGATTAATGCAAGTTGAGCGTGTTTATCAGTAAAATTAACTAAAGCAGGAACAATTCCTCCATCAATGACAATTGTTGCCAGATTGCCTGATTCATCCGGAATTTGTGACAAAAAATTAGGAGCATCTGCTGTAAATTTAATAAAGTTGGCAGATTTTATTCCGATATAAGTGATGAAAAGACCTATACCACCACCTATAGCGTATTGTAGGGATTTAGGTATAGCTTTTATGATAGATTTTCTTATTTGTGTTACAGTTATTAATATATTTATAATACCACAAATAAATACAAGAGCTAAAGCTTGCTGCCATGTAAATCCTAGTGCGAAGCATACTGTAAAGGTAAAAAATGCATTTAAGCCCATACCTGGTGCTTGCGCATAGGGAACGTTAGCAACCAATCCCATAACAAGTGTGCCGATGACAGCTGCCAAAATAGTCGCTACAAATACTCCGTCCCATGGCATTCCAGTCAGAGAAAGAATGTTTGGATTTACGAAAATAATGTATGCCATAGTGAAAAATGTAGTTATACCTGCTATAACTTCCGTACGCACATTCGTTCCGTTTTCGTCTAATTTGAAAAATTTCTTCATCTTAAAATCTCCCCTTTGACAATTAAATAGATTTAATCAGGTTTAATTGGACTATTAATTAAATAGAATGTTAATTTAAAAAAGCTTAAGTCAGGTTTTTTATGATAATTTGCAAATACTTTTAACTTAGTATTGCAATAAAATTATTATGTTAGTCATTAATGATACGCTAGAAATCCGCCCCTTTCAATATTCGTATCCTCATAAATAAAAAATAGACAGGCAGAATTGAAATTCAAACCTGTTTGCCTATGGGTTAAAGGTGCGCATTATATTATTTTCTTCCAATATATAATGCATTGCAATAAATAAACTGCTAACGCATTAAAAGCACTTTACACTCTCACTCATAGTCAAACAATTTACGGTTGTTTG
>JAAYNH010000066.1 GCA_012520945.1 Treponema sp. | reverse complement strand
CCTGAGGAGCCACATCAGAAGTGAAATTTGTCTCAAGGCAGTTTCACTTCTTTTTTGCGTATTTTGGGGTGTTTTTGCCAAAAATCACCCCTTCTTTGTATTTTCGCACAAGTTAGGTTGTCTCAAAACTGAAAAATGGCTTGGGAGATTTTTCATTTCTTACCTTAGGTAAGGGCTACAAAAAACACTGTTCGTGTAGGATTTGAATTATACATTACAAAGTATATTGTAAAAGGTTCAGTTTATTTTGTTTTATAACTTGTATTTTTTTAAAAATCAGTTACAATAGTATACATAAGGTTACACAAGAGTCGAGGTGTAAAATGGAGTTTAAGGATAAAGTAAAAGCCGTTAGAAAAAAATTGCTTATTACGCAAGAGCAACTTGCAAATGAAATAGGCTGTACCAGGCAAACAATTAATCGCTGGGAAAATGGTAAGAAGTTGCCGAGTTTAATCGTTGAGTCCAAATTTGATAAATTTTGTGAGAAGAAAAATATTAATTTTAAAGAGGAAGATTGTAAAATGAAGTGCAACGGTTAAAAAAAGATTCATAGTGAAACTTTTTCTTTGTATAATAGGTTTGCCACAACAAGATTATACAAAAGGGGAAAGCCACTATGAATCAGGAAAAGAGATTGATTTTTTCCTTCAAAATTGCTAAAATAAATACGCTACACAACTTAATTTATAATAATAGGAGTATAATCAGCGAAAATTGTACTCTCGTCTTTTCCTGTTATTGAAAAGTTGTGTAGCAACAAGAGATGTACTTTTTCGGGGTGTGTCTCTTGATTGGGGCACACTTTTTTATTTGCTGATTATAGCTCCTATATTTATTATATCATCTTGTTCTTGCCAAAAGTTGGACAAGCCAAAAAAATATATTTTAATATTTTATAAGTTTATATAGGTTGAGAAAGTTTTGACCAAATTGAAATGGTATAACATATATAGAGGCACAAATTATACTTAAGGAGAAGCGAATGAAAAAGATTGCTAAAAAAACTATTATTTTATACGTCTTGAAAATGTTATATGTAGGTTCTTCAAAAGAAAAACCCATTACTTTAACAAATATGACAAAAGTGCTTAATTCAATGGGCATTCCTTGTGATAGAAAAACAATAGGAAGGAACGTTGATTATATTATAGAGTTTGGCTTGCCTGTTGTAAAAATTGCAGGTGGTGGTTGTTATTATGACCATTCAAAAAGCAATAAAGGAGCTAACTATAAAATAGTCAAGCAAAAAATACAAGAATAATAAAAACAGCAAGCGAATGCTTTTAAATAGCAAAAATGGCACGACAAAACATAGCGGCTGTTGTCGCTAAACAAAAAAGAACATTGAAAGTTGAATAAGTTAGATAGGCTCTGTAAAGGTAATATTACGTTTTAAAACGACGAATAAAACCCTTACCATTTTCTTAATGCCGTGTGACATTGCAGTATAATAATGCTTGCCCTGGGCACGTTTGCGGTCTATGTAAGCGCGGAAGGAAGGGCTGTGCAGGTAAGCACTTTTTACGGCTAAATATAGTGCGTTTCTTAAATATCTTGAACCGTGCTTGACCATAGGCGTGTTTGTTGCGGTAAACTTGCCTGACTGGTAAGTGGACGGCTCACAGCCGGCAAAAGCAAGCAGTTTGGCAGAACTGGAAAAAGTGTTAATATCGCCAATTTCGGCAAGTATAGCGGCACCTAAAACATCTCCTACACCGTTAATGCTTGTAACAGGGGTTTTGATTTCGCTCATTACATTGCGGATTTCGGTTTCAATTTCAGCTTTTTGACTTTCAAGAAACTGAATTCGTTGCAAGGTAAGTTTAAGTTCGAAAGCGTCTCCCTGATTGTATTCGGCAATGGAATTTTTGGCAAGCTGCTTTAAAGCCTCGGCTTTAGCTCTTTTAAATCTTCCTCTGGAAGCGGTGGAAAGGATATTGGCAAGCTTTGTAATGTTACACGCCGCAATGTCCTTTGCGCCCGGTAAGGCGGTTAAAAGGGTTATAACGGCAGGAATGTCAAGCTTGCAGAAAAAGCCCTGTAATTCAGGGAAAAGCAGATGTATTAAACGCCTGTAACGGTTTTTGAGGGGCTGAATCTCTTTTACAAGACGAAATCTTGCACGGGATAGTGACTTTAAGCGTAAAATGTGGT
>JAAYNH010000009.1 GCA_012520945.1 Treponema sp. | reverse complement strand
TAAAAAATTATTTATTGAACATATTAAAGCAATAGTTTATTATTTTAATAAATGGGGCTGGTTTTTTGATAAGGAAAGAAAACTTATTAACAAAAATACAATAAATAACTTAAAAAAATAATTAAAGTTTAGTTAATACAAAGAGGTAATAAATGAACATAGCTATCATCGGTGGCTCAGGCTTTATCGGTACTCGATTAACAAAACGTCTTTTAAAATCTGGATATACAGTTCGAATTCTAGATAAAAATGACAGTGTTGCCTATCCAAATCTTCGTATTCACGCAGATGTTCGTGACTTAGAAAGTCTTATACAAAATCTTTCTAAAATTGATATTGTTATAAATCTTGCTGCAGAACATCGCGATGATGTTCAACCTAAAAGCTTATATGACGATGTAAATGTAACCGGTTCTGAAAATGTATGTAAAGCGTGCACAAAACTTGGCATAAAAAAAATAATTTTTACTAGTTCTGTTGCTGTTTACGGTTTTGCTCCGCTAGGTACGGATGAAACCGGTAAAATCAACTATTTTAATGATTATGGTCGAACAAAATGGCTTGCAGAAGAAAAATATAGAGAATGGCTTACACAAGATAAAACACATTCTTTAACTATTATTCGACCAACTGTAGTTTTTGGAGAACAAAATCGTGGAAATGTCTACAATCTTCTTAGACAAATAGCCTCAGGTTTATTTCCCATGGTTGGAAACGGTAAAAACGTAAAATCAATGGCATATGTTGAAAACGTTGCTGCATTTATTGAATATTCTCTTAATAATAAAAACGGCGAAAATCTATATAACTACATAGATAAACCTGACTTTGATATGAATACACTAGTATTAGGTGTAAATAAAGTACTAGGGAAAAAGAAGAAATTTCTATTTCACTGGCCATATTGGTTAGGTATGTTAGGCGGTTACTGTTTTGACTTACTCGCTTTAATCTTAAGAAAAAAATTACCAATCAGTTCAATCCGTGTTAAAAAATTTTGCTCAAATACTTTATTTAATGCTGAAGCAATAAAAAAGACAACTTTTAAAGCACCGGTTAGTTTAATAGAAGGCTTGGAAAATACAATTCAGTACGAATTTGTAGATAAAACAAATGGACATTTATTTTACACAGAATAAATTTTTAAAGCAAAAAGAGCGTTGGTTTTACCTTACGCTCTTTTTTTTGCTAAATACGCTCATTAATAAATTTTGTTAAATCAACAGGGCTTACAATTTTGCCTTCTTTATAAACACGCATATTACCGGATGAAATTTCATCAATTAAAATTACTTCTTCCCCACTATAACCAAATTCAAATTTTATATCCCACAAATCTAAATCTAATGTTTTTAAATCCTGTGCAATAATTTTCGTAATCTTTAATGTCTGTTCTTTCATACTTTCAAACATTTCTTTACTCATTATTCCAAGAACTTGTAAACCTTCAGATGTAACTAATGGATCTCCTAAAGCATCATTTTTAAAAGTGCATTCAACATATCCATCTTCTAAAACTGTACCATCTTTAATATATTCACCATAACGGCGAATAAAAGAACCGGTTGCAACTAAACGACAAATTACTTCAAGACCATTTCCAAAAAATTTTGCAGGTAAAACTTCCATCGTTGCTTCATCAATATTTGCACTAACATAATGAGTTTTTATTCCGGCTTTTTTTAATAATTCAAAATAATAAATGGAAGTTTTAAGATTTGCCTTACCTATTCCATCAATTTTTAAACCAACAGTATTTTCACCCGGATCAAAAATACCATCTTTCCCAGTACAATCATCTTTAAATTTTAATAAAACATTTCCATTTGTAAGAGCAAAAACATCTTTAGTTTTACCTTTATAAATCATTTTCATAAAAAATTCTCCTGTCATAATAATCTATCATAATTATAAAAAAAAGAAAATAATTTAATCTACATTTAATTTAATATACATTGAAAAAGAATTTTATTTAATATATAATATTTTATATATTAAATTATAGGAAATTTATATGAAAGGTATAATTCTTGCCGGAGGCTCAGGTACTCGCCTTTATCCCATTACAAAGGCAGTTTCTAAACAAATTTTACCACTTTATGACAAACCCATGATTTATTATCCGTTAAGCGTTTTAATGCTTTCAGGGATTCGTGAAATTTTAATTATTTCAACACCACGTGATATAAATTTATTTAAAGAATTATTCGGTGATGGAAATTATCTTGGCATGAAATTTGAATATGCCATACAAGATAAACCTCGCGGATTAGCTGATGCATTTATAGTTGGAGAAAAATTTATTGGTAGCGATAATGTAGCTTTAGTTTTAGGTGATAATATTTTTTATGGACAATCATTTACAAAAACTTTGCAAAATGCTCGCAAAAAAATTGAAACTGAAAAAGGTGCAGTAATTTTCGGTTATTATGTAAAAGATCCTACCTCGTACGGTGTTGTTGAATTTGACACAAATGGTAAAGCAATCAATATAGAAGAAAAACCTGCAAAACCTAAATCAAATTATGCTGTACCGGGTTTATATTTTTATGATAATTCTGTAATTGATATTGCAAAAAATGTAAAACCAAGTGCTCGCGGAGAAATAGAAATTACGACTGTTAATAATACATATTTGGAAAAATCCGCACTTTCTGTAGAATTACTCGGTCGTGGTATGGCTTGGCTCGATACAGGAACTTACGACGGCCTTTTGGAAGCTAGTAACTTTATTGCAACAATTCAACAACGTCAAGGAATGTATGTTTCGTGCATTGAAGAAATTGCATTCAAAAAAGAATGGATTACAAAAGAACAACTGATTAATTTGTCCAACGGATACAAAACCGAATATGGTGATTACTTAAAATTTATTGCGGAGATGTAAAATAATGTCATTTGATTTTAAACATTGCTACACTGATGAAGGCATAATTATTGAAGGATTATATGAAATTCAACCAAAAATTTTTGGTGACAATAGAGGATATTTTTTAGAAACATATAATGAAAAAGATTTTTTTGATGCCGGATTAAAAATGAAATTTGTTCAAGACAATCAATCTAGTTCAACTCGTGGTGTTCTACGCGGTTTACATTTTCAAAAAAACTATCCACAAGGCAAACTTGTTCGCTCCCTTTATGGTCAAGTTTATGATGTTGCAGTTGATTTACGTAATAATTCAAAAACTTTCGGTAAATATTACGGATTAATTTTAGATTCTGAAAAACATAATCAATTTTATATTCCGGAAGGTTTTGCACACGGTTTTTTAGTTTTATCCGATTTAGCCGTTTTTGCATACAAATGCACAGATTTTTATCATCCTGAAGATGAAGGCGGACTAATATGGGACGATAAAACAATTGGAATCAATTGGAAAAAAATATTCGGTGAAAACTTTGAACCGAATTTAAGTGAAAAAGATAAAAAACTTCCTTCTTTTAATAAAAATAATATATATTTTTAAATTTATTTAGGAGATTTACATATGAAAAGAAAATTAACAAATATAATGGTTACCGGTGGAGCGGGCTTCATCGGTTGTAATTTTATTCACTTTATGTTTTCGAATGAAAGCGGTTTTAATGGAAAAATTATCAATGTAGACTCTTTAACATATGCCGGAAATTTAGAAAGTTTGGCAAGCATAGAAGATAAATTCGGTAACGCTTGTATGACACAAAATAGAAGATATTATTTTGAAAATGTTGACATTTGTAACAGAGATTCAATTGAAAAAATATTAAAAAAATATGAAATTGATACAATAGTCCACTTTGCTGCAGAAAGTCATGTTGATCGTTCAATTTTGGGACCTGAAACATTTATTAAAACAAATGTAATGGGAACATTTAATCTTTTAGACTGTGCACGAAATTATTGGAAAAACAATGATGGCTCAATACGTAATGATGTGCTTTTTCATCATATTTCCACTGATGAAGTTTATGGCTCATTAGAAGAAACCGGTTATTTCACAGAAACTACACCATATGACCCTCGTAGTCCTTATTCTTCAAGCAAAGCAAGTAGCGACCACTTAGCCATGGCATATTTTCATACATATAATCTACCGGTTACATTATCGAACTGTTCAAATAATTATGGACCTTACCAATTTCCTGAAAAACTTTTACCATTGATGATTATGAACATTCGTGAAGGTAAAAATCTTCCTGTTTATGGAGATGGGAAAAATATTCGTGATTGGCTTTATGTTGAAGATCACAATCGGGCAGTATGGCTTATCATGAAAGATGGTAAAAAGGGTGAAAAATATAATATTGGCGGTGAAAATGAATGGGAAAATATTAAATTACTACATAAATTAATTGAAATTACATGTAAAGAAATTTCACTAAATATTAATGATGTAAAACAAACTATACAATTTGTTAAAGATAGACCGGGACATGATCGCCGGTATGCAATAGATTGTTCAAAAATAAAAAAAGAACTTGGTTGGAAAAGAAAAGTTACTTTTGAAGAAGGACTGGAAAAAACAGTTAAATGGTATTTATCAAACGAAAAATGGATTAATAATATTTTAAGTGGTGAATACTCAAAATGGATTGAAAACAATTATGGAGACAGAAAATGATTTGGCTCATTGGTAGCAAAGGTATGCTTGGAACGGAAATTGCTCGACAACTTGAGTTAAATAACATAAATTATGTTGGAACTGATAAAGAAGTTGATATAACAAATATTGAAAATTTAGAAAATTTTGTTAAATCGGTTAAAAACATTCGTTGGATAATAAACTGCTCTGCATATACTGCTGTAGATAAAGCTGAAGAAGAAACTGAATTAGCACAATTATTAAATGAAACAGGTGTTAAAAATATTGCATTAATTGCAAAAAAAATTAATAGTAAACTTATTCATATTTCTACAGATTATGTTTTTGATGGAACAAGTTTAATTCCTTACAAAGAAACAGATAAAATTTCTCCTTTAGGTATTTATGGAATCACAAAAGCAGCCGGTGAAAAAGCGGTAAGTGAAGTCTTAAATGAATATTATATCATTAGAACCGCGTGGCTTTACGGTTATGACGGTAAAAATTTTGTTTATACAATGCTTAAACTTATGAATGCAAAAAATGAAATAAAAGTTGTAAATGACCAATTCGGAAGCCCTACTTTTACTGCAGATTTAGCATATTCGATTTTACGCATAATTTTATGTAGAGGAATTGATTTTGACTTGCCGAATCCTCCTGAATATGGCATATATCATTGCACAAATTTAGGTCAAATTTCATGGTTTGATTTTGCAAAAGAAATTTATAAAATTGGAAAAGAAAATAATCTTATTTCTTCCATATGTAATATTATGCCTTGTTCTACAGAAGAATATCCGACGAAAACTAAACGTCCTTCATATTCGGTATTAAATAAAGATAAAATTCAAAAGACGCTGGATTTTAAATTACCGTATTGGAATGAAAGTTTACGCATTTTTTTATTAAGCCCACTGTTCAAAAATGAATTTTTATTATAGGATAATAAAATTATGAATGATATTAAAACAGAAGAAAAAAATAATACAAATGTTGTAAATCAAACTTTTCAAGACGATGAAATCTCATTAATTGATTTATTTGCAGTTTTGTTAAAGTATAAAAAAATGATTATAACACTTACAATTTTAGGAATGATTTTTATTTTAGGTTATTCTATTTTATCTTTAGTTTTACCTCCTGAAAAATCTTTTTTACCAAATAAATATACACCTAAGGCTCAAATGCTCATTAATGATGAACAACCTTCAAGTGGTGGTTTAGTAGCAACTCTTAATAATAGTGGTTTACGAAGTTTAGCCGGAATAACCGGCATTAATTCAAGTTCATCTCATAGTGCATTAGCAGAATATCTTGTAAGTAGTAATACATTACTTGACAATGTTGTTCAAGAATTTGACTTGATAAATAAATTTAAAATAAAAAAATTCCCTAAAACAACTAGTAGAAATAAACTAAGAAAAATATTAGTTTCTAATTTTGATGATAAAAGCGGAGTTTTTACCATAAGTTTTACAGATATTGATCCTGAGTTTGCTCGTGAAGTTGTAAATTTTGTTGTTAATCAATTAGAACAAAGATTTTTAGAAATAGGTGTAGATAAAAATAAACTTGCAAAAGTTAATCTTGAAGAAAATATTCAAAACTCATATGAAGAAATGATTAAACTACAAAAACAAATTCAACAGTTAGAACATTCTGTTTCAAATGTCTATGCAAATAATGTTCCTTCAATTATGTTAGACACAATGATGATTAAAAGTGAATTAAAAGTTCAAGAAGAGCTTTATGCACAATTAAAAGCCCAATATGAAATGCTAAAAATTAAAATGGCATCCGAACAACCTGTTTTTCAAATTTTAGAATATGCTGAAATTCCTGATATGAAATCAAAACCAAGTAGAGGTTTAATCTGTATAGCTTTCTCTGTGGCTGTTTTTATTATATCAATTTTTCTTGCCTTTTTAAGAAATGCTATTAAAAATATTAAGTCTGATCCGGAAACTATGGCTAAATTAAAAGGAAAAAATTAATGAAAAAAAATATATTTATTTTGTTATGCTTATTTTTAATTAATAATATATATTCTGAGACAAATCTTTTACAAGCTTCTTCTGTTGATTTAGGAAATGCTCAAATTGCTATGGCTTCTGCAGATTATAAGGTTACAGCCGGCGATATTTATTCTCTAAATTATTCAGCAGGTACTACTTCTATTTCATATTCTATTTTATTAGATTCTACATATAAAATTCGTGTTTCTAATTTAGCTATAATCGATGCAAAAGACAAAACTTTTATTCAGTTAAAAAAGCAAGTTGAAGAAATTGTAACAAAAAACTATCCCATGAGTGGTGTTCAATTTGCTTTAATTTCTCCATCTGTTTTTAATATAATTATTAAAGGTGAAGTAACACAAACGTCTGAAAAAAGTGTTTGGGCATTAACGCGTCTTTCCGACTTAGTTCATGGATATGCTACTTCATATGCATCAAATCGTAATGTTAAAGTTACATCTGCAGAAGGAGTAACTAAATCATATGATTTATTTAAATCACAAAGATTTGGAGATTTAAGTAATGACCCTTTTTTAAGACCTGGAGATACTATTGAATTTCAAAGAGCAAAACGTATTGTTTCCATAGAAGGAGCAGTTGAAAGACCGGGTCATTATGAACTATTGGAAAATGAAAATTTAAAAGATTTAATTTACTATTATGGAAACGGTTTAGCACCTATGGCAGATACGTCTTCCATTGAATTAAAAAGAATTAATAATCAAAATTATCTTTCAGGTGAAAAAATATATTTACAATATCAAAATATAGAAGAAAATTTTCCATTAATGTCTTATGATAATGTATTTATTAATTCATATTCTAAAATGCAACCTATCATGTTTTTTGAAGGTGCTGTTGTTGCAAATGGCGATTCTTCTAATAACAGTACATATCTTGATGGTTCAAACAGAATTGCTGTAAATTTTAATTTTGGTGAAAATTATTCATATTTGATTAGGCGTTGTAATAGTTATTTTACCAGCACTTCTGATAAAGACAAAGCATATATTATAAGAGAATCAAAAATCATTCCCATAAATATTAATAAGATTCTTTATGATACCACTTTTAATTTTGAAGAAAATGTTGAAGAAAATGATACACTCGTAATTCCATTTAAGCAATATTTTATTTCTGTTGCCGGAAGTGTTAATTTTCCCGGACGTTATCCATATATTCCGGATAGAACATGGGATTATTATATTGGATTAGCAGGTGGTTTTATTAAAAGTCAAAATGCTTCACAATCTATTAGTATTATTGATATTAATGGAAATGAATTACAAAAATCAGATGTAATTACACCTGAGTGTATAATTACTGCAAAAACAAATTCATTCACATACTATTTTAATCAATATGTACCAATTATAACTACAATGCTTTCAATTATTAGTACTTCTCTTTCAATTTTAGCTATAACAGGTGTATTTACACCATAAGCCATGAATTTAAAAAACACATTTCATCATTTTATGGTGAAATGTGTTTTAAATAATACTGGAATTAATATGCGTAATTGATGCAGCTAATGCATCGGCTGCATGATTTGGCTCCGGTATTTGTTTTAAACCTAAAAGCATTTTTAAACAATTTTGTACAATTATTTTATCGGCTTTTCCTGTTCCGCATACGGATCGCTTGATATTTGTCGGTGCATACTCAGCTAATGGAATATTATTTTGTTCAAGACACAATATAATAATACCACGTGCTTCAGCAACACTTAATGCACTTGTTACATTATTTACAAAATAAAGTTTTTCCATGCTTGCTTCATCGGGGGCATATTGACTAATTATTTCATATAATTGAGTGAAAATATAAAGCAACCTTTTACCATGTGGTGTACAAGCAGTTGTTTCTATTACTCCGTGAGCAATATATTTATATTTTATACCATCGCTGTCAATAATGCCCCAACCCGTATGAGCTAATCCCGGGTCAATACCAAGCACACGACGAGTTTTATTATTCCGGTTGGAAATCTTCAGGGAATTCACAATTTGAATATACGTTTTGAACGTCATCATCTTCTTCAAGACGTTCAATTAATCTTTGAATTTTTCCTGCTGTTTCCGAATCAACTTCAGTATACATATCTGGAATCATTCCAATTTCAGCTGAAAGTGATTCAAAACCTTTTTCTTGAAGAGATTCAAGAACTGCTTCAAAGTTTGACGGATCTGTTGTAACTGTAATTACACCATCTTCATTTGTAATATCATCGGCACCGGCTTCTATGGCAACTTCCATAATTTCATCTTCATTTAATGTTTCAGCATCATATTCAATAACACCTTTGCGATTAAACATATATGCAACAGAACCTGTAGCACCCATATTACCACCTGCTTTTGCGAATATGTTACGAACATTTGCCGCTGAACGATTTTTATTATCCGTAAGAACTTCTACAAGAATTGCAACACCACCGGCTCCATATCCTTCATAAAAGAGTTCTTCATACGTTGCGTCCCCAAGTTCGCCCGTACCCTTTTTGATTGCTCTTTCAACATTATCTTTAGGCATATTAGCTGCACGTGCCTTAAGAATTGCAGTTCTAAGACGAGGATTAGCACTTGGATCTCCGCCTCCCATGCGTGCGGCAATAGAAATTTCTTTAATGAATTTTGTAAACATTTGGCCACGTTTTGCATCCGCAGCACCTTTTGCGCGTTTAATGGTTGCCCATTTACTATGTCCTGACATTAGAACTCCTTATATAAATTAAGTTAATTACAATAAAAAAATGAAATATTTAGAATATTATAACATTTTTATGAAATTTATGCAAGTAGTACATATTCAACTGTACATATTCAACTGTACATATTCAACTGTACATATTCAACTGTACATATTCAACTGTACATATTCAACTGTACATATTCAACTGTACATATTCGTAAAAGTACATATTCGTAAAAGTACATATTCATTCTTTGT
>JAAYNH010000115.1 GCA_012520945.1 Treponema sp. | reverse complement strand
TTGGCGATATTGGCGAACGCACGCAGCAGTTTGGCAACGTTCTGATAAAGCGTTAAACGCAGTGCTTCTTTCTCGGTGAGCTCGTCTTGGTTCAGACCTGACTTACCACAAAAATAATAAATGTAGTCTTCCGTATTGCGTGGCGCTTTTACCGGCTCACACAACGCGCGCACCATTTCCAGCGCATTATCCAAATCGAGCTTAGCTTGCTCTAAACGATCTTTCAGCAGCCCTGCAACGTCTTCCTTGTCATAACCATCAAATGCGCCTTGAGTATAATCAGAAATCGCTTTATCCAACGAGCGGAACAGATCTTTGTAATCAATGATGTAACCGTATTCTTTATCATCGCCATCCAAGCGGTTCACGCGGCAAATGGCCTGAAACAGATTGTGATCAGCCATCTGTTTGTCGATATACAAATAGGTAGCCGAAGGGGCATCGAAGCCAGTCAGCAACTTATCGACCACGATCAGTAAGCGCATTTGTCCTGGCTCATCAATAAATTGCTTTTTAACTTCTTTTTCAAACTCTTCAACCCGGTTTGCAGCCTTGTCTTCCGGTTGCTCGAAGTAATCCGCAAGCATTTTGCGGTAAATATCGTATTTAAAGAGCTTTTCCGTTAAACCCTCACCGGTTTCTTCCCCTTTAATGCTTGCAGCAGTCGGCTGAAAACTGGTGACAATCGCCACCTTACCGGCTAAATCTGTTTGGCTGAACATTTCATAAGCTTTACAAGCTTGATAGACACTAGAGCAGACCAACATGGCATTGCCGTAGCCATCCATCAGGCGTGGCTTAGTGTCCATATCCAGCAAGATATCATTCACAATTTGCTGCAAACGCGATTTACTGGACAGCACCTTTTGCATGGTGCCCCATTTCTGTTTCAACTGGGTTTTCGCTAATCGAGATAAGCCGCGAGTTTTCGCTTCAAACCATTCATCTACTTTTTTCTGCGACGTGACGTTTTGGTCAATGTCTCGTGCTTCATAGCGCAAGTCGAGCACAACACCATCGGCCACGGCTTCATCAAACTTATATGTGTGAATGTAAGGGCCAAATACCTCAACCGATTTTTTCTTGTCTTTCTTCATCAAGGGGGTGCCGGTGAAGCCGACAAACATGGCTTCTGGCAGAATGGACTTCATCGCTTCGTGCAACTTGCCCGATTGAGTACGGTGACACTCGTCCACAAACACAAACAAATCGCCTTTGGCTTTAAAGTCCGATGGTAGCGATTTCTTTAACTCGGCAATAAACTCATCCGTCGCGGTATCGTTTTCCGAATCAGACTGCCGACCAAATTTATGGACTAAAGAGCAAACCAACCAAGGGTTGGGCTGATTGAGCGTTGCCACCAAATCGGCACCGCTTTTGGTGCGATAAATATCTTCCTCAACACCGGTGAATACTTTTTCAATCTGCTCATCCAGTTCAGTGCGATCGGTCACGATCAATACACGGGCGTCTTTGACATTTTCACGTATCCATTTGGCCAGCCATACCATAGTGAGACTTTTACCAGAACCTTGCGTGTGCCAAATAATGCCGCCTTCTCGCCTTGCGATATGGCGTTTTGCCGCTTCAATACCAAAGAATTGATTGTGGCGACAGGTCTTTTTTATACCCGCATCGAAAACAATAAAATCATGGATAATTTGCAGCAAGCGCGCTTTGTTACACACGCGGCTCAGGTGAAAATCGAGTTTATGATCGTATGGCCCTCTATTTGGCTCATGGCTGCTGAAATCTTCCTTCCACTCTAGATAATGTTTTTCAGGTGTCTCAATCGTGCCGTAACGCAAGCCTTGCGTATCGTTACCCGCCATCACCAATTGCATGGTGGTAAAGAAGTTACGAATAAAATCTTTCTTCTGATTATCGAGGTTCTGGCGAATACCTTCAGAGACAGACACCGAAGAGCGTTTTAGCTCAATCACACCGAGTGCGATACCATTGACATACAGCACTATGTCTGGGCGTTTTTTATTCTCGCCCTTAATGGACACCTCTTCGGCGATAGCAAAATCGTTTGCTTCTGGGTTTTTCCAGTCAATCAGCCACACGGTTTCGTTTAGGTGACCTGCACCTTCTTTATCTTTCACGCCGTAACGCAGCAGGCGATAAACCTCTTTGTTGGCGTAATAGAGCTTTTTACCTTCGCCCAGCGCTGCTGCCGTATCCAATTGGCGAATAGCACGATTGATCAACGCCTCGCTGATACCACGCTTTTTTAACCAATCAACGAGGATATCCACTTCAATATTTTTATTAGTAGCGCGATCCTGCCAATCGCCTAAATAGCGATAGCCTAAGTCAGTTTGAAAAAACTGAACGATACGATTTTGGGTAGCGCGCTCACGCTGACCAACGTTACTCATCCTAACCTCTAATCAATTCGAAGCTTGCTTCCCTTGCCAATCAAGTAACGATCAAGCAAATTTTATCCATTTAAATCAATAAATTACTACTAAACCTGTTAAATTCAGCACCACTCAGTCAAGCAACGATCAAGCAAGTTAGACTTTTGAGCACTTAACGCTACCAACTGTACTCGCTATTCATTGAGTTCGCTTAATAATGGCCTTGAACGCATTGCCAGCTCTGTCGTCAATAAACTCAATGTCTGGATACGCTTTTATCGCTCGTTTTATACCGCTCCCCAAGCCTCGATATGGCAACACTTTTGGAGCAAACGAGGCCAAAATTGGGTTTCTAACATTCGAGTTACCCATTTTGATATTTTCTATCGTTAAGTTATTTGGCAAGTGACCGGGGCTCACGATTTCAATTCGATCAGCAAACACCAAAACCTTAATCGGCGCGGATACAAAGTAATCGCGATGAATAAGCGCATTGGCAATAAGCTCTTCAAGAACGATTCGTGGAATTTCTGGCTCGCCTACTGAGTTGAAGCCTTGTTCATTCTGCACATGGCGAATGTTAGTCAGCACAAAACCCAGAACCTTTTGGAATACATCCGATAGCTTGCCGTTAATATCCTGACTGTCGATATAATGCTCGTCTTCGATATCAACACCCGGAAAGGCCACCGCTTTTACAATAAAAACGGGTAAGCGTATTTGTGGTCTTGAAGCAAATAACAGAGCACCACAAATATTGAGCTGCCCGTTCTTTGCCAAATTCATATTTTCAAGCAGTTGAACGCGAGATACGTCTTGTTCTTCAACTCGTTCGCCGTATTCCCTCTCGAAAAATGCGTCAAAAAACTCTTGGTCTACATCCGCAACTGAAGTTCCACTAACAGGAGTCTCATCAGCATGTATCAGTGCAGCTTCTTGAAACATTCTTTGGAGTTCTTCGCGTGCGGTTACTCTACGTTTATCTGATCCATTTTTAACCCATACAAACCCCTGAGTATCCATATATGGTTTGCTAATACCTTGTTCTATATGAACAACTATTACTAACCCATCAGGTAGCAGGATGTTTTCTGTCACTGGATTTATAGGGGGGCGAACATTATTTGTCGCCGCATTAGCGACGATTTGATTGATTCGACCTATATCATCTCTAGTTAACCCAGACCGCGAACCATCTTCATTCTTTACGCCAATTAGGATTAGCCCTCCGGCACTATTGGAAAATGCGACCATCTCAGCCCCCAAAGATGAGGCGTTATTAACATCGGCTTTAAACTGATGCCGACTATCTTCATCACGCGCAATAATCGCTAAGAGTTCTTCGGTTTCCATGCTTCATATACCTGCTTACGTTTCTCGAAGGCTTCGGCACCACCTTCCATAATACTTACAATGCGCTGCTGAACGTCAGCACAGTCAATGCTGCCGTTAACTAACGCGATATGGTCATCTTGATACTCACAGGCAATTACCTGTTCCGCATCACCCAGCACCGGAATATTGGCGTTGTGTGTCGCAAAGATAAACTGGGTAGAAGGTTTAAGCTCTCTAATGAGCTTGATGACATCGTCATAGATAGTTTGGTTGTCCAAATCATCTTCTGGCTGATCAATGATCACCACGTCGTTTTCTTGCTGACTTAACACAAACAGCATCAACGCCGATGCCCGTTGCCCCAACGAGTGGTGCGCCAGTGCTTTGCCGTGATACTCGATGGTAAACACATTCGGCACTTGCCAGGTTAACAAAGCTTCTAAGTTGTCTTCAAAATACTGCCAGAAAGTATCAAAAGACCCGCCAAGCATGCTTTTCAGCTTTTCAACGTCGCGATAGGCCGATGCAAAGTCACTGTATTCATCCACCACACTTTGCAACGTCGCTTCACGAATACGGCTCCCTCGATACAAATCTTGAATGTGCTTAAGCATGGCAGCCTTATTCGCTTTAAATTGCTGCACAATTTTAAGGGGCGAATCAACCCGATTGATCTTACTCAGCACCTGCTCAATGGTGCGGTACTCCTCCAGCCAAAGCTCATTAAGCTGCGCTAATTCACGTTCTAGGGATTGATTCAAATCCGCATACTGCTGCTCGCTTTTGGCGAGTACGGCTAACATTTGATCGGCTTGGTCTAACAAACTTTTAAGCTGTTTAAATTCTTGCGGGCTAATTGCCTGAGCACCGGCTTGCTTAAGCTCTGTGGCCAGTTTGCGTTCAATCTCGGCAAACTCTTCTTTTAGCGCCTGTTTTTGCTGCACAAAGCCAGCCAGCTTCTGTTGTAATAGCGCAACCGTACTTTGACCCGTTAGCACCGTTTGCTTAATGCCATCAAAGCCAGCAATCAACTGCTGGTAGGTCGCAAAAAAATCGTCAAAAAATGTCTGATTCTGGGCAGACTTATACAATGCCTGATTTTTTAGCTCATCTTCAAAGCTGGCGACAAAACTATTGAGCTCGAATAAATAATGCTCAGCACCTTGAATGACTTGCTGTGCTTTACGTTCGTCGCGTTCAAAGTCAATTTGCTTTTGTAGCTTAGTTTCAACACCGTGATGCTGATAGAACTTGAGCTTAAATTCGGCATCTTGTTTTTTCTGCAACCATTCTTGCTTTTGCGTTGCCGCTCGGGTGAGGCGTTTAATCTGATTAATCGCATCCACCACCCGCTGCCGACCTTGCTCAATTTTTTGTCGAACGGGCACCAGCGCTTCGCCAAGCAACTTTTCAATCAAGTCTTTTTCAAAGCCAGCGCCCGTGCTGGAAAGATCTTTCTGGCCAAAGTAGATCGGCTGGTGTAATACCGTTTCACGCACCGACACGCCCGGTTGCAACTGACCATTCACATACACATCAGGGCGCTCACCCAAGATACGGCGGATTTGATAGGGCTGGCCGCGACGATCAATAGCGTCGATGGTAATTTTGCCACCACTACGCAGTAAGTGTTTTACCAGCCCTTCTTTGTATTCCACATCCGACGACTTATCACCAAACGGAATATTCAGTGCGTAACGTACCCCTTCCAACACGGATGATTTACCACTGCCACGAATGCCAATCAGGGTATTGAGCTCAGGTGAAAGGCAAATTTCTGTGCCACCTAAAGTACCCGCCCCTTCAAAGCGGATTTTTTGAATATAAGAATGTTTATAGCTAGGCAGCTCGGCGCGGACTCGAGAGGCTTTATCGCGCAACGCAAACTTGACCGCCTCAAAACTGAATGAGCCAAGCTTTAAGTAACTTGCCTCTTTTCGTGCCGCCATATCCGCAAGGTTCTTGGCATCACAACCTTCCACTTCAGCCGGATACAAATAACCTAATGCTTGCTGGATTTTCGCGCGCTCATCGCGGGTGCGCACTTTTTGAAAAGCCAAGGCTCTGCGTCGTACTGTCGCGTTATCAAATAGCTCTTTGATGCGTCCCGGAGCAAGCCCGCCCCATAAGCCATTGGGTGCTTCAACATGAGCGAATACCAAGAAATAATCCTTGTTGTACCCGTCCAATACTTTAATGGTTTCCAAAATATCGTGGTTCGAGCGTGCATTTTCTTGTTCAAAGTTTGCTTGGCCTGCGAATGTCACACTAAGAAAACTTTGGATGTAATTCTCGTTTTCTTTGTTATTAATCCACTCATCCGAAAACACCACCAAGGTATGTACACCATCCTGACCATCTTTAATAGATAGCTCAACGCCCGGCAACAAACCAATGCCTGATTTTTTGGCTTTTTTGCGCAGCGCCTTAAATTCATCTACATCAAATTTATTGTGGTTGGTGATAACCCCAAGACCAATGCCCGCATTCGCAAGCGCCGCAACATACTGGTTGGCATAGTCATTTTCTTCACCGCTATAGGTAAACTCTTTGTCGTCGGCGCGAGTATGGAGGTGGAAGTCTGCCTTTAACCAACGACTTCCGTATTCAAATACAGATTCACTCATGAATAACCTCCTTTGATGGCTTGATTAACCGCGTTTTACCCGTCAGCAGCTCTTGCATCATGCCCTGTTTAATTTGGCGGGTTTTGCCAAGGCGTTGTTCCAGTGCCTGAATCTCTTCATCCATATCGGACAGAATAGCGGCGATAGTGATCTGTTCTTCTATTGAAGGCATACAGACATCAAGCTTACTCATTGCTTCTTGCGTTATCCCAAAGAATGTACTGCCCGATTTGTTAATTTCAATATGCTTATCAAGCACATCTGTTTTCATCAGGTAATACAAAAATGCTGGTATGTAACATTTGTTCTTCGGTCTAAATACTAGTAAATGGCTATTCAATGTAGCCTTGCCTGGCTTAGGAATATGGTCAACAAATAACAATTTTCCAATTGTTCCGTCCTTAGTCATAAGAATATCTCCTATTTGAAGTTGAATATTCTAGTTCTTCATAAATTTATGTTGAAAACCTCTAGAATCAATTTGTTAACTTTTAACTAACTCTAGTTTTGCAGTTCGATCTTAACGAAAGAAGTGCTTAAAAATGCGGTCTAGCACCACATTTGCTGTTTAAAAATCAATTTCTTTATTTATTTTGATTCTGAATTAGAATTGAAGATTTTT
>JAAYNH010000065.1 GCA_012520945.1 Treponema sp. | reverse complement strand
TAAATCTTGACGAAATGATGAATCCATCGTTATCTTTGCTTCATCGATTTCAAGTTTCTCTGCAATCAGAGATTGAATTTTGGAAAATAATTCGTCCATCTTATACTCCTATATTATTTACCGCTTTCTGGCTGAATTACCTGCTTACCTTTATAAAATCCACATTTAGGACATATACGGTGTTGCATAGTCATATTGCCACATGTGCCGCACTCAACTAGATTAGGAGCTGTCAAACGCATATTGATTCCTTGTCTTCGTTTTGTACGAGCTTTTGACGTTTTCGCTCTTGGTATTGCCATATATTTAACCTCGCTATTGTAATTTGTTACCTAATATAACTCAATTAAGATACAACATTCCCTTAAACCTGTCAATGCATTATAACATTTTTGCATTTTTTGTCAAAGGGTTTTTTGACAAAATTTGAAAATTTGTCAAAAATAATTAATTATTTATGCTTTTTTATACTTATTTTTCAATTTTTGTTCAACCAATGGCGGAACCATAGCAGAAACATCACCCCCAAAAGAGGCAACTTCCTTAATTGCACTGGATTTTAAAACAAAATATTTTGAATCAGTAGGAAGAAACACGGTTTCCATATTTGAATCCAATCCTTTATTCAACATAGCCAAATCAAATTCATATGAAAAATCTCCTACATTTCTAACTCCACGTAAAAGTACACGAACGCCCAGTTTTTTTGCATAATCAACAATTAGTGTATCGCACGTAGAAACTTCAACATTATCATAATCTTTAAGTAGCTCTTTTAACATTGAAACGCGTTCTTCTTCAGAAAAAAGATACTTTTTTGTAGAATTTACCGCAACAACAACATGAATTTTCTCATAAATTGTTCTTGCCCTTTCAATTATGTTTAGATGTCCATAAGTTGGTGGATCGAAAGATCCTGCATAAATTACTGAAATCATATCATATTATACATATTTTATATTTTATTTTCAACATAATATCCAAATTTTTTGCAATGCAATATTTTTTGTTAAAAATATAAAAAAAAAGTTTTTAGCGATTTACAATTTTCGTATTTACAATTTACAATTTTTCATTGACGAAATCACATAACAATAGTAATATTAATATATGAAGAATTTTTTTTACACAACATTCATTTTTTCTCTTTTATTATTCACAATAATTAGTTGTGCTTCAAAAATAGAACCTTTGCCTATTACAGTTGAAGTTGATAAAACCGAACCGGAAATAATAATCCAGCCTATTATTGAGCAAAAAACAATTTCAAAACCGGAACCAACAAAAACAATCGAAATATCTAAAATCAAACCGGCTGAAGAACAAAAAATTGAAGATAAACTAAAAGACGAATACGAACGCTCTATCAGTCAATTACAAGGTGATATAATTACTACAGATAATTTTACTCAAGACAAAAAATCCCTACTGAATATAATTTCCGAACTTTCATTCATTATGGAAAACAAAGACTATAACGGTTGGTTAAATTATCTTACACAAGAATCCATATATTATTGGAGAGATTCTTCAAATCTTGCTGCAGTTTCAAAACGCTTACCAATCAAAGGATTGCGTTTAAGAAATTTGGAAGATTATTTTAAATATGTTTTTATTCCTTCACGACTTAATAAAGATGTAGATGAAATTCGATACGTTTCAAGTACTCTTGTTAAAGTAGTAAAAATGCGTGAAAAAATTGACTCAACGGAAGATGTAATTTATTACACTTTTGAAAAAATAAACGGTAAATGGCTTTTATGTTTAGATAAGTTGGAATAAATTAAATAATAATTGATATTTTTTATTTTATGATTTATAATAAATCTTAAGTGTTTTATTTAAACACGTTCAGGAGGAATCTATGAAATTTAATAAAATTGTTATTGCAATTTTTTGTGTCTTGCTTTTAACAAATGTAGCATTCGCTCAGAATACTAAACGTTCGGAAACTACAGTTGAGCAAGAATATTTAAGTACAATTGAAGATGTTATTATCACAGAACTTGCAATGGCAGATGATAGAGATAATAAACAAGTTGCTTTACAGTACATTGAAATGGCTATTGAAGGCGGAAATACCAGCCCTGACATTTTAGCCGCATTGGACAGTTTAGCGGGAGAAGGTATTTTTTCACAAGTAAGAATGAACGGACGTTTGGAAAATAACTATCCGGATATTCGTAAAAGCGCATGTGATTTACTAGGTAAAGTTAAAACACCTGAATCTAAAGAAACTTTAATGAAAATAGCCATTGCAGATAATGAGCCGATGGTTGCTACTGCTGCAATTCGTTCTCTTGGTGAAGTAGGATTAAATAAACAAGATGATGTAATAGATGCAATTTCATGGACACACAAAAAATTTGCAGCATTAAATCCTTCAAGTTCATTAGCGTGGGAAGTTTTGATTGCTTTTGAAAAACTTGAAAGCATAGTTGATGAAAAAGGACCTATGATTCAAACAATTTCACAAATAGCCGTGAATAATCGCTATGTTACGCCTGTTCGCACAAAAGCATTAAGTTTATTAAAAACAATGACCGGTCGTGGTTCAACAAACGACACAAAAAAAGTTGACGCAAAATAAAAAATAAAGGCTGCAAAAATCACATTCAAAACTCTAAAATATGAATGTTTTTACAGCCTTTTATTTATTTAAGACATGATAAATTCTTAAAAGTGATTTTTTTTGTGTAACTATTCGACAAGTTCAATTAATTTATTGATAAATTATAATTTTCTGTCGTAATTAAAAATGTAAAAATAAATATATATAAATAATTGTTTTGAAATACAAAACAACAATAAGGGAAACATAATGGAACCTATAATTTTAGCATCATCATCTCCACGTAGACAAGACATTTTGAAAGAATTAGGCATTCCCTTTCAAGTGATTATGCCACAAGTTGATGAAACCATTCCTGAAAATATGGCAGTAGAAAATGTTCCGGAATTTTTAGCTTCTCAAAAAGTTGAAGCAGTAATGAAAACCTTACCGCAAGGGCAAATTATTCCCTGGATTTTAGGTGCCGATACATTAGTTATTGACCAAGACAATAAAGCTTATGGTAAACCTGAAAATCAAGAAGAAGCTACAAAAATTTTAAAGAAATTATCGGGAAAAACACATAAAGTTGTTTCATCAATTGCTTTATTTAATGGAAAACTCAACTACCTTGCAACAAGGACTAATATCACATTAGTAACATTCAAAAATATGAGCAATGAAGAAATTACATGGCTGGTTAATACAGGTGAATGGCACGGTGCAACAGGAGCTTACAGAATACAAGGCAAAGCATCTATGTTTATTGAAAAAATAGAAGGTTCATACAGTGGAGTTGTAGGCTTGCCTATTTTTGAAATTTACGATATACTCAACGAACAAGGTTATAAAATTTTGGTATAACCTTAAAAAGATTATGCATTTGTTGCTGGGTGCGCAAAGCATTTTCTTATATCTTCCGTATCTGTAAAATTACAGTATCGAGAAACAGAGAATGGAGAAACCGTTGCCTAAAGAAAGGAAGGCTCTTAAGGTTTCAAATGAAGGAGAAACTTAAATGGCTGTTGTTACCATGAAAAGTTTGCTTGAATCCGGTGTTCACTTCGGTCACCAAGTTAAGCGTTGGGATCCACGTATGAAGAAATATATCTTCGCTGAACGCAATGGAATTCATATTATTGATTTGCAAAAAACAATTGTTTCAATCAAAAATGCTTATGAAGCAGTTCGCAAAGTAGTCGTGGCTGGAAAGTCTGTTCTTTTTGTAGGAACAAAGAAACAAGCTCAACAAGCAATTGCAAAAGAAGCAGAACGTTGTGGCATGTACTATATTAATAACCGTTGGCTCGGTGGTATGCTCACAAACTTCTCAACAATTAAAAAATCACTTTTACGCCTAAAAAAAATCGAAAAGATGGAAGTTGACGGAACTTTTGAAAGCATCACAAAAAAAGAAATTTCACAATTCCAAAAAGAAAAAGCAAAGCTGGAAAAGAACCTTGGTGGAATCAAGGAGATGAAAGAATTACCGGGTATAATTTTTATCATTGATACACACAAAGAACAAATTGCTGTTGCTGAAGCACGCCGTATGGGAATTCCTATAGTTGCAGTTGTTGACACAAACTGTAATCCTGATGGAATTGACTATCCTATTCCGGGTAACGATGATGCAATTCGTGCAATTACTCTTTTCACATCAATCATTGCAAATGCTGTAATTGAAGCAGATAATGAAACAGGACTCAAAATTATTGAAAATCTTCAAGATGAAGATGATGAGCTTTTAGAAGGAATGAGTTCCAGCCGTTCAGATGATATTGAAATTGTTGACTATAATAATTACACACCAACAGAACCAAAAGAAGAAGATCTCGACGATTATGATGAAGATGATGACTCTTTGGTTGATGAAGATAAACTTTACGAGTAAATCGAATAATTAATGAGGAATATATTATGGAAATTAAAGCTTCGGATGTAAAAGCACTTCGTGACATCACAGGTGCCGGTATGATGGAATGTAAAAAAGCTCTTGTTGAATGCAATGGAGATATGGCCGCCGCTGAAAAACTTCTCAAAGAAAAAGGTTTGGCCGCACTTGAAAAACGTGCAGATCGTGCAACGTCGGAAGGAAAAATCTTTATTGCCGCTAATGACAAAAGAGCAGTAATTTGTGAACTTACATGTGAAACAGACTTTGTTTCTAAAAACACCGATTTTATTGAAATCGGTAATAATATTTCTAAAACCGCTTTAGATAAAGGATATAATGAACCTAATGATGTTCTAAATGGAATGCTCACAGATTTGGCAACAAAAATTCGTGAAAATATGACACTTCGTCGCTTAGAAGCTGTTGAAATTGAAAATGATATGTGTTTTGCACAATATGTTCACAGTGACGGAAAAACAGGTGTTATTACTTTAATAAAAACAGAAAATGCAGAAGCTAGAGATAATGCAGAAGTAAAAGAATTTGCAAAAGACTGCTGTTTGCATATTGCTGCTTTTTTACCGACATTTATTCGAAAAGAAGATGTTGACGAAAAATATATTGAAGAACAAAAAGAAATTTTTGTTGCACGCCTTGAACAAGATGAAAAATCAAAAAACAAACCTGAAAATGTTAAAGCCGGCATCATTAACGGTCAAATTAACAAACATCTTGCATCAATTTGTTTTCTTGAACAACCATTTGTTAAGGATGACAAAGTATCTGTTGCAACAAAAATGGAACAAGTGGGTAAATCTGTTGGAACAAAACTTTCACTTGCGAAAGTTATAACATACCAATTAGGTGTATAATTTTTTGGAGGGAAAATATGCAAAACACTCTTGACGCTTGCGTTGACAAAATGAATAAAAGTATTAACGCATTAAAGGATGAACTTAATGGTATTCGAACCGGTCGTGCATCTGCCTCAATTTTTGATAAAGTTCGTGTAAACTATTATGATAATCCTTCTCCATTAAGTCAAGTTGCTACAATTTCAATTCCTGAAGCTCGCATGATTGTAATTCAACCTTGGGAAAAAGAACTAATTACGGAAATAGAAAAAGCAATTTTGAAAGCCGACCTTGGGTTAAATCCTAGTAATGACGGAAAGATAATCCGTATTTCTATTCCGCCATTAACAGCTGAACGCCGTAAAGAACTTGTTAAACAAGCAAAGCAAATTGCAGAAACCAGTCGTGTTGCAATTCGTAATATTCGTCGTGATGGAAATGAAGATTTGAAAAAACAACAAAAAGACGGTACTATTTCTGAAGATGAATTGAAAAAATCAGAAGATTTACTCCAAAAATCTACAGATAAATTTATTGGCGACATAAACAAAATTATGGACGACAAAGAAAAAGAAATCATGGAAGGCTAAAATTATTATGGGTACAATTGATAAAAATAATGTTCCTAAACATGTTGCTGTAATTATGGACGGAAATGGAAGATGGGCAACTGAAAAAAAAATGCCTCGTTTCAAAGGTCATAAGGAAGGCTTGGAAACTGTAAAAAAAATTATCAAATGTGCCCGTAATATTGGAGTGAAATATATTTCCCTTTATACTTTTTCAACTGAAAATTGGAAACGCACACAAGAAGAAGTAAATTATTTAATGGGCTTAATTATATCTCATTTAAGAAAAGAATTTAAATTTTATAAAGAAAATGGAGTGCGTTTAATTCACATTGGTGACAAAAATGGCTTACCAATCGATGTTCAAAAAGAAATTAATGATGCAATTGACGATTGCAAAGATTTCAATGATATAACCGCAATACTTGCAATAAACTATGGTGGTAAAGACGAAATTTTGAGAGCAGCAAAAAAATTTGCTCAAAGTAAAAATTTTGAAAATGCAACTGAAAATGATTTTGAATTATTTTTAGACACTGCAAATATACCGAATGTTGATTTATTAATTAGAACAGGCAATGAAATGCGAACAAGCAATTTTTTACCTTGGCAAGCAGCATATGCTGAAATATATTTTGACAAAAAATACTGGCCGGATTATAATGAAGATGATTTTTATAAAGCAATTTTAGACTTTCAAAAAAGACATCGCAGATTTGGTTCAGCATAAGATATTAGAGAAAATTGTTATGACAAAATTGCTACAAAGACTTTTCATTTTTTTTATTGGACTTCCTCTCGTTGTTTTTTTTGTATGGTTTACTAAATATAATCATATTTTATTAAATATTATTATTTTTTTTGTAAGCATTATTGGTGTACGTGAAATGTATGCTATTTTTGCTCATCAATTAAAACTTCAACCAAAACCACTTATTATTATTTTAGCACTCATTGTTCCAATATTTAGTATAATTTGTGCAACATTCAATTTGCCTTTTTCATTAACAACATTGGCATTTATTATTTCAATTATTATTTCAATGATTTATGAAATATTTTTTCCCGGAAATGATAGCGGAAATCTGTTTGAATATTCTAGTGCTAGAGTTGCAAACACCACATTAATATTAACATATGTAGGTTTTTTACTTAGTTTTGTTTCTCGTATGACCGTTTGGGAAAGCTCAAGATGGTTTTTAATTTTATTTTTACTCATGGTCTACGGATGTGATTCTTTTGCTTGGTTTTTTGGAATAATTTTAGGAAAAAACAATCGCGGTTTTATAAAAGCTAGTCCTAATAAAAGTATTGCCGGTTTTATTGGCGGAATTTCCACAAGCATTCTTTGTGGTATATTGGCTCATTATATGTTTCCTGAAATCTTTACAAGCTTATGGAAAGTTATTGTGTTAGGACTGTTTACATCTGTTGCTGCTATATTTGGTGACTTAATTGAAAGTGTCTTTAAGCGTGGTTCTGCATTTAAGGATTCAGGTCAAGTAATTCCAGGACGCGGAGGAATTTTAGATTCAATTGACTCAATTTTAATAGCTGCACCTATATATTATTTTTGTTCTAAACTTTTTTTTGGACTTTAAGAATGGCTCGAAAACGTGTTTTAGTTTTAGGTTGTACAGGTTCAATCGGTAAAAGTGCACTTGACATAATCAAATCCAATAGCAATGATTTTGAAGTTGTTGGCCTAACTGCTTTTAATAATGAAACAGAATTAAAAAATGCTATGATTTTTTTTAATTGCGATAATTCATATCTTGCAAAAAATGGTACAGACGGATTAATTTCATTTATTAAAAATACGAAAGCTGATATTTGTATTAATGGAATTTCCGGTAGTTCAGGGTTGTTACCAAGTATTACTGTTTTGGAATGTGGTATGGATTTGGCTTTAGCAAATAAGGAAACTATGGTCATGGCCGGTCATATAATAAAAGATTTAGCAAAAAAAAATAATTGCTCCCTTTTACCGGTTGACTCAGAACATAGTGCAATATTTATGCTACTTGAAAAATATGGAAAAAATAATTTAGATAAAATTATTTTAACTGCTTCCGGTGGGCCTTTTAGAAATTTCACTGCTGAACAACTAAAAAAAGTTACAGTTGAGGATGCATTAAAGCATCCAACATGGAACATGGGTAAAAAAATTACAATTGATTCAAGCACATTAGCAAATAAGGGTTTAGAAGTTATAGAAGCTTGTATGCTTTTTGATGTAAGTGTAGACGACGTCCAAGTAGTTATTCATCCTCAAAGTATTGTTCACTCTTTAATTCGCACAATTGACGGTGTAATGTATGCACAAATGTCCAAACCTGATATGAGACATCCAATTTTAACCGCTTTAACTTATCCTGAATTTAAAAATAATAATATTGAAATATTTGATTTTTTAGCATTCGATGAAAATGGCACAACGCTAACTTTTTTTCCCCCAAGAATAAATGATTTTCCAATGCTATCTTTAGCATATGAAGCAACAAAAACAGGAATTGGTTCACAAATTGCTTATAATGCAGCTAATGAAGTAGCTGTTGATTCTTTTATAAAAAAACAAATAAAATTTTTAGATATTCCCAAAGTTACTGAAAAAGTTTTGCAACATTCATGGAATAAGAAACCAAATAATATTGAAGAAGTTTTTGAGATTAATATTTTAGCAAGAAAACTTGCATTTGAATATATTTAAAATTTAAATACTGTAAAGGAAAATTTTATGACAATTATATATGGCCTTATTGCACTTAGTTTAATAATTTTTATACATGAAATGGGACATTTTATTGCAGCAAGATTTTGTGGTGTAAAAGTAGAAGCTTTTTCTATAGGAATGGGACCTGCCCTTTTGCATAAAGAATATAAAGGAACTGATTGGCGTATTTCACTTATACCATTTGGCGGATATTGTGCAATGAAGGGTCAAGAAGATTTACAAATTACAAAAGAAGGCAAGGATAATCGTGAAAATGCAGATTCTGACTCATTTTATGGTGTTGCTACATGGAAACGCATTATTATTGCTTTTTGTGGACCATTATTTAATGTAATCTTTGCCGTATTATCTTTTACTATAATTTCAATGATTGGCTTTACAAATTATACAAGCAATAATAAAATCATTTTAGCTGATGAAATATATCCGGAATATTCATCAAATGCAAGACTGGCAGGTATTAAAACCGGCGACAAAATTATTAAAATTAATAACAAAGAAATTAAATATTTTTCAGATATTACAAATGAAGTGTCTGTTCGCCCCGATGAAGAATTAATAATTACTGTTGAAAGAAACGGAGAAATATTAGAATATTCTGTAAAAACAACGATGGATAAAAATACCGGTGCCGGAAAAATTGGTGTTATCAACTGGATTGATCCGATTATTAAAGATGTTGAAAAAAACAGTATTGCAGAAAAAAGCGGTTTACAAAGCGGTGACATTATTATAAAAATTGATGATGAAGATATTTTAAATACTGCAAGTATTAATAAATATATTAATGAAAAAAATAAAATAGAACTCTCCTATTTGCGTAACGAACAGATATATAAAACTGTTATAAATATAGATAATGCGGAAAAATCAAACCTAGGTTTATATTTTAACTTAATTAAAGTAAAAACTGAAGGTGAAAATTTTTTTAAGGCCATTAAAAGTGGATTAAAAGAAACATTCAATACAATTGGCTTAACTTTCAAAAGTCTTGGACTTTTATTCAAAGGAGTTGATTTAACTAAAGCAATTACAGGACCTCTTCGTATAACAGTAATGCTTGGTGACACAGCAAAGGCGAGTTTTTCTGAAAATTTTACAACAGGAATTGTTACGATGCTTGGGTTTTTAAGTCTAATAAGTATATCTCTTTTTATTATGAACCTTTTACCGATTCCTGTTTTAGACGGAGGCATAATTATTTTTGCAATTATTGAAATTTTTATAAAAAAACCAATTCCTGCAAAAGTACAATATTATGTACAATTTATTGGCATTGCTTTTATAATAATTATTTTCGGCTTTGCACTTTTTGGCGATGTTTCATACATTATTAAACAATGGAGATAATGATGAAAAAAAATTTTACAATTATTTTTTTTATTTTTTTTGTTCTTTCAATTAGTAATATTTATTCTCAATTATATAATTCACATCAAGGTCATTCCGGTAATATTACTTCAATCGTTCAAAGTGAAGAAAATTTTTTTACAAGTGGTAGCGATGGTTTTATTATAAAATGGGATAAAAACGGAACCGGTGAACATTACCAACTTTCAAGCATAGAAATTAAAATGCTCGTTACACATCCAACTAAAGATGAAATTGCCATTTATGAAACAGACGGTTTTTCTGTATATCGGTTAAGTGTTTGGAAATGGCAAGAAAAAAAATTAATTTTTTCAAATAGATTTACCGATTCAATTACATCATTAAATTATTCTGCTCAAGGAACATTTTTAATTGTTGGAACATCAAGCGTTGACGGATTATTTTTTTTAGACAGCACAACAGGAAAACCCATCCCAATTTTAAAAGAACAAATTGGTGTTACAACATTAACTAAAACTAATAAAAGTGAAAGTACTGCCGTCCTATATTCACCTAGCGGTTTTATATATTATGCAGATATTAAAACCGGCGAACCAAAAGCAAATATAGAATGTAGCTCATATTTGGAAAATCCTCTTATATTTTCAAATAATATTTATTTAGCCGGTTCAAGTTACAACGGAATTGAAATTATTAATGCTATAGAGGGAAATACTGTTGCAACAATTAATATTAATTCAAATATATTTTTTGTAACAAATGAAAATGATAAAGATTTACTTTTTATTGACTATAATAATTTAACAAGTACTTATGAATTGAAAGTAGTTTTTATGGCAAAACCTGAATTAAAATTTAAGCCAATAATTATAAATAAATTTAAACTTGAAAATGATGAAAATATCACTTATGCAACAAAATACAACAAAAATATTATTATTGGTAGTGATAACGGAAATCTATTTAAACTAAATACAGTTGCATCGAATGATGTTACAATTTTAAATTCAAACACAAAAAAAACATATAACAAAATTATTGACATTGCAGAACATAATGGAACTTTTTTACTTTTAACTGAAAAAAATATTTTTGCTGCCAATTATAAAGAAGGCACATCTACAGAAATTGCTATAAATAATAATAAAAGCAATAGAATCAATTCATGTGGCAATAAAATAATTCTTTGGACATATAACGATAAAAATCCAATTTACTTATTAAATGAAGATGGTAGTTTTTCAGAACTTTATTTTCCTAGCAAATCATTACACAATGTTCGATGCATTGACACGCATCTTCTTATAATTGAAGGGAATTCCATAATTAGCTTAGTTGATTTAAATCGAAAAACATCTGATATTCTTTACAACGGAACAGGATTACAAGACGCATTAATAATTTCAATTGATGATAAACAAAAATTGATTATTGCAAAAACCGCTAGTTCAAATCCTAAAAGCTCCTTATTAACAATGGATTTAGAAACTAAAGAAACTGTTTCATTACAAATAAAATCTGATGTTGTTTTTTCATTATGTGAAAATTCGCAAAATATTTTTTCAAACACAAAGTCAAAATTTTATGGAATTTCAAGTACTACTGACAGAAGCATAAAAAAAACCGAAATTTTTTTATATGATTTACAAACAAAAACATATTCGCCCATTTCATATTGGGCAGATGAAGACACTAATGCTTTTATAAAAATTTTCAAAGACAACATTTTTACAAACATTGGAAAAACGAATATTAGGTCAATTAAATTATCTTCACGCGAAGAATTTATTTTTCCGCGTACCTTTGCTTTAGCAGAAAAACTAGTTGCAAATAATTATACAACTTTAGTTTTAAACAAAGACGGTAGTTTATGTTGGTTTAACGAAAATAATAATTATTTATCTTCATGGTTTTTAGGACTTGACGAAACTTTTGTAGAATATTAATGATATTTGTCTTTATTCACAAATTTTGTAATCTGTGGCAAGTATAAAATTTCAATGTCACCAATTGGTCCGTTGCGTTGCTTGGCTAAAATTAATTTTGTCATAACCGGTGCAAACTTTCCACCGGATTCTTCTTCGGTATTATTTGATTTTCTTTCACGATGCAAAAACATTACTAAATCGGCATCTTGTTCAATTGCTCCCGACTCACGTAAATCCGCAAGCCCTGGTGCTTGACCTTCAGCATCGCGTCGAACCTGAGACAAAACTACAACAGGGATTTCTAGTTCACGTGCTAAGCTTTTCAATGAACGAGAAATTTCTGCAATTTGTTCATGACGAGGAATATTTGAGTTTTCATTACCAATTAATCCAATATAATCGATAAAAAGAATTTGAATATTTTTTTGTAATTTTAGTCTACGAGCAATTGCACGTACATCCAAAAGCTTCATATTTGGAGTATCAATAATATATAGCGGAGCTTCATACATTCTAGCAGCTGCATCTTGAATTTGCTTAAAATCATTAATTGAAAGACGACCGTTTCGAATTAAATCTGCACGAATATTAGCTTCCATTGCAACCAAGCGTTGCATAAGTTGCATATCACTCATTTCTAATGACATAAAACCGGTCGGAATTTTTTTATGAATTGCAATATCTGCCGCCATTGTTAAAGCAAGAGCTGTTTTTCCAATTGAAGGACGAGCCCCAATTATGATAAGCTCAGATTTTTGAAATCCACTTGTCATATTATCTAAGTCACTAAAACCTGCAGGAATACCGGTGTAATCACCACGATGCTTATATATTTTTTCAATATTTTCAATTGTTGGACTAACAAGCTCTTGTAAAGATTTATATGTTGTTGTTGAGCGTGAATCCGATAAGTCAAAAATAAGTTTTTGACTTTCTTCCAATATATCAACACATTCTGAAGTTTCATCATGAGCCTTTGCAATAATACTTGAAGAAATTTTAATAAGAGAACGGCGAATTGAATGCTCTAAAACAATTTGTGCATAATATTCAACATTTGCAGAAGTCGGTACTTTATCAGTTAATTCAGAAACATAAGCAACTCCACCTGCGGCATCAAGTTCGCCGGATTGTCTTAATTCTTCAATTATTGTTAAAAGATCACCGATTTGCCCTCTATTATATAAACGTAAAATGGCGGAAAATATTTTTTGATTTTGAAGAGAATAAAAACGGTCAGCTCGTAAAAATCGAATAACAGTTCCAACGGCATCCCAATCATAGAGTAACGCACCAAGTGTTGCTTGTTCTGCCTCAAGATTATGAGGCGGAACTTTATCTTTTAGGGACGCCATTGATAAACCTTAATTATTTTGTTTTTCTTCAGCAGGCTTTTCTACTGTTTTCTCACTAGTTTTTTCTACCGGTTTCTTAGTAGATTTTTCTTCAGCCGCATCAGATTTTTCATCTTGATTTACAACTACAACATTAATAGTTGCTTGTGTACCTTCATACAAACGCACATTTGCAGTATATTTGCCCAATGTTTTAATTGTAAGGCCTGGAACCTCTACACGTTTGCGTTCAATTTCAAAACCGTCATTATTTAGAATATCAGCAATTGTTTGATTAGTAACTGCACCGTAAAGTTTTCCATTTGGTCCTGCCGGCATTGAAATTGTAACTGTATAAGCTTCCAACTTTTCTTTAATTGAAGCACTAGCAGCACGTTTTTCAGCTTTTTTTGCTTCAATTTCTTCTTTTCGTGATTCGAAATATGCAACAGTCATATCATTATATGGAAGTGCTAAATTTCTTGGAAAAAGATAGTTGCGTGCATAACCGTTTGCTACTACTTTAACATCACCTTCTTCTCCGAGATATTTTACATCGGCATTAAGTATTACTTTCATTTTCAAGCTCCTCTTGAATTGTCTTTATGACAAAATATTATCAAAACCGTCACCAGGAGTTGGATCGGTATTGAAAAAAATTAGTCCGCTACAAACGGCAACAAACAAATAGCACGAGCACGTTTAATTTCTAATGCAAGTGCTCTTTGATGTTTAGCACAAGTACCCGTAATACGACGCGGAAGAATTTTTCCTCGTTCTGTTGTAAAACGTCGCAAACCATCTGCATCTTTATAATCTATTTTGGCTTTTTGGGCACAAAAACGACAAACTTTTTTTCGATAAAATGTTTTGTATTTTTGACGTTGTGTACGTTCATCTGCATTTTTCATAACATCTTGCATTTGAATATCATCACTAATATCTACTTCATTCATCATTTCGTCTGACATAGTTATCTCCTATACTAAAATGGAATATCGTCCGGAAATCCTTCAGAACCAAAAGACATTCCGGAATCATAAGAACCGCTTGGAGGATTGTTTTTAGGTTGAAAACCACCTTGAGTACCATATCCTGTTTGTTGATATGGACTGCCATAATTGTTTCCACCTTGCTGATATGCATTATTACCCCTATTATCTACTCCTGATGAAGAAGCAGAATTTGCACTACCAACAGGTTTTGAACCTACTAATTGGATATTGTTAGCTACAATACTTACACGACTAAACCTTTGTCCGTCTTTTTCCCAGCGATCTTGTCGCAATTCACCACTAATGGCAACTTGCTGGCCTTTTATCAAATAAGGCTTGAGGCTTTCAGCGATTCTACCAAAAAGAGCAATATCAAAAAAATTTGCTTCTTCAACCCACTGATCACCTTCTTTTTTACTTCTATTTACGGCAATTGAAAAATTTGAAATGGCCATTCCACCATTTGTATATTTAATCTCAGCATCACGAGTGAGTCTACCAACTAATGAAACATTATTCAAATCAGTCATAATTGCCACCTTTACTGCATTATTTTGAATTAATTATCGATACGAACAAACAAGTACTTCAAAAGACCTGTGTTCAACTTAAATTGAGTATCAATTTCAATGATTTTTGCAGGATTTACTTTAATGTTAAAAAGCACAAAACGACCTCTGTTACGTTTTTTTACTTCATAGCATAAATCACGATCACCATATGGTTCTTCGCTTTCAATTTCTGCACCGAATTGTGACAAAACTGAACGAACACCGTCCATGCCTTCTTTGCACAATTCTTCTTCCAGTGGGAAGATGGTCATCAATTCATATTTTCTCATG
>JAAYNH010000064.1 GCA_012520945.1 Treponema sp. | reverse complement strand
CAACATATTCCTCTGTTATATACACATTTTTTTTCTGAGTTTCAAAGACCAAATCATACACAGAGATCTTGTCAAAACATTTTTTCTTATTTAAAAATCCAACTTCATAGACCATTTTTTTTATGTTTTGCTTATTCCTATCTTGTAAAATTAGCTCAAACGCATCTCCTTTTTTTTGCAACTCCGCATAATAATATGAAATTCGTTTGTTTTTTCTTTCCAGTGTAACAATCTCTTCTGTTTGATCAACAAGTTTAAAATCATTTTCAAAATCAATTCGCAAAATATCTTGCACATCAATTTCAGAGATTTTATAACTACCGGAAATTTTCATTGGCATCCGCATTTTGTTGTTAGCAATCCAATACCCTTTTTTCATGCTTAAAAAAAACAGCTCTTCTTTTTTTTCTTTAATTATTGAAAACTGATTCTCCGTCGACATTATTGAAACAACAGGTATTTCTACTGTCTTTTTATCACCGTCATATTTCAGCAATTTTTGTCTTGCAAAATAAATAGTACCGTCTTCAAAAAGTCCGTTATTTATTGATAAAAACTCTGTGTAAATTCCCGATGCACATATACATTGGGCGACAAATAAAACAATTGCAACCAGTAGACTATTTCTTTTAATCATTTTTTAACAACCTCGTCACATCTTTTTTCATAACAGAAATTATAGGATATACTGTTGCACAAATACAAGTTATAAATATAAAGAAGCTATTTTTAACAATGTCTTTCACTGTAAGATAAAATATCAATTTATAACCTTCAGAATATCCGGGAGGAATAATTTCGATATGTGAAGAACGTACAATTAACGCAAACCCATAGCTGCAAACAACGCCAATGATAATCCCAATGAGCGCCAGCCAAAAAGCCTCGGACAGCATCAGCACTATTACGTCTTTCTTTTTAAATCCAATTGCTTCCATTGTTCCGAATTCACGCAATCGTTCATTAAAAGCAGAAATTAATGCCTGCATCAATGCAATAAAAACGAGCACAGACAAAATACCGCTAATTATTAAATATTGGGTTTCATTCATAGTATTTATTTGTGCATAGTTTGGATTTAATTCCATCCAATCTTTGATGCTAAACCCGTCCGAATCTTGTAATTTGTTCTTTAGTATATCCATAACAGAGACCTTTTCAGAGTCATCAGTTAAAAAAAACTTAATTACAGATGCAGAATTTTCAATTCCCAAAAAATCAATAATCACATCACGAGATGCAATCAAAAGACCTTTATCATTTTGGGGAATGCCTGTTGTGGTAATTCCGGCAAGCTCAAAAGAGGCAAGAGAAATGCCATTTTCCGCTGATGAAGATAATATATTTAAATACTGCTCGTCTACTTCGTCTATATTCAACTTTTCTGCTAACAAATTTCCAATAACAATTTTATTTTCACCGTTAAATACAGGCATTCCTTCAATTACCTTAGATTTTTTTTCAGGATTATCGACAGCTTCACCCCAAAAAATCTCAGACGTATATTCATTTCCAATAATGCCCGAGAACTCTAAAACACACTCAACCGACTTTACAGTATTTATTGAAGACAAAATTTTTTTTATTTCTTCTATTTCATCTTCATTTATCAATGCTCCTTCGGGCTCTGTTATTCCTAAAAACGCTTTGCTTATTTGAAAATTTCCGGAACTTTCAATAAAACCCAACGCCATTCCTTCTTTTGTATACTGAATATAGCCGTTGTATAAAATCATTGCCATCGTTGTAACAATGACGAGAAGAATTATCAAAAGGGTACGTTTTTTGTTGTACCATAAATTATCCCAACCAATTTTAAAGAGAAACATTTTTTAACACTCCGGATTCCATATAGTAACAATCATCAACGTATGCCTTTATCAAAGGATCGTGTGAAACAAAAACCCCTATGCCGTTTTTTTCTTTTATATATTTTTTTAAATATGTATACACAAAATGTGATGTTTT
>JAAYNH010000063.1 GCA_012520945.1 Treponema sp. | reverse complement strand
CCTTGATTGAGTTTATTTGTGTCAATATCTTTTGTGGAATTTTTTTGTTTTCCTTTGTGAGTATATATGATTTCAAAAAAATCTTTTGGCTCTTTTGCTAAGTACCTTTCGGTTAAGAATGCTTTTGCAAGGTTTTCAAGATAAGTTTTGTAATCGCTCGCCAAATTAGTTCCCGAATATTCCATAACGAATTTCAATGAAGCGTTTAGCCAATGTTTGTAAACTAAAGTCGGATTTGAAACATGAAACATAGATAGCAGCATTAAAATTTCTCTATTTATACCATCATTAGTTTCTTCATTATCTGCATCCAAAGAGTTAACATAACTTACTTTATTACCGTAATACCATTTTAGTTGTTTCAAACTCCAGTGGTCTGAGCCATTTGTGAATTCTCTTTTTATAATATACTTGTCAAAATAAAATTTACCTTTCAATAAATTATAACCAAATTCCTTTACAAATTGTTTTTTATTTTTATTTTCCAAAAAAGGTTCAAATAATTCTAATAATCGTTTATCGTCTAATGGAATATCGGACTTTGTTTGTATTCTTAAAATATGAAGCAGGAAGTTTGCAAAATTGATAACTGTATTAAACCTATCAGGGCTTTCGTCACTAAGGCTTGAATTATCAGAAATTTGTTCTGCTGTTTTATCAAGAAGTTGGATAATTGTCATTTCGGTAGCTTGATTAGCTTCCTCATCACTTTGGTTAACTATTGGAATTTGTAATTTTTGATAAACAGAATCTGTATCAACTAAATTATTCCAATCATTTTCACCAAATAATTCATCTCTTTGAGCAACTGTAAATCCATATTGAACATATTTTTCCATATTAGAAGTGGCTTCCCAAATCAAGTTAAAAGCATATTTTAGATTCTTGTCTTCCAAAACTTCAAGCATTTTTGCTTTTAAGATTTCATGTTTTTCTAATTGCTCACCACGGCTATTCATAATCTCAAAATAATGGTTTAAATCTGTGTCTTCTGGAACTAAAACACGTAAGATTGTAACCTTATCAAAGAAGTAATTGCAAAAATTTTCAATAGTCAATTTATTGTCATCTAATATTTTTGTTAAAGACTTTTTTGCAATCTCATATCCTTGCTGAATTGCAACATTACATTCTTTAGTATCTAATCTTTCTCCGTTAAATAAATGCAAAAGCGTGTCTGAAGCAATTTTTCGGCTATCAAAAGACAAATTAAGCTTTTTATACCATGATAAATCAATTTCTTTATATTCTCTTTTAATTAAACTTAATAAAATAGATAATGTTGTTAATCTTTGCTGTCCATCAATGGTTTCATAAATTACACTACCTTCTGATTTTCTTTCGTAAACAATCAATGTGCCAATGTAGTATTGAGGTTTAGCCTTTTTGCTTTTGCTTTTAAGAATATAATCTACAATATCCTGAATAAGTTGGGTTATTTCTGACTCGCCCCAAGCGAAATTTCTTTGATAAATTGGAATTACATAATCATCTTCTGAACCAAATAATTTTTCTATACTATAATATTTTGGTTGTCTATTCTTCATAATATTTTAATTCCTTAAATTTTTCAGCAATATCTCCTGTTTTAGTTGAATTATTTTCTTTTAATATTTCAAGTTGTAAGTTTAATATGTTGTTTGGTTTCAGTGATTCTTTAATTTTTTTGAAGAGGTCTATATTAGAATGATCTCCATTATTTAAAGCATAATTATCTACAGAATTTAGTCCAACTGCTTGTAATTTTAAACGCAATGAATATGCCCACACAAAAATTTTATCAATAGCTTTTGATAATTCTTTATTTCCAAATTTGTCTATATAGTAAATCAATCCACAATAAAATAAGTTGCGAATATATTTATCTCCTGTACGAAAACTGCCTTCATAAGTTTTGACGATTTTCAATATCTTGTATTTTTCGATCATCTCTTCTGATTTCACATTATCAATCATATCTTGATAATAAGAAATCATTTCAAAAAATCGTTTTCCATTTATGATGCTTTCATCTATTTGAAACGGAAAAAGCATTTTATTGTTATCAATATTTCTATGATATGAGCTATTATATTCCTCTACATAATAATGTGCTATCCGTAACATTGTTGTAAAAGGGTAGTTTTCTTCTAAACCTGGACTTACACCTTTAAAAACATCAACATCGTTTTTTGTAAAATATCGAGCTGAGTATCCCTTGCTCCAATTTCTAATTCTGAATAAATACTGAGAAAACAATTTTGAAAGTTTTGCTGTGTCTAAACTTTCCCACTTTTCAACAGTCTTTTTGCGTTCTTCTTCCGTTGAAAAATTATTCATTTCTCTCAAGTGAAATGCTTTTAACAAGTCGTGTGGCTCAAGGTCTTTACCTCTTGAATTTTGGGAATCAAAAAACTGGAATGCTTCTGAAATATCATTCAAAACAACTTCTACCAATGTGCATTTTTCCAAGAAGAACCATATTGACTTTTCGTCAAAATCTGCAATGCGTCTTTCGATTTGTTTATAGTTGTTTTGGATGTTTGATTTTGAAATATCATTTACAAAAGATAAATTCAATAGTTTTGGGTCGAAACTTTTTAAGGCTTTTTCTTCTTCTGTTGTCTTGTTTTGTTTTTGAGTTATTGCGTATGCAATTAACGTCAATGTAATTGTTCGTTGTTGTCCGTCAACAATGTCAGAAATATTGTCGTGATTGTGAACTACAAGCGTTCCCAAACGGTATTCTGATTTTTCTTTGTGTATTAAAATATCATCTATAAGTTGATTTACATTTTTCTCTGTCCACTTATATGGTCGCTGATAGTTTGGAATTTGTAAACTATCGTTTGTAAGCAATTCTTTTACTGTTAT
>JAAYNH010000062.1 GCA_012520945.1 Treponema sp. | reverse complement strand
GTCGGGCTTTGCGGGGCTTCGGTCACAAGTGACGGCTTTCAGCCCCCCCTCCAATCCCTAATGCAGTTTACATTTTAACAGAAATTTCGCCACTGTTTAATTTTCGCATTTGTCCATCATAAGTTTGAACAATTAAATTTGCTTGCGAATCCATATCTAAAACTTTTGCATCAAAATTTCCATTAACTTTGTCAATTACAGTTACGTTTTTTTGCAAAAAAGGCAAACGTTTTTTATAATCAGCTAAAATTTTGTTCCAGTTATTTGTAGCAAAATTACAATGCTCATAAATTTGCAAAATAATTTCACAAGCCATAATATTCATATCCATATTATCGCAGTGCAAACTGCCGGCAATGTTTGCAATTTCTTGTGGCAGTGTATCATTAAAGCTTTTGACATTCAGCCCAACACCCACAATAATTTTGTCTATTTGTCCCTTTGAGGCGTTTATGCATCCTTCTGTTAAAATACCACAAATTTTTTTTCCTTTATAAAACAAATCGTTTACCCATTTGACATCAGGATAAACGCCACAAAGATTTTCAACTGCTTTGCTAACTGCCACTGCGGCGGAAACTGTGATGGTAGCGGGATTTAATTTTTGAAAAGCAGAAAAAGAACTCTCATTAGGCTGAATATTATGCATTAAAACACAAGTCAAATAAAGTCCGCTACCTTTTGGCGAAAAAAAACTATGCCCCATTCTGCCACGACCGGCAGTTTGTTCTTTAGCTAAAATAACCGTATTTTTTTCATTTACACAAGAGTATGTTTTAATAAAATTTTTTGCATCATTATTTGTACTTTCTGTTACATCTTTTATAATAATATGAAAATCGTACGGTGCTATTTTTTTTGTTCTTTCTTTTTGAGAATGTAAAATTTGTAAAATTTTTTTTTCACTTAACATATTTATTGTTGTAACATATGTAAAATTAATTTTTTTGCCATTGATAGCCTTTTGTCTTAATACCGGAAATCCATTTTTCCGCCCAAAAACGTGCGGTTTTCAAATCATGTTCCTTATAGTTGCCACATTCTTTAGGATCAAGGCCGGGAATAGGTTTGTCATCAGTCCAGTTAGCCACTTTTTCCAAAACATTGAGCATTTTTTCAGCAATAAATTTTTCGTCTACATCGCCGAATAATGTCAAATAAAAACCTGTACGGCAACCCATAGGAGAAAAATCTATAATACCTGAAATTTCATCACGGATATATTCGGCTACAAGATGTTCAAGTGTGTGAATGGCAGCATTAATCATAAATTCTTCATTAGGCTGTGAAAAACGAATGTCAAATTTTGTAACAATGTCGCCTTTTTCACCAACCTTTTTAGAAGCCAATCGTACATAAGGAGCAACAACTTTTGTATGATCCAAGTTAAAACTTTCTACTTTATACTTTGAGTTTTTCATAATTCATTCCTTAAAAATAATATTGCTTACCTTTTACAGTGCATAAAGAAATTGTAACACAAAAGAAGAACAAATTTCAGCAGCCTTATCTTCGTTGAAAGTATAAGTTTTTTCACCATTATCATTTGACATATCTGAAATACAACGAATAATTAAAAAAGGCACATTGTTCATTGTTGCTCCTTGTGCAATTGCCGCACCTTCCATTTCACAACATTTTGCTTGCGTATTTTCGGCAATACGTTTTTTTGCAACATTAGAATTAATAAATTGATCTCCCGTTGCTATCGTACCGAGAAAAACATTTACACATTTGCCGTTGACTTTGTTTAATATGCAAGGCTCAACATTTTCTTGAGCTATTTTAAGCAACGTCTCCGACGCAGTAAATTTAAGTGGCATTCCCGGCATTTGACACAAAGGATAACCGAACCCGGTAACGTCAACATCGTGAAACATAGCATCCTTTGATAAAACAATATCGAAAATCTGTAAATCTTCGCAAATTGCACCGGCAATTCCGGTGTTAATAATTGCATCAACGTTAAAAACAGTGCATAAAATTTGTGTGCAAATGCCGGCAGAAACTTTGCCAATGCCACTCTTTACTAAAACTACATCAACGTTTGCGTTTTTTCCAAGAATTTTACCTGAAAAAAAAGTCATTCCGGCAATTTTTTTTTCTGAAATTCCGGCAATTTTTTCTTTTAACAATGAAATTTCATTTTTCATTGCACCAATAATTCCAATTTTCTTCATAAAACAACCTTTTACACTAAAAAACAGAAAAAAACAACATATTTTGCGAAAAAACGCAATAAATGCGATAAAAAGTATTGACATTTTTTTTTGTTTGTTGTATAAATTAATCAAGCAGCAACAATAAACAACAACGTGAAAAAAAGACCGCTTTTTCCTCCTCCTTTAGCGGTCTTTTTTCTTTTTTAAACGTATGATACACTAATTTTGTTCAAAATTCAACTTAGAAACAGGAGGAACTCCATGGATTTGTACTATCTAATATTTGTAATTCCGGCTGTGATTTTATCACTTTATGCCCAAATTAAAGTAAAATCAACTTTTTCAAAATATAGCAAGGTTGCTAGCGAAAAAAATCTAACGGGAGCACAAGCTGCTTCATTTTTGTTAAAAGCAAATAGTATCACCGATGTAACTATTGAAAAAATTGCAGGAAATTTGACCGACCATTATAGCCCAAATGAAAAAGTTTTGCGTCTTTCAGAGTCGGTATACGGTAAAAATTCGATTGCAGCAGTTGGTGTTGCCGCTCATGAAACAGGACATGCAATTCAACATGCTACAAAATATGGTCCGCTCGGTTTAAGAAGCTCCTTGGTTCCAATTGCAAATATCGGTTCACGGTTGGGTCCTGTGCTTGTGATGGCAGGCTTTGGTTTGTTTGCAGGTTCGCAATCTAATTCCGCTTTAGGACAAATGATTGTAAATGTAGGTTTGCTTTTGTTTGCCGGTTCCGTTGCCTTTTATCTTGTAACTTTGCCTGTTGAGTTTAATGCGTCAAACCGAGCTATGAAAATTTTGAAAGACGCAAATGCACTCAGTGATGAAGAATTGCAATATGTAAAAAAAGTACTTTCTGCTGCAGCCATGACTTATGTTGCGTCAGCACTTACAGCAGTAGGAAACTTTTTACGCATTTTCTTAATTTCAAGAAATCGTCGCAAAAGTTAGTTTTTGTTTCGCTTTTTAAGGTAAGAACCTACTCCAATAAAAGCAAATCCACCTATAATCATTAAAAGGCATAAAATTTGCCCTGTTGAAAGATTGAAAAGCGAAACATTAAGATATGTAGGTGCGTCGGAAATTGCTTGAATTCTGTAGCCTAAATCTTCATCCGGTTGGCGAAAATATTCTATAATAAAACGTGCCACACCATAACCAATTGTATAAAGGGCACAAGAAAAGCCGTCGAATGGTTTGTGTTTGCGAGTAAACCAAAGAAGAGCCCACAATGCAACACCTTCTAGAAATGCTTCATAAAGTTGACTGGGATGACGTGGCAAATTCACTAATGCTCCGGAAAGTTCAATGCCGGCTTTAGATGCAAATTCTTGAACCCAAGGCAAAGAAGTTGAAAAACGGCTTGCATGAGGAAAGATCATTCCCCATGGCATTGTGGTTATGCGTCCGTAAAGTTCACCGTTAAAAAAATTGCCTAATCTACCAAAAGTATATCCAAGAGGAATTGCAACTGCCATGGCATCCATCCATTTCAAAACAGGCTTTTTGTGACGAATACACCAAATTATCATACCTAAAAGCCCACCGATAAAACCACCGTGATATGACATACCTGCTAGTCCTGTAAATTGGCCGTTTTGAAATGGCCAGAAAATGAGCCACGGCTTTTTCCAATAAATACCGCTTGTGTCATAAACTAAAGTTGAAAAAATGCGAGCTCCCAAAAGTAAAAATAAGACACCAAAGGCAAAAAAACTAAATAGTTCATCTTCGGAAGTTTTAACTTCACCATTATCCAGAGCTCCCTCTTTGCGAATTTTATTAAGAATAAAAAAAGCAATGGAAAAAGCCACTATGTACATCAAGCCATACCAACGAATGTTTTGCAAAATTGGAATACCGGGAAAAATTGAAGGTTGAATCCATGATGGATAATTAATTGCTAAAGGCATATTTTTTCCTTATAAATATTAGATTTTAAAGCCTTGAGAAGCGGCTTTTATTAATTTTGATTTATAAAGCAAATTTTCTTTGCGTAATTGTGTAATTTCATATTGTTGACTTTTTATAGTTTCCGCTAAATCACTCATTGAAAGAGCACCTGTTCCAAGCAAATCTTCTATATAAGACATTTTATTTTCAAAGTCTTCCAGTGCTTCCGCTTCGGCCGTTTGAAACGATTCGTCCGATGTCATTATTGAATCGTTAAAGCTTTTTGTTTCGCTTACGAGAATTTTATCGGCGATGCGGAAAATTGCTTGAGATAAAAGAGATTGTGGTTTGTAAACGGTAATAGGTAGCCTTGAAGAAAGTGCAACGTCTTGTAAAGAATCTTTGTAAATAACGCCTAAAAATTCCAAATCGAGCCCCAAATATTCACGACAACTTCGTCTAATTTTATATGCTTTGTCCGCATCTGTTGGTTCATCAATCATATTCATAATAAGGCGTGGTTGAAATTGTTCCATTTGGTCGTAAAAAACTTGTGCATTTTCAGGATCTATTTGACGAATTTTTTCTGCAAGTTTCGGAATGTAAAGGCGTTGTAAACTTGTACTGTCTTTTTTTAAGTCTGTTAAAATATTTGCGGCTTTTGAACCTCTTTTGAACGAATTTTGCATCAATCTAAAAACTGTATTTTTTAAAAATAAATATCCGTTTAGTGTGGCAGTCACTGTTGGAGAAGTAACAATTATGCCTTGCGGAGACATTAGAAAAAAATCTAAAATGCTTAAATGTGTGCCTGCACCTAAGTCTAAAATGAGATAATCGGTATCAAGATTTTTAAATCTACGAATTATAGAATTTTTTTGGGATGCTTTTATGGAAGAAAGACCGGGTATTTCCGAATCTCCGGGAATAAAATACACATTTTCATAATCGGTTTGTTGTATAATTTCTTCAAATTTTGATTGACCTGTTAAAAAAGTGCCCATGCCAATTTTTGCGGAAGGAAAACCGAGTGCCAAATGCAAATTTGAAGCTCCCAGATCCATATCTGCAACTACAACGGTTTTACCGGCTTTCGCCAGAGCAATTGCTAAATTGGCTGAAATGAGACTTTTTCCTACGCCACCTTTTCCGCTAGCAACAGATATAATTTGCATTTTTATCCTTCCGTATGGTCAGCTGAAATTTGTAAAAGTTTTTTTTCTTTGCGTCTTATCAAAATCAAAGTTGTTAATATTATAACATCTATTATCAAATAAAACATCACCTTAGTTAAGTCTTCGAATAATTTATTTGAGCCGAGTCGTGTTTTTGTAATTGCAACGGATAAAGTAAAAACGAGACAAAAAATAGAGCCAAATATTGTGGCGACTTTTGCAAAGATATAAAATAAAAAGCTTGTAGAAGAATGTTCTTCAAAAAAAATAACAAAAACACATAAAAGAGTGGGTAAAACCAGCAATGGAGATGCAAAAAACCAAGAAACGGGTAATTCGCTAACAATAAGATTTGCATTTGTTTTGAGAATGGAAAAGAATTTTACAAATTCGAATAAAGCAAAGAAAACGAATATGTTTTTTTTCATAAAAAAAGTTTATGTTACATTGAATAAATGGTCAAGTAGGTGTTGAAAAAAAATGTTATTGGACGTACAATGTTTTTATGAGTAAATTTACAAAACAAGATAAGCCGATAATAGTTATCGCTTTAGCCTTATTTCTTTCGTTATATTCTGTTATTACACCCGCATTGTTTGCTCAAAATTCTTCCGATGTAGAAAACAGTGCAAAAAGTAGACAATATTTAGAACTGATAAATAGTGTTTTTACTTTTGTTCAACAAAATTATGTTGATGAAGTAGATCCAAAAATAATTTATGAAGGTGCAATGAAAGGCATCATGGATTCATTAGGAGACACATATACATCATATTTAAATGAAAAACAAATGCGAGCCATGAGTGACACTACTGTGGGAAACTTCGGTGGTGTTGGGCTTTCCATTTCAAAACCAGCTGAATCTACTCCTGAAAAACCGGCATATGTTGAAGTTGCTTCTCCCATTGAAGACACGCCCGGATGGAAAGCAGGAATTCAAAGCGGTGATTTATTGCTTGAAATTAATGGTGTGAAAACGCCGGACATCACTATGGATGAAGTTTTAGGAATACTTCGCGGAAAAATAGGTGAAAGTGTTAATCTTTTAATTCGTCGTGGCAAGACAATGGAATTTCCCGTAACTTTAGTACGAGCTCTCATTGAAGTGCCAACCGTAAAATTCGGCATGATAAAAGAAAATGGCAATAATATCGGATATTTACGCATTATTGAATTTACTCCGCAAACTCCGGAACGTGTTCAACAAGCTTTGGATTCTTTTAAAGAAGATGATTTTTCGGGTTTAATAATAGATTTACGTAATAATCCGGGCGGTTTAATTACATCTGTAGTTGATGTTGCAGATAAGTTTATCGATTCCGGACCCATTGTTTCAACAAAAAGTAGGCACAGCTATGAAAACAGTGTTTATACGGCATCTTCGCGTCGCACCACTATGCCTAAAAATATTCCTATTGTTGTCTTGATAAACAAAGGTTCTGCCAGTGCCTCTGAAATTCTCAGCGGAGCGCTTAAAGACAATCATCTTGCTTATTTGGTAGGTGAGCGAACGTATGGCAAAGGTTCTGTACAGCAAGTTGTACCACTGCCAAATTCCGATGGCATAAAATTAACAATGGCAAGATACTATACTCCATCGGACTCAAATATTGATAAAATTGGTATTCCGCCGGATTTGATTGTAAAAATGCCGGAATTAAGTGAAGAAGAAGAAAAAATTTACATTGAATTGATAACTTCGACTGAAATTGCCGATTATGTTGAATCTCATCCTAATATGACAGAAGCTCATATTACTGCATATGCAAAACAATTAGGCTATAAATATAAAATGAATCAACTTTATTTGCGTCGCTTAGTAAAATTAGAAGTTTATAGAACACGAACGCAACCGCTTTATGATTTAGATTTTGATATTCAATTAAATGAAGCAATTAATGTGGTAAAAAGCAGTAATTTTAAAAATTTGCTTAAGATGACAAAAACGTTAAAAGAATTACAAGAAATTGCAGCAAAAGAAGTTGAAATAGCAGATAAAAAATAATGCGCCAGTATATTGCAAATAATTTTCCAAACAAAAAAGGCATTCTTGAAATTATGGGCAAAGATTATAAATATATGAGTAATGTTTTGCGTTTAAAAAAAGATGTATTTTTGGAAGTGCGACTGCCTGACGGAAAAATTGTAAAGATGATTGTACAAAGTATTACAGCAAGCGTTTTGACTTTGGCATTAATGGATAGTGATGTTCATGAAAAAAGCCATAGTGTCAAAGTTTATGAAACGGGCGTTGTGGCGTCATCAATTGATGCAGAATTTGCAAAATCTCCTGAAATTTGGCTTTTGCAGTTTTTGCCAAAGTCACAAACATTTGATACTGTAATTAGGCATGCAGTGGAGTGCGGTGTGTCTCATATTTTACCAGTTATGGGGAATTATTCAAAAAATATCGGCAACGCGGACAGTCGCAAAGAACGTTGGCAACGTATTGTAAAAGAAGCACGTCAACAAAGTGGCTCTCCTGTGGATACAAAAGTACACAGTTGTCTTTCGTTAGATGATGCACTAAAATTATGGAATGAGGCAAAAACCGAAAACAGTTTGAGTTGCCTTTTGTACGAGAAAATTCAGGAAAAAAAATTTTCTGTGTTTCAGGTGAAAAATAAACCAAAACAAATTATTATTGCAGTAGGTGCTGAAGGCGGAGTTTCTGATTCGGAAGTGGAAAAACTTTTACAAAATGATTTTGAAATTCTGCATTTTAATACAAATGTTATGCGTGTGGACACAGCTTGTCTTTACGGTCTAGCAGTGTTGCAACATGCTTTTACGGAGTTTGATTTATGGCAAAAATGCGAATAAACGTAGTAGGTGTACCTGTTGATATTTTTGCTCAAGAAGATTTGGCAGATGAAATTGTAAAAATGGAACAAAAAAAAGGAACCAAACAAATTTGTTTTGTTACAATATGGGATATTTTAAAAGCAAGACGCAACAAAGAATTTATGGCTTGCTTAAAAAATGCAGATTTAATTTTACCAACATCAAAAAGCATAGTCAAAGGTGCAAAATTCTTAAAACTGCCCGAACCTGTTCGATACAATCCTTTTCCTACAATTATTCAAATTTTAGCCACACTAGAAAAACATTATAAATCACTTTATCTTTTAGGCGGTCGTAAAGATACTTTGATGACAGCGGAACGTAATTTACGTGCAACTTTTCCGGGTCTACAAATTGTCGGTCGTTATGTGGGATATTATCCTAAAAACATTGAAACAGATATAATTTCTGCAATTTATAAAGCCTCTCCAAGTTTAACTTTAATAAGTAATGGAATTCATGCAGGAAATTGTTGGGCATATCGACGAAGAAAGCAATTTTCATCAAGTATCATGCTTTATGATAAAGATATTTTTAAAATATTTGCTAAACAAAAGAAAAGAGTGTCACAAGAAACGTTTGAAAAAGGATTGGAAATTTGGCAAAAAATTTTAAAAAATCCCATAAAAATATTTTTAATTTTTCCATATATATGGTATAAAATTTTATTAATATTTTTTAGAATATTCCGTAAAAAATCTACAAATATAATATCGTAAATTTTATTTGAGTTTTAAAAAAGTGTCCGCTTTTTTGGAAAAAAGGAGAGAGTGTATGAAAAAAGGTGGAAAGATAAAAAAAACCGTGTGGTTTTTTTCTGAAAACAAGGATATGCTGAAATATTGCATAAAAGGACTTGAACAAATTGATGTTTCATTGGAAAAAGTTTATCTATCAAGTTTTAGTGTAGAAACAATTCAAAATAGCCCTGCATTTTTAATTGTAGACATTGCTTTATTTGCTGAAGTGAAGAATATAATCATAAAACCGCTAAGTGAAAAACATATTTATGTAAAAGTATTTGTGCTTTCTTCTTTGTCCGGCTCCTATTTTGCGGTTGATGCAATGCAAAACGGAGCTGATGATTATCTTGAGTTTCCTTGCTCAGATGCGTTTTTTTTACATAAAGCAAAAAAATTATTGAAAAAAGCAAAAATACCGTTATTATCACTAGATAAGCTACCAAAAGAACTAAGCGGTTTTATAGGACAAGGTTCATTGATGATGAAACTGAAAAATGATATTGCCCTTTATGCAAAAACAGACTTACCTATTCTCCTTTATGGTGAAAGCGGTTCCGGTAAAACAATGATTGCTCATCTTTTACATAAACTTTCAGGGCGTAAAAAAAATAAGTTTATGGCACTGAATTGTGCAAATATACAATCATCAATTGCTGAAACAGAACTTTTCGGCAGTGTTCCCGGTGCTTTCACCGGAGCGGTTTCAAAAAAAGGTTATTTTGAAGTGTGCGATGGCGGAACTTTTTTTATGGATGAAGTGGCGGAAATGCCATCGGAAATTCAGGCAAAGCTTTTGAAAGTAATTGAGGAAAATAAGTTTTATAAAGTAGGTTCTACAAAAGAAATTGAAACCGACACAAGAATGATTTTTGCAACAAATGTAGATTTGCGTGAATCCATGCGTGAAAAAAAGTTTCGTTCAGATTTGTTTCATAGAATTTCAGTTTTAGAGCTTTACGTTCCTCCTTTACGTGAGCGTCTTGAAGATGTGCCGAATTTTGTAACTATGTTTTTGCAACAAAGTGAAAAATCTCTTTGTACATATGCAATTAAAAAGTTGATGAACTATAACTTTCCCGGTAATGTTCGCGAATTATATAATATTATTTCAAGAGCGGTAGTATTAAGCAAAGATGAACTTATTCATTCTCAGGACATTCGTTTTTCTGCTTTGATATGAGTCCTGCAATTTTTGCAAATATATTTTCAATATATTTTGCTTCTCCTTCTGTGAGAAAAGTACGTGAAAAAATGCCACGCCAAAAATTTTCCATATCTTTGCGTCCTGTAAGAGAAAAAAAGCCTATTTTTTTTTGATTTTTTGTAATATTTTGAATAAGTTTATCCAATCTATCTAAATTAATCGGTGATATTTTTGGCGTGGAATTTTTTAAATTTTTGTGCAATTCATAGCAAATAATTTGCACCGCATGAGATAAATTTAGAGAAGGAAAATTATCGTCTGTGGGAATTGTAACACCTATTGTACATTCGTTAAGTTCATCGTCCGTTAATCCGGTGCGTTCATTACCAAAAACTATGGCTATTTTTCCATTGTTTTCTGTTGTGAAGTTTTTTGCAAATTCGTCTGCAGTTAAAAGCCAGTTTTTGCGTTTTTTCCCGCGACGGCGTGTTGTTCCTGCTACCAAAGTGCAATCTTTTGTTGCTTCATGAATAGAATTGAAAAACTGAGCTTTTCTCCAAATTGATGTTGCATGAATAGCCATTGTGTTTACTTTGTTTTCATCGTAGTTTTCTTTTTTTCCAATAATGCGTAAGTTTGAAAAACCCATATTTGCCATTGCACGACACACTGAACCAATATTTAGGCTTCCTTCAGGATTACAAAGGATTATGCAAAAATCTAACACATTCATAATAAAAGCATATCATTAATTTAAAATATAAGATATACTATTTAATATGTGTTTCGATGGAAAAAAAGCCGTAATTATTGGAGGCACCGGTGGCATCGGTAAATTTGTGACGCAAGAGTTAGCTAAAACAAAATGTAATCTTGTTATTCAAGGTCGTCACTTTTCTAAAGATATGCAATGCCAGAATATAAAGCAAATTATACAAAACTTTGATTTTCATCAAAATGACTTTTTTTCTAATCTTTGTGCATCAAATATTTATGAAGAAGTTAAAAATGCCGATATTCTAATTGTGTGTTATGGTCCTTTTTTTCAACAAAAATTACATTTGACATCTGCAGAACAATGGAATCAATACGTGAGTTTAAATTTGACCATGCCCGGTGTTCTTATTTCTGCCGCTTTGCCAAAAATGATTGAAAAAAACTTTGGTAGAATTATTGTTTTTGGTGGAACAGGCACTGAAAATATTTCCGGTTTTTTAACAAATCCTGTATATGCCGCTGCAAAAACAGGATTGTGCAGTCTTGTGAAATCTGTAGCAGCAAAATATACAGAAAATGGGATAACGTGCAATGCTATTTTGCCGGCTCAAGTACAAATAGAAAGTTTAAGTGCAAATGAAATTGATAAATATAAGATGAAAATGCCACAAAAAAAATTAATAGACGGAACAGTTGTGGCAAAAACAGTAATATACTTGTTGGAAAATTCAGAATTTTCCGGCAGTTTAATTACAATGGATGGTGGTTGGCAACGGAACAAAAAAAATTAGACATTTTGTTGAATAAATTTGACATAATGGTATTAATTGGTATATAATTATATGTACATCTGTTGTTAAATATTTATAAAGTAGAAATATGCGGGGATAAAATGAGTAATAACAATAAACTGGTGCCCGGTTTTGATGACGAAAAAGATGACAGCCTAAAAATTAACCTCGAACGTGATATGGTTAACACTATTGACAACTGTATCATTTTGTATTTAAACGGTTATATAGATACATATAATTCGAGTTTTTTTCAAAAACGTGTAACAAAAGTTGTTGAAGCAGGGTTTGTTAATTTAATTTTCAATTGCGGTGCTCTTAATTACGTTTCATCAACAGGTATTGGGTCGTTTACTGCTTTTTTAAAGATGGTAAAACCTAAAGGGGGTGATGTTGTACTTTTGGAAATTCAGCCAAAAGTTTTCGAAGTTTTTCAGCTTTTAGGATTTTCACAATTTTTTAATATAAAAGATTCAATTGAAGAAGCAAAGCAATTCTTTAGGCGTGATGTACCAACTGTAGGCGGAATTTTCCCGAAAATTTTTACATGTCCTGTTTGTGTAAAAAAACTTAAAGCCGTAAAATCAGGGCGTTTTAGATGTTCGGAATGCAAGACAATTTTGGCAATAGATACACAAGGCCAAGTTTTCCTAGGTTAAAGCAAAAAACAATAGATTAAGTAATATTTTGTAAAGCAGTCTTGAAAAAGGCTGTTTTTTTTATGTGTAAAAACTGTGGAAAACTTGAAGTTGTTTTTGATGACTTTTTCTATTTTCTTATATAACTTAAAATTGACCATGTCAATGCTATACATTCGTAGATATACAAGAGTGTAATTTGTTGTAATACAAGAAATTAGATAAAAATAGAAAAAATTTGTAATACAAATAATATATTCAATCTAATAATTTTACATCGAAAGATTTTTTTATCAAATTATTGATTTGTAAAACTTGTGGAAAACTTGTGTGAATAAACAGAAAAACAACCGGAAAAAAATTACTTGTTTTTGATTATGATTCGTGATATTATTTATGCGATATGAAATGCTCATGGCTTGTGCCCATTGTTTTTTTTGTATTTTGCATTATTTTTGTAATTTTCGGGGCCATCACATATGCTTTATATTTTGAAGCGGTAGCATTGAATTCAGGAACAAATTCTCATCTTGTTTTTGGCGATCTTTTTTTTCGCGGTTTAATTGTTTCAATGCCATATGCCATAATTATAGCATGTTTATTTATGGTTTTTTATTTAATAAAAACAGGATTTTCTTATTTTTTAGCTTATTTACTATATTTTTTAATTTCTCTTGCATCATGGTCGGTTTTTTTACCTTTTGTTTATAATATACAAAAACAGACACAAAATCTTTTTCCCGTACCAAAGTTAGAAAGAGAGTTATCTAGCGGATATTTTAGAAATATAGATGACGGATTGTATTATTATGCTGAAAATTCTGTTTTATTTATCGATGAACAAGAAGATAAAAATAATTCAGTTTATGTGAACGAAAATGATATTGTAGATCCATTAATTAAACCTTCTTTAAGAATATCCGCTTTTACAAAACATATGTATAATAGCTTTTATAAATTTTACAACTTAATTAAAGAATTAATTACCGAAAGTTTGTCATCTTATTTTCTTGTAATATTACTCGGTTTTGTTTTTTCTTTATTGATTGGTTTTCAGTTTTTCACATCGTGGAAACTGCTCAATGTTTTTCTTGTATGTTTTTTCTTTTTAACGATAATATTTTTTAATGTACATATTGTATTTTCAGATTTACTTAATCCTTTTCAAGAATATTTAATTAGGAAAAACTTTGTTTTTTCACAGTCAAAAAATTTTTTGCCATTTGTTATCAATGGTTTTTTGGGGTTAATTTTTATTGTTTTGGGAATGATAGGTTTAATTCGTAAAAAAAGAAGAAATTCGGGAAATGCTTATGAAAATTTTTAAGCATGTTTTTATTGTTTTAATCGTTTATCTTTTGATTGCCTTTGTAGGTGTAGAAATTCATGGTTTAATTTTCACGTATAATATCCAAAAAGAAACATTGTCATTTAGTTTTGTTTTTTTTAAATATATTCAACTTTTTTTAGAAATTTTACCCAGTCTCTTAATTGGAGGAATAATAGTAGGATTTGCATGGGCATTTGGAAGATTTTCAAAAGATAATGTTACAAAATTTTCTCTTTTACGAATGACATATGTAAAAGGCGTTTTTTTAGTTGCAGTTTTCTGTGTTGCATTAATTTTTATAAGTAATGAATGGATAACTCCGTTGTTAGTAAAACGACAACAACGTGTTTTAGATTCTCAAAGAAAATTTTATGAATATGTAGAATTAGCAAAAGACGCAAGTGAAAATAATCGCCACGATGCTGCTATTTTATATAGTATTTATGCCATAAAAATGAATCCAAATGCTGAAGAAGTTGTAATACTCAATGATATAATATATTTTTGCAAAAAACAAAAAGAAGAAGCGGTCAAAAATAAAGCAATTGTTAAAAAAACAGAGTTGCTTGATTTGGAACAAAAGAATAATGTGTATACTTTTATGAATGCTGCAAAAAATGCATTTGAAAAACAAAATTTTTTTGATGCACATTATTATGCTACATTAGTGATGAATGCGACGGACGAAAATGATACAAATAAGAGCGTTGCAAAACAAATTGCTTCGGATGCTTGGAATAAATTGAACGAAACTAATTACGAAATAGATAAGTTACAAACGGAAACTTATGCACAAAAAAGAGCCGGTTATGTGGCGTTGTTGCGCGGAGAAGTTGAGAAGGCATATTATTTATTTAAAAATTTAAAAGAGAGGTTCCCTTCAGATTCCGATATTTTGCGTTATTATGAAGTAAGTAGAGAACGATTAGAAAATCAGTTTTTTTATATTGATGAAACAACGGATTTGCAAGCATTTGAACAATATGGTAACGTTTATTTTACACAAAAAAACGAAAGCGGTGGAAAAGATGTTATTTTTGCAAAAGGTGTTACGGTCATGGAAAAAGCTGGTAGTCTATATTTATATTTGCGAGGACTTTCCGTATATTCTTATGACTTACAGGGAGCTTTCCAAAAATCATTTTCTGTGCCATATGCAAAAGTTTCCGCTATTTCTTTTTCAAATTTTGGAAATGAATTATCGTGGCTTTCAAATGTTAAAAAAAGTGATTGCATTCCTGTGGCATTGTTGGAATGTGTAGACAGAAATGCTGAAGGCGTAAAAATAGTTCCTACTTTTGCCTTTGCAAATAATGAATTAAATAAAAAAAAAGTTTCAACTTTTGTTTTTAATATGCCATATAATGATTTTTTAATTTTATGTTCTGCGGCAAAAGGAGCAGAACATATGACATTAGCTTCTTTGATTAGTTTTTCAAAAGATTGTTCAAAATATGGATATTCAACTGAAGTTCATTTGCAAACATTAATGAGTAGATTAATGTGGCCTCTTTTAATTTTATGTGTAATTCTTTACATTGCTATTCTTGCTTGGAATTACAGGATACCGGAAGGAGTAATGTTTAAATTTAAGTGGTTATTTAGTTTGCCTATTTTTTCCATAGTAATATTTTTGTGCTTGGAGCTTCTTTCTTTTTTACAAAGATTATTAAATTATGGCCTAATTAATATTATGGGAGGAATTGCTTTGCCTGTCACTGCATTTGTTTATATTTTATTAATTATAGTACTCTCAATTACTTTTATGGCACTGCCGGGTAATTAAAATTGAAGTTTTTTAATTGGATAAAAGATAATATTTTTTTTCTCTTATTTTGTATTATTGGAAGTTTTGCAGGTATTTGGGGTTTATTATGTGGCGTAATGTTGGGTTTTTTTATTCAAAGATTAATTGATGATAAAAAAGAACAAAAGCATTTAATCGATGTTTTACAAAATCCTTTCGGTTATAAGGAAAAATTAAGTAAAGAACCTTTTGACGGTGCACTTTTGATGTGTGCTATTGCTATGAATCTTTCAGGAACGGTAAGTAATACGAATAGGCAGATACAAGCTGTTTTTGGAAAAAAAATTATTTTTGATTGGTATTTTTTTTGTGATGCAGCCTTGAAGGCAAAGAATAAAAACAATGATTTGCTCACAGAATGCTTGGCTGCAAAATTATCACAAAATAAAAACACTGAAATTTTGGAATTAGTATTTACTCTTTTTTCAGCATTAGAATTTGGCTGGGATTTTCGTATAGGAAATCCACCTTCCGTATATTTAGCTGAATTATTAAATTTTTCGCATATAAGCGATGAATTATCGAATGCATATATGATTTTGGGTGTGAAAAAAGAAGATAGTGCAAAAACCGTAAAAAATGCATACAGGCAATTAGTGCGTATTTATCATCCTGATGTTCTTAAAGGATTGTCAAATGAACAAAAGAAAATAGCAAGTGAAGCATTTTTGCGTATTCAAAAAGCATATGAAAAGGTGAGTGCAGCTATGGGCATAAAAACTAATTTTTCCGATGCGTAGTTATACATATATTATTTGAATAAAGCAACTCACAGAAACGCATTTTGTTTGTTCAATATTGTTTTTCTATGAAGTTGCCATATATTTATTTAATAATGAATAGTTTATTTGCTAATGCGTTCTATTCGTGCTCCAAGGCTTTTAAGTCGTTCCGTTAGATGTTCATAACCGCGTTCAACTTGATATACATTTCGGATAACACTTTCGCCGTATGCACACATTGCAGCTATAACCATTGCCATGCCGGCTCGCACATCAGGAGAAATAAGATCTGTGCCACGAAGAGAAGATGGTCCGGAAACAACTGCTCGGTGTGGGTCGCAAAGAGTAATGCGTGCACCCATACCAATGAGTTTATCAACAAAAAACATACGCGACTCAAACATCTTTTCGTGTATTAATACTGTGCCTTCTACTTGTGTTGCAACAACTGTCATGATACTCGTCAAGTCAGGAGGAAATCCCGGCCATGGAGCATCGTCAATTTTTGGAATCATTCCACCGATGTCGGTATTTACTTGCATAGTTTGGTTTGCCGGTACGGTAATCGTTTTATTTTCATAATCCGTATCCCAGCGGATACCCATCTTCCCGAAAGCAAGACGTATTGGGCGTAGGTCACGCGGATTTACATCGGTGATTGTGATAGAGCCTTTTGTACATGCCGCTAAGCCTATAAAAGAACCTATTTCCATATAGTCCGGTCCAATTGTAAAATTGCATCCGTGAAGTTCCTTAACTCCTACAATGCGAAGAATGTTAGAGCCTACTCCGGCTATAATTGCACCCATAGAAATGAGCATATTGCATAAATCTTGAACGTGCGGTTCACTAGCGGCATTTGAAATAATAGTTTCACCTTCCGCTAAGACAGCGGCCATAATGGCATTTTCTGTGGCAGTTACAGACATTTCATCTAAAAAGATGTCTGCACCGACAAGTTTATTTGTGGTGAAAGAAAATTGACCGTCTATAGAAACTCTTGCACCAAGTTCTGAAAGTGCTAAAAAGTGAGTGTCAACACGTCGTCTACCTATTACATCTCCTCCAGGAGGCGGTAAAAATGCTTTACCTGTTCTTGCAAGAAGAGGTCCGGCAAACAAAATGGATGCACGGATTTTAGAAGAGTATTCTACAGAAATTTCGCTACGTTCTATTTTTTCAGCTTTAATTTTCCAGGAGTTTTGACCGCTTTTTTTCACTGAAGCACCAAGGCTTTTCAAAACTTCCAACATTACGCTAACGTCTTCAATGTCAGGAATGTTATTAAGAATTACTTCTTCAGGTGTTAAAAGACTTGCAGCAATACAAGGAAGAGCTGCATTTTTGTTGCCACTTGCTTTTATTGTTCCTTTTATAGGGAAGCCACCTTCAATTCTATATTCGTACATATGTTTTCCTTTTAGGCATTATTATTTTTATTTATTTTGTGCATATAACTTTATAAGTTCTATGATTGTTTGGCAAGCCTTTGACATTTCATTTAAGGATGCATATTCATCTTTTGAATGAAAATTATAACCGCCTGTGAAAATGTTGGGAGTAGGAATGCCCATTTCTGTTAATCGTGAGCCGTCAGTACCTCCACGAATCGGTTTGAAAACAGGCTCAATTCCTGCATTTTTTACCGCTTGAATAAGTTTTTCCACTACTTGTGGGTTTTTATCAAGCGTTTCCTTCATATTCTCATACTGTTTTATATGTTCAACTTCAACATTTCCGTTAGGAAATTTGCACTTTATTGCTTTAGCAAATGCATTAATGGATTCAATACGTTTTATCATATTTTGAGAAGAAAAATCTCTTAGAAATACTGTGACGGTTGTTTTTTCCATTGAGCCGCAAATATTCATAGGAGCATAAAAACCCAAATACCCGTCTGTAGCTTCAGGGCTTTCATTTTGTGGTAACATTGAGATAAAATGGGCAGCCATAGTTGTAGCATTTGTCATATTAGGGCGGGCAGTTCCGGTATGCATGGCAAGACCGTAAAAATTAACTATTGTTTTATATGCATTAAAGCACTCAAATTCTATTTCACCAAGACCGCCACCGTCAACAGTGTAGCATTGTTTGCTTTGTATCCAAGAAAGAGGAACGTTATCCATGCCGTGACCTGTTTCTTCATCGGGAGAAAAGATAATTTCAATTTGACCGTGTGGTATTTGTTTTGTTAAAACTGTTTCAATAGCACATATAATTTCGGCAATTCCTGCCTTATTATCACTACCTAAAATTGTGTCCCCGCTAGATGTAATAATTGTGTCCCCATCAATTTGTTTTATTTGTGGAATAACCGCTTTATCCGAAATGCCTTCAACTATGTCCATGTGTGCTAAGAAACCAACGCTTGGTGCATTTTCAAAACCTGCGGATGCACGAATGCGAGCACAAACGTATGCATGTTCAGTAACGGTAATATCAACAATGCCTAAAGAAAGAAGTTCATCTTTTAGTATGTTTGCAAAAATACGTTGAGATTCCGTTGAAGGCTGAATTCCTTGTTCGGCTTTTTCAGAGCAACTGTATGTTTCAATTTTTACGTAATTTAAAAAACGTTGCAAAAGTTTTTGACTATCCATATACGGTTATAATAATAGAATATTTTATAAATATTGTAAATGTATAAATAAAAACTTTAGTTATTTTGAGTTAATTTATTTTAAAATTTTATTTGTATGCATCTTTTAGTTGGCTTAAAAAAGGTTCGGGAATGCGACAAGGTCGTCCGTCATGATTTACAGATGCCCATGTTACAGTAGCTTCGCAACAAAGAGTTCCATCTGCTTTGCGAATAATTTGCTTAAATTCACCAGTAACTGCACCAAGCTTTGTAGCTTCTACTTCAATGAAAAGTGTGTCATCTAAAAGAGCTGAACCTTTGTAATAAATATCGATGTGAGTTACGTAAAGATAAAAACCTGCAGAAACGACACCTTTGTAGTCAAAATTAGCAGCATGTAAAAATTCCATGCGTCCATGTTCAAGATAGTTTAAATATACAGCATTATTTACATGATTATAAGAATCACATTCATAAGAACGTACGGTTATTTCAGATATATGTTTCATAATAATGACATTTTATAAAGTTTATGTCGTTTTGTCTAGAGATAATTTATGATAAAAAAAAGCGGTAAAAAAAAACATAAAAATAATTATAAATTTAAATAAATATGTTATAATCTTTATAGATATATCCAGATATATATTTATGGAGGTTTTATGAAACATTTTGTAGGAATTTTATTTTTTTGTTTAATTTTTACTTCTTGCTTATCCGTGCCACCGATTGATCGCGGAGTTGTAAATAATGCAAAAGTCGAAGAATCTGATTTAGCAATATTAAACATAGAAGAAAATATATATATTAAAAGATTAAATGAAAAAGACATGGGTTGGGGCAAAGTTTCACAAATAAAAAGAAGCCAAATTGTAAAATTAAATCCGGGAGTTCACACATTTACTGTTATATATAATGATGGAGAACTGTATACAAAATCGCCCATGACAGTTATAGGAAAGCTTGAAAAAGGTCAAAGCTATGTTATGAAAGCAATGGTTGGACCATTAAGTGTAAAGAAAGCAATGGTTGGGCCATTAAGTGTAAATATAAGGATTGAAAATTCAGTTACTGAAGAAAATGCAACATTAAATATGCAATTATTAAGAGGTAGTGACATAGGTGTTGTTTCCTCATATATTAAATATGTATTAAATCCTACAATGAAAGAAAATAATAAAAGTGTTCGCTTAGAAAATGATACAACTATAATTATTTATAAGCCGGATATGACATATACTCAACAAAACAAACAGACGGGTTTTGTTGTTAGTGGATATAAAGGCTTTGTTACGGATTTTTTATTTAAAGAAGGTACGGTATATTTATATGAAACAGATGTTTCAAAAATTACTAAAGATGAATTTTTGAATAAAATCGATTGTAATAATGAAGCACAAACAAAATTTATTCCAATAAAATGTTCCGAAAAATCCGTAACATATAAATATGTAAAACCAGAATCTATGAAGGATAAAGAAGTAACATTTAATATTTCTCAGTTTTAGGAAAATTTATCATTGTGTAAAAATAAAAAAAGAAGTATCATTGTTCAAGAATAAAGGAGAATTATGGAAGAAAATTTAAAAATTGCCGCATTTTTCGATGCTGAGAACATACCTTCGGACAAAGTCCCTTTGATAATAGATTATTTGTCTACAAAAGGTGATATTCTTTTTCAAAGGGCGTATGCGGATTGGTCTATTTCCAATATAAAATCTTGGAAGGATCAATTAAACAAAACTCCCATTACAGCAATTCAACAATTTCATCATAATGAAAAACAAGCCGTTGATAAATTAATAATGATGGATGCAATAGAAATGGCTATTAAACAAGACTCAATAAATACATTTGCTTTGATTGCCTCCGATAATGGATACCATTCTTTAGCTTTAAGGTTACGTGAAATAGGAAAACGAGTTATAGGAATTGGTGAAAAAGATAAATGTAATCCTATTTGGATAAAATCATGTAATGAATTTTCATATTTAGAAGATTTAGCTGATAACGATGAAGAAGTTTTGCTTAATGATGAGGATAAAAGTGACAATGATGGTTTAACTGATTATTCTCTTGAAAAGTTTTTGGAAAATGCATTTGATTTAACACCTTATTATAAAGGAACTGACACAAAATTACTTTCGCAAATGTGGGAAACCGTTTACAGACAAAAATCCGATTTTAACGTTCGTGACTATGGTTGTGTTACTCCAAGAGAATTGATATCAAAATTTGACAAAAAATTTAAATTATCTGATGATGGCAAATCACAAAGAACGATTTTTGTTGAAAAGATTGAAACAAAAGAAGATGGAAATAGAAAAAATGGTATTATTAAACGAAGGATAAAAAATTATCGTATTATTTGTGCAGATGACGGAAGTGGTGATTATTTTTTCTATATGCCGGAAATTAATAAAAATTTTAAAGGCGAAATTTTGGAAAAAGGAACAAAAGTAAATTTTCAGGTTATAAAAAAACCTAATGATAGCGAAAATCTTGAAAATGAAAACGGAAGAGCCACTGATGTAAAAGTCATTAAATAAGAATAAGAATATTTTTTGGCAATATCCTTAGCGACTCATTTTACGATAAATTGTTTTGCGCGGATAATCAACTTCTGTGCCATATTGTTTGCGTCTCCATTCTGCATACTCTGACCAGTTGCCTTCAAACCAATTTACGTTGCTGTTGTTTTCAAAAGCTAAAATGTGTGTACAAACTCTATCTAAAAACCAGCGGTCGTGACTAATAATTAAAGCACAACCGGCAAAATCGTTTAATGCATCTTCTAAAGAGCGCATAGTAGTTACGTCTAAATCATTCGTGGGTTCGTCAAGCATGAGAACGTTTCCTGCTTCTTTGAGCATCATTGCAAGGTTTAGTCTGTTTCTTTCACCACCGGAAAGAGCTCCCACTTTTTTTTGTTGGTCGCTTCCTGAAAAATTAAACCAAGAGCAGTATGCACGCGAATTTACCTCACGAATAGCACCGTTTAAAGGACGACCTTTTTCATCAACGGCACCTAACTTGATAATATCCATTCCATCTGAAAGTTGTTCCCATACGGTTTTATCGTTGTCCAGTTTACTTCGCATTTGATCAACGTAAACTAATTTTACCGTTTCTCCAACCAATATGGTGCCTCCATCAGGTTTTTCGCCACCGGATTTTCCATCGAGTCTTTCTACTGTTTGTCCGGCTGCATCGGCAATTAAGCGAAATAATGTTGTTTTCCCGGCACCGTTTGGTCCTACAATTCCAACAATGGCTCCTGCAGGTATATTAAAATTCAGATTTTCAAATAATAAACGGTCTTCATAGCCTTTTGTAAGATTTTCTGCTTGAATTACAATTCCGCCAAGTCGTGGACCTGCAGGAATCGTGATTTTTGTATCTTTTATTTGACCTTTACCGTCTTGAGCTAAAAGTTGTTCGTATTTAGTGATATGTTCTTTGTGTTTGGCTTGACGGCCTTTTGCACCCATATGAATCCAAGAAAGTTCATTTTTTAATGCTTTTTGCCTATCACTTTCATGTTTTTCTTCTAATGCTAATCGTTGTTGTTTTTGTTCAAGCCAGCTAGTATAATTGCCCTTGAAAGGAATACCTTCGCCTCTGTCTAATTCTAAAATCCAGCCGGCAACATTATCTAAAAAATATCTGTCGTGAGTAATGGCAATTACTGTTCCTTCATATTGTTGGAGGTGTCGCTCAAGCCATGCTACTGTTTCTGCATCTAAGTGATTTGTAGGCTCGTCTAAGAGTAAAATATCAGGTTTTTGCAAAAGTAAGCGACACAACGCAACTCGACGTCTTTCACCGCCGGAAAGCACATCTACACTTTGTTCTGCCGGCGGGCAACGGAGAGCATCCATTGCAAGTTCTAGTCGGGAATCTAAATTCCATGCATCAAGTAAATCCAATTTTTCCTGAATTGCCGCTTGACGATTACACAGTTTATCAAAATCTGCTTCAGGGTCACCAAATGCTTCATTTACTTCATCAAATTCTTTTAGTAATGCCATTATTTCTTCGACACCTTCAGAAACAATGTTTTTAACGGTTTTCCCGCTTTCAAGTTGAGGTTCTTGTTCCAAATATCCAATGGAATAACCGGGACTTATGTGTGTTTCACCTGTAAATTCGGTGTCAACTCCTGCTAAAATTTTGAACAGGCTTGATTTTCCGGAACCGTTTTCACCAATAACGCCAATTTTTGCACCATAAAAATAAGAAATGCTAATGTCTTTTAGAACAGTTTTTGTACCATAGGAACGTGAAACACGATCCATGGAATAAATAATTTTTTTATCATCAGTTGTTGTTGCCATACAAAAGATTATAACAAATATGAGAAAAAATTACTAGGAAGAACAAAATTAAGCTTATTTTTGTAAATTAAAATCCGTACAAAATTCACTTAAAACATTATCAACTAAATACGGATAATAGGATGCTATTTCGTATCGCTCATCATAGGTAAGAAATGTATTGTGGGTCGTAAAATATTCATCGGACCAGCTTTCATAATTTTTCTTAAAAATTTGTTTCCCCGCTAAATTGCGTACAGATGCTTCTAAGCGTACAATGCCATGCATATCACCGGAGGTTTGGTCGGTTCCTGCATTTAAAAATGCTTTGTGAAACTTAAAAATAAGGTACATAGCTGTTTTTGCATTAGTTTCCTTCAATATATATGCAATTTTTTGAGTATCATTTTCAACAAACATTTTGTAGCCGGGTGCAGCTATGTAATGATTTAAATTTTTGAAAGAACTGGCTTTTTGTTTTGTATATGCAGGAACATTTGTTACAGTGTCTTTTGATAATATTTGAGGATTTTTATAAATAATTTCATTAATTTTTTCGTCAACTAATATTCCAAGATTTTTTGCACTTATAGGATTTTCATCTTCTTTTATTTTATTTAAATATTGAGAAAATATACCTGTGCCATCTTCAGGGTCATCAAGGATTGTAACTTCGTCATTTGTTGCAACGCAAATTAAAGCAATAGGGGAAAAATTGTTAACATTAGGCGCAACTTTTGAAGTACAAGAGATAAAGAGTACAGCAAAAAGACAAAAAATAAAAAACATAATTTTTTTCATATTTTAAAACTCCTAAAATACTCTCTTCGGTTTTTTGAAGAGAGTATTGGATTTAGCAATCGTTTTAGTAATTAACCAAAATAAGCTTTTGCATTGCAAAATGAAATATCTTTAATAATTTGTTTTAATTGTTCCATGTCGGCAGGAAATTCACCGTTTTCAACCCATCCACCAATCAAGTTACACAAAATGCGACGGAAATATTCGTGGCGTGGATATGAAAGGAAAGAACGACTGTCTGTGAGCATACCAACAAACGCCGGAATCATGCCTAAGTCTCCAAGTGTTTGGAGTTGTTCTAACATACCGCGTTTATGGTCACAAAACCACCAAGCAGAACCTAGCTGAATTTTACCTTTAATGGCACTTCCTTGATAACATCCCATCAATGTAGTAATTGGATAATAATCTTTCGGATTTAATGTATAAATTATAGTTTTCGGCAAACCTCCGTTTGCTTCAATATGGCTCATTAAATGTGAAAGATTTTCTGCAATTTGATGGTCATGACTTGCATCAAAACCCGTGTCAGGACCGAGTTTGTCAAACATAAATTTATTATTATCACGAATTGATGCTACGTGCCATTGAAGAACGATATTACGATCTTTATAAGCCTTTGCCAAAGCCACTAAAACTAAAGTACGATAAGCATCAATTTCATCTTTAGAGAGAGTTTCGCCTTTAAGTCCTTTGTTGAAAGCTACATCAATATCTTTTTCGTCCATTATTTTGAAAGGAACATATTCCAATGCATGATCGGTTGCAACACAACCACACTCAATGAAAAAATCCAAACGTTTGATTAATGCATTAATTACATCTTTTGTACAGGAAATTTCCATATCTGCAACTTTTGCCAAATCTTTAATATATGCAGGGAAAGTAGGTAAGTTGATATTTATAGCTTTGTCAGGACGGAAAGATGGTCGAACGATTGTATCAATTTTACCGATAGGTGCTTTTCCTGAATTTATAGCGATATGATACTCAAGAGAATCTATGGGGTCGTCTGTTGTGCCAACAGCATGAACGTTCATTTTTTTGAAAATTCCACGCACAGACAGTTCTTCTGTTTGAAGCATTTTATTTGCCTTTTCCCAAATAGCCGGAGCGGATTTTTGAGTTAAAGGTTCGTAAATGCCAAAATAGCGTTGAAGTTCCAAGTGTGTCCAGTGGTAAAGAGGGTTTCCAATTAAGTTTTCGATTGTGCGTGTCCAGGCCATAAATTTTTCATAAGGGTCGGAGTCGCCGGTGATATATTTTTCGTCGATACCGAAAGTACGCATTTGTCTCCATTTGTAGTGATCTCCACCAAGCCAAATTTCAGTCAAGTTTGCAAATTTTTTATTTTCTGCAATTTGTTGTGGAATTAAGTGACAGTGAAAGTCATAAATTGGTTCTAAAGCACCTGCTTCATGATATAATTTTTGTGCAGTTTTAGTTTCCAAAAGGAAATTTTTATCCATAAATTTTTTCAAAATAATCCTCCTGTGGATTTAAAAATTATAGCATGAAAAAAAAGTGTCTTCAAGGTGTTTCCCGTGTTGTGTTGTCAATCGATATCGAAATATTTAAATAATGCTTTACCTGAATCCAAATTCATAGTACAATTAATAACGCTAATAATAGGAGATTTTAAAGATACAGTGCATATTTTTATTCAACAATTAATTAACGGTCTTTCATTAGGCAGTATTTATGCCCTTATTGCGCTTGGTTATACAATGGTTTATGGGATTGTTATGTTAATTAACTTTGCTCATGGAGACATTTTGATGGTCGGTGCATATGCCGGTTATTTTGTACTTGTTTATTTTGGTGTTAATCCATGGTCGTTATTTTTGGCTTTTGTTTTTGCCATGTTTGTGTGTGCGGTTTTGGGAATGCTTATTGAACGTTTTGCATATCGTCCTTTACGGGGAGCACCGCGATTGAATTCTTTAATTACAGCTATTGCCGTTTCACTCATTTTGCAAAACGGAGCACGTGTTATGCCTTTTATCGGGCCAAATCCGCGTCAGTTCCCCACAATGCCCATAAAAATGATAAATTTATTTTTCTTTGAAATATCAAACATTCAGCTTATAGTAATTGTTTTGTCAGCTGTTTTAATGATTGTTCTGAATTATATTGTAAATTATACTAAAACGGGTAAAGCAATGCGAGCTGTTTCTCATGATATACATGCCGCCAGCTTAATGGGAATTTCCGTTGATAAAACAATAGCTTTTACATTTGCACTTGGTTCAGTTCTTGCGGGAGCCGGTGGTGTGCTTTATGCAACGGCGTATCCTCAAATTGATTTGACGATGGGAACTATGCCTGGCCTAAAAGCCTTTGTTGCGGCTGTTTTAGGCGGTATAGGTTCTATTCCCGGTGCTATGTTAGGTGGTTTTGTCTTGGGAATAGCGGAAACGATGACAAAAGGATTTTTATCTTCACAATTTGCAGATGCGATATCTTTTTCCATTTTAATCATCATTCTTTTAGTTAAGCCCACCGGTATTATGGGCAAAAAAACAAATATAAAGGTATAGGTTTAGTTATGAAAAAACAGATGCGAAATATGCTTATACCCGGAATAGTTGCAATTTTGGCAGTGGTGTTGCCAAGTATATTAATAAAATTCAATGTTATCGATGCTTATTCGGCACAAATAATTACATTGGGTGGAATCAATGCTGTTTTGGCCATTAGTGTAAATATAATTTCCGGAATAACAGGACAGCTTTCTCTTGGCCAAGCAGGATTTATGGCTATAGGTGCATATTCATGCATTACTTTTACAACTATGTTCGGTTTGCCGCTACCCATAAGCATAATTGTTGCGGGTTTATTCACATCGATTTTCGGGTTTTTAATCGGCTTTCCAACATTAAAGCTTACAGGTGATTATTTGGCTATTGTAACGCTTGGTTTTGGTGAAATTATTCGAGTTATTCTTGTAAACTTAAAGTCTATTACCGGCGGAGCAAACGGCAAACGGTTCACAACGCTTTTAGTTGCACTTCCGGAAGTGGCATATTTTGCTGTTATTGGTACATTAGTTATTATAATTATTTTACTGCAAAATTTTTTGCGTTCAACGTATGGTAGAGCGATTTTAGCAGTACGTGAAGATGAAATTGCAGCAAATTCTAGTGGAATCGATATATTTAAATACAAGATGATTGGTTTTGTTATTGCATCTTTTGTTGCAGGAATCGGCGGTGCCCTTTATGCTCCTTTAATAGGCTTTGTAAAACCGGATATTGCTTCATTTAATAGAAGTATCGATTATTTGATTTTTGTCGTTTTAGGCGGAATGGGTTCTATTACAGGTTCTGTTTTGGCTGCATTTGTGCTTACGTGGCTGCAAGAATTTTTGCGATTTTTGCGAGATTTCCGTTTGCTTATCTATCCGATTATTTTAATTTTAGTTATGCTTTTTAGACCACAAGGTTTGTTAGGTATGAAAGAGTTGTCTTTTGTTTCTGTGTGGGATAAAATTTGTGCTTTTATAAAAACACGGAAAGAAAAAGAGGTAAAAAATGCAAAATAAGTCAAACTTATTGCTTAAAGCAAATAATATATCCATCGTGTTCGGCGGATTACGCGCTGTGAGTAATTTTTCATGTGAAATTAATGAAGGCGAATTACTTGGATTAATCGGCCCTAATGGTGCAGGAAAAACGACTGTTTTTAATATGCTTTCAGGAATTTATAAACCAACGGAAGGTGAAATAAATTTTTGGGATAAAAAAGGTCATGTACATCTAGTAGGAAAAAAAGAAAGTGCATATTTGAATAGACTTGGCATTTCAAGAACGTTTCAAAATATACGGTTGTTTAATAATTTAACGGTGCAAGATAATGTACGCATAGCATTACATACACAAAGAAGTGTAAATCCCATGCATGTTTTATTCAGAACGAGACGTTTTAGGCACGATGAACAATTAATGATTGAAAAAACAGACAGGTTGTTGGAATTATTTAAGATTGATGGAAAAAAATATGAGCTTGCAAAAAATTTACCGTATGGAGAACAAAGAAAGCTTGAAATTGTAAGAGCTTTGGCATCAAATCCGTCATTATTGCTTTTAGATGAACCAGCAGCAGGAATGAATCCGCAAGAAACCGATGAATTGATGAAATTAATTGCTTTTATCCGAAAAGAGTTCGATATTACTATTTTGTTAATAGAACATGATATGCATTTAGTGATGGGTATTTGTGAGCGATTAATCGTTTTGGATTATGGTCGCATTATTGCTTCCGGAGTACCTGAAGATATACGTAAAAATCCTGCTGTTATTAAGGCATATTTGGGAGAGGAGGCTGTTGAATATGCTTAAGGTAGATAATCTTAAAGTGAGTTACGGGGCCATTCAGGCTTTGCGTGGTATTTCATTTGAGGTACACAGGGGTGAAATTATTACGTTAGTTGGCTCAAACGGTGCCGGAAAAACAACTACGCTCCATGCCCTTTCTCATATTATAAAGAAAAGTGCAGGTTCTGTAATTTTTGAAGATACGGATATTACATTGATGCCTGCTAATGAGATTGTTCGAAAAGGCTTGGTACAAGTGCCTGAAGGTAGACGAATTTTTGCAAATTTGACGGTGAGAGATAATTTGGAAATGGGTGCTTTTACGCGTAAAGATAAAAAAGCAATCAAAAAAGACTTCGAAATGGTTTTAGATTTATTTCCTCGCCTAAAAGAAAGAATTAAACAAATTGCAGGAACGCTTTCCGGCGGTGAACAACAAATGCTTGCAATGGCAAGAGGATTAATGACTAGTCCGCATTTGCTTTTGTTGGATGAGCCTTCTATGGGTTTGGCTCCTATTTTAGTTGATGAGATTTTTCGCATAATTAAGGCTATTAATGATGAGGGAACAACAATTTTATTGGTGGAACAAAATGCTTTTAAGGCACTGGGCATTGCAAATCGTGCCTATGTTCTTGAAACAGGTGCCATAATTAAATTCGGAAATGCAACCGATTTATTAAAAGATGATGCTGTAAAAAAAGCTTATCTTGGTGGCTAGGGCATTTTTAAATATTGTATTTTTAGAAAAGTTTTTATATATGTTGACCGAAATTTCAAAGGGGGATGAATGTATGATAGTAGCAAGTATTATGACAAAAAATCCGGTTTGCATTACTCCGGATGTTTCAATCAATGATGCTCGTGCATTAATGATAAAGGAACAAATTACAAAGTTACCTGTTATGAATAAAAATAATGAACTTGTTGGCCTGATTACAAAAAAAGATTTAATGAATGCAGGGCCTTCCGTTGCAACCTCTTTAGATATGTATGAAATAAGTTATTTGCTTTCTAAAGTAAAAGTTGACAAAGTAATGAATAAAAATGTTACAACCATTCAAGAAAATGAAATAATTGAAGAAGCTGCTCGCATTATGGAGGACAATGAAATAGGTTGCTTGCCGGTTATGCGTGGTTCTATGTTAGTAGGTATTGTAACAGAAAAAGATTTATTTAAGGCTTTTGTTGTGCTTTTTGGTGCACGAAATGAAGGCGTAAGAATTACTTTTACACTTGATGAACAACCGGGACAAATTGCACGGTTCACAACGGCAATTTTTGAAAAAGGCGGGAATTTTATTTCGCTTGTAACCGGCGAATTTGAAGAAGATTCAAATAAACGAATTTGTGCATGTAAAGTTAATAATATGAATTTAAAAGACATTGAAGCGGTCTTAAAAGAATTGGAAATAGGCATTATTGATATTAGAAAAGTGTAACATCGATTTATAAAAAAAAGAAAAAATATTTTTTTTGCTAAATTATTATCCGGTTTTGTTTTGTCGAAGCCGGATTTTTTTTATAAGAAAAACATACATAAAAAAATGTAAGGCAACTCGTAAATAAAATTTGCTTTTTTTGTAAAAGGGGAGTATTATTAAAACGAATATATATTTATTAAGGGGGATTTCTGTGGCAGAAATAAAACTTGATTGTATGGGAGAAGCGTGTCCTCTTCCTTTGGTAAAAGCACAAAAAAAGCTTGAAAAAATGGCATCGGGAGATGTTTTGGTTGTAAGTATTGATCATAGTTGTGCTATGAAAAATATCCCTGATTGGGCTCGTGAAGCCGGACATAATGTAGATATTGAAGAAACCGGTGAAGGCGAATGGGAAATCTATATAGAGAAGGCATAAGAGAGGAATGACATGTTAGAAAAAAAATATTCATTTTATGAAACATTTTTAAAAAATCCGTGGAGTTATGTTACAGGTGCAGTTTTGCTTACAATTTTAGCTTTAGCATTAGTTATCGTTACCGGTGGTATTTGGGGTGTAACAGGACCTTTTGCCATGTGGGGTGGCAAGGTGCTTAGTTGGCTTGGAGTTAGTACTGAAACTCTACAAAAAATCGGAGCAGATGCAAGCAAATTTGCATTTTGGAAAAATCAGCCGTCTATAACTAATCTTGCTATTATAATTGGAGCTTTAATTTCGACACTGCTTGCTGCCCAATTTAAGATTAAAAAAATTAAAAGCATCAAAAATGTTATTGCTGCAATTATTGGTGGGCTTTTAATGGGAATAGGCGCTCGTCTTGCATTCGGATGTAACATAGGTTCTCTTTTTTCCGGTTTGCCGGCTTTTTCTTTTCATGCATGGGTTTTCTGGATTTTATTATTTGCCGGAGCATTTGTTGGAAGTAAATTACTGGTAAAGTTTTTTCTGTAAATAAGGAGAGGTGAATACTATGTCAAAGAAAAATTTACAAATTGGTTTTGGCCTTTTTATTTTAATAGCAAGTATTGGTATTGCTTTTTATGCACAAAAACAAAATATAAATGGAGCTTTTATTTGGCTAATCGGTCTAGCACTTGGGTACGTTTTGCAACGTTCACGATTTTGTTTTACAGCAGCAATAAGAGATCCGTTTTTGACCGGTGGAACGGCTTTAACTAAGGCATTAGTAATAGCTCTTGCTTTATCAAGTGTTTTATATTTTGCTCTTCAAGTAAAAGCAGTAGGTTGGGACTTAAAAGGTGAAGGTAAACTCATCGGCAACATTGCAAATTTAGGCTGGCATACGGTTGTTGGCGGTTTTCTGTTTGGTTTAGGTGCGGTTATAGCAGGAGGATGTGCTTCCGGAACACTTATGCGAATGGGAGAAGGCTTTTTGCAACAATGGATTACCATTATCTTTTTTATTGCCGGTTCAGTTATCGGGGGACCTGTATTAAATCTATTCAATGCATCCAAAAACGAAAAACCAATCCACATTCCAACAGCGTTTGGTTCATGGATTCCTGCACTTATTTTACAATTTGGCCTTTTGTTTGTTATTTACATCGTTGCAGATGTATGGGGTAAAAAAAAGGCACAAGGATAAAGTGAGAAAAAATGGCCAAAAAAATAGAAGAATATGATGTAGTTGTAATAGGTGGTGGTCCAGGAGGAATGACTGCTGCTCTGTATGCAGGACGTGCACGATTAAAAACGTTGCTTATTGAAAAATCATTAATTGGTGGTATGGTAACTTATACAAGTGAGCTGGAAAATTATCCGGGCTTTATTGAACCTGTTGATGGCATGGAATTAATGCAACGTTTTGATAAACAATTTCGCCGTTTTGGAGTTGATGTAAAACTGACTGACGTGAAAGGAGTGCGTGTTGAAGGAGAAGTAAATATCGTTGAAACGTTTAGAGTTGACTATCATGCTAAGGCAGTTGTTATTGCAACAGGAAATAAACCTAGATTAACCGGAGCACAAAATGAAAATAATTTTATAAATGATAAAGGTATTTCGTTTTGTGCAACGTGTGATGCAGCTCGCAACACCGATAAAACAGTTTTGATTATTGGCTCCGGTGATGCCGCAATTGAAGAAGGAATTTTTTTAACTAAGTTTGCAAAAGAAGTTATAGTTTCCGTTATTCATGATGAAGGCATTATGGATGCGAATAAAGTGGCTCAGGAAAAAGCGTTAGCTAATCCAAAAATGAAGTTTATATGGAATACAATGGTTGATTCTTTTGAAGGTGGCGATGTTCTTGAAAAGGTTATACTCAAAAACTTAAAAACTTGTGAATTGATTCCTGTAACAGTTGATACATGTTTTTTGTTTATCGGCTATATACCAAACACGGATATTTTCAAAGGTCTTGTTGATATGACAAAGCGTGGTTATATAAAAACTAATGAAGATATGGAAACAAACGTGCCAGGTGTTTTTGCAGTTGGTGACTGTCGGGATAAAACACTGCGTCAAGTGGCCACTGCAGTAGGTGATGGTGCCATTGCAGGTTATATGGTAGAAAAATATGTTGAAGAAGTAAATTATGTTCAAAGTGAAATTTTGAATGCACAAGGACTTCTTGCAGCATATATTTATAATGCCATAGAGACAGCGGATTGTGAATATTTAACTAAAATGGAAGCAATTCAAAAAAAGATGAATAATGCTTTTCATTTGCGTCGAATAGATGTATATAAATCCGATCAAATTGCAAAGCGTCTCGAATATACAAAAGCACCGTCTGTAATATTATTAAAAGATGGGAAAGTTTTAGAAAATATTACTGATTTGAGCGACTTGGAAACTAAATTTGTAGACGTTGTTAGTAAATATTCTTAAAAAAAATAGAATATTTAATTTAAAAGAAAACTGCTTTATGGAGATAGTTTTTTTCATAGGGCAGTTTTTTTATGTAAAAAAAAATGGCTAAAAATTAAAAAATGTATAATTTTAAAATAAAAAAATATAGAAAAAAACAAAAAAAAAGTTAAAAAAACACATAAAAAAACAAAAAAGTATTGACAAAAAAAAATAATTGATGTATATTAAACATAGCTTGTAAATAAGCTGATAAACTCTCTCCGATGTCCGGCTTGCTGGACGGGGGCTTTCTTTCTAATCGTTGGTTATTAAGAAAGCCCTTTTTTTTTGTCTAAAAATATTATACAATTGCATTATGGCAAAAAAAACTTCTTTTAAATTATCTTTTGACTCTGTTACTCCTGTTATTACTTTTTTAGTTTTTATTTCATTATTTGTACATTTAATGCAAAATTTCATTAATACTGAAAATTTCTTTTCTGTTTTTTCAGCTCCGAGCAAAATGGGCACAAAAAATGCATTTGAGCCAAAAGAAATTTTGCATTACATTCGTTTTCTGTTGCATATCTTTGGTAGTAAAGATTTTGTCCCACTTTCAGTTAATTGCTTATTTTTGATTTTTCTTGCACCTGATGTTGAACATCGTTTTGGTTCGGGTTTTACTCTAGTAATGTGTTTAGTTTGTTCCTTAGTAACAGGCATTGTAAATGCATCTTTTATGAGTGATATTTGTTTCGGTCTTGATTGTGTTATATGGATGTTTTTCTTATTAATAACATTTCCGGCGGAAAATCGTAAAGAAGTGAATGTTTTTATGCTTTTTGCTTTTTTGCTTTTTGTTACTAAAGAGATTAATTTGATAATTTACAAAAAACAGTTTTCTTTGATTTCTCAAATTACAGGAGGCTTTGTTGGCAGTTTGCTTTCAATAGCTGCAAGTTCTCCAAAAAAGAAGCCTACAAAAAAAACAACTTCCGTAAACAAATTAAAAGCAAATTGATTTTTGAAAAAACTTATGCAAAGATATAACTGGAAATTATCACCATTATGTATGTAACAAGTAAAATTATTCCAACGGGACGTTTTATACTACCTTTAGATAAGTTTACCCCGCCGTGAAAAATTAGTAAAATAAAAAGCATTGCGGGAAATTGAACTATGAAAAATCTTTTATCTACATTAAGGCCTGCATGTTTTATTGTGACAGATGTGCCAATCACAAAAAGAATATTTAAAACATTTGCACCTAAAATGTTACCGAGAACTAAGTCTCCGTGTCCTTTACGAGAAGCTGTGATTGCCGTAATAAGCTCCGGTAAAGATGTTCCAAAAGCAACAACTGTGGCGGCAATAACTGAATCCGGAATATGTATGCACTGAGCAAATTCTTTTACAGACGGAATTAGTATTTTTGAAGAAAGAATAATTAAAATGATGCCCAAAAGCAATTGAAATAAAATAGTTAGCATAGGCGTTTTATCGGCACTGTTAACCTCCTGCTCAAACCCGGAAAGCTTTGCAGATTTAATAATCATTATGATATGAATAAAAAGTAGGCTTAAAAAAACAAAGCCTATCCATTGCGGTAAAATACTTCCTTCGTTAAATGGATTCATCCTTGTTACAAAAACATCCAGCAAGCTAGATATAATTAATAAAATGCCGGAGGCAAGTTGAAAAAAACTTTGGCTGTCAATTATATCTTTTTTGAAAGGTAAAGGATTAAGGATAGATGCAATTCCTATAATTAGCCCTGTGTTACAAATGACGGAGCCAACTGCATTGCCGAGAGCAATACCCGGCAAGCCGTTAATGGCTGACATGACAGAAACGGAAAATTCAGGCAAAGTAGTTCCAAGACTTACAATTGTGGCACCGATAATCATTTTTGGTACGCCCCATTTGAGAGAAAGTTTAACGGCATTATCAACTAGAATATCGGAACCTTTTCCAAGCACTACTATGGAGATTGCGATTATGAGAAAGAGAAGCATGATACCCCCAAAGTCGTGAGGAATAGCTCCAATGATATTATCAATATAAAAATATAACATAATTATAAATAATATCTTATTTTTATTGTTTTCTGCAAGCGAAATGTGTGATATAATATGTACGATATTCTGAAAAAGGAGTTTTTATGTCATCTTTTAGAAAATATATTGCCGTTTTTATTCCTAATGTTATTATTGCCGTTCTTTTTTTACGATGGTACGCAATGCAGTTTCTTTATAGAACGCTGGAAGATTATATGCCGGGTTTACCGACAACCATGGGAGCAACAATAATTATTGCAATTATTACAATAATTATTGTGCGAAAAATAACTTTTCCTTTTGATAAATTACTAAAAAAAGTTAAAGCAGGATATGAACCAAGCGATGATGAAAGAGTAATGTCTTTGAAAATAGCAAACAAAGTAAATTTAGTAACGGTTGGTGCATGTTTACTAGGTTTTTTTATTGGTCAAGCTATAGTTTTAGGAATTGAAATTGCTACCGGAGTACGTGAATATCATTTTTTGAGAGTTGTTATCACTATGTTTCAGGCTATATCAATTGGCACTGTTTGTGCTTTGAGTATGATTTTTTCATTTGTGGAATTAATTACTCCTTATAAAACCGTTTTAAAAATTCATGATATTGAACCGTTTTTAAAATATAAATCCATGAATATAGACAAAAAAGTTATGATTATGGTGACTGCTTCTATGATTATGTTAGCTGTTAATACTTTGTCTGTGTCTTTTGAAATAATAAATGTACAAGAAACGCAACCGGTGCAAAATGCTCTTTCGTATTATTTAGGTTGGGGCGTTGTAAGTACGATTTTATCAATGAGTTTTTCCGCTGCTCCTTTGTGGCTCATTTTGCAAGGATATAAAAAAAGAATTAATAATAGTTCACAATTTTTGAGTGATATAGCTGCAAAAGGTGATATGGTTTCCAGAATAGATATTACAGTGATAGATGATGTAGGTGAGTTAGTGCACATTATTAATGTACATATGGAAGAATTTGGAAATATGTTAAAAAATATGCAAGAAAAAACCGATGTTGTCGGAAAATCTGCAGGTGTTCTTTCAATGGTTGTTTCAAATGCGTCATTTGCATTAACAGGAATGGATGATACGCGATGTAAAATTAATGAAGAATGTAATAGACAAAATAAACTTATTTTAGCTGCTGATAAAGATGTGCACAGTCTTTATCAAGGTATTCGTACTGTAGAAAAACACGTTCATGAACAAAGTTCATCCGTTCAGCAAAGTTCTGCGTCAATAACACAAATGGCTGCAAATATTGCGTCTGTTGCCGATATGACTAAAAAAGCCGATGTTGTTTCTGATGAGCTTTCTTCTACAACAGAAAAAGGAAATAATTCCATTACAAAAGCCATAAAATCAATTTTGGAAATTCAAAAATCTTCTGTGGAAGTTCAGGAAATAGTTAAGGTAATTCAAAAAATTGCTTCACAAACGAATCTTTTGTCAATGAATGCCGCAATTGAAGCAGCTCATGCCGGAGAATTTGGTGCGGGTTTTGCTGTTGTTGCAGATGAGGTGCGAACGTTGGCCGCTTCTTCAGCTAAAAGTGCAAAGGATATTCAGCTCCATATTCGTTCAATGGTTGATAAAATAGACGGTGGTGTTCAGGCAATTGAAGAAGCGGGAGATGCTTTTAAGATGATTGCCGAAAATGTTGAAAAAAACTCCAGCTTAATTCAAACAATTTCCAGAGCTATGGAAGAACAAGAGGTCGGAGCAAAAGAAACAATGGACGCAACGGCGGAAATGGTTGAAGCAACGCAAGCAATTCATGAATTAGTAGAAAAACAATCTGAATATGCTGATAATATAAAAAGCATGATGGAGACTGTTGTTAATTCTGCAGAACAAGTTTCGGGTGCTGTTGAAGAAAACCAAAATGCAGGCGATAATATAGTTTTAAGCATACGTCAAGTTGAAGAAACTGTAAATAAAAACTCAAATGCAGTTGAGATAATGCAAAAATCTATCCAGAAATATCAAATTTAAAGTGAAAAATTTCACAAAAACTACTTGTGCAAAGTTTTTTTATCTGATATATTATTTACATTAAGGTTGTGAAAAAATTCACAGAATAAAGGAAAGTAATGAAACAAACTATTTCCAAGCCGGCAAGAGAGCGGCTCATTCAGCTTGCTCGTCTTTTGGAACATATAGAAAATGATTCGCGTCAATTTATTACTTCTTCTGAAATTCAAAACCTTACAGGTTGGTCCAGTTATACAATCCGCCGTGATATTTCGCATTTAAAAACTGAATGTTCTACAAAGGCGGGTTATGACATAGTTTTGCTTAAAAATGCAATAGGAGCAGAACTTGGTATAACTGAGGGTGTAAAAAAATGTTGCATTGTAGGCTTAGGGAAATTAGGTTCTGCCTTGATTGATTTTGATTTTGGAAAATCTTATAAAATTGTGGCAGGTTTTGACTCAAGTGTTAATCGTACCGAAATTTTGACGGCACCATTTCCGCTTTATCCCACAGGTCAAATGCAAAATGTGATTAAGCAAGAAGGCATTGAGTTGGCAATTCTTGCTGTTCCGGGGAAAGTGGCTCAAGATGTTGCTACTAAACTTGCCGGATTCGGTATTAAAGGCATAGTTAATTATACTTCTGCAATTTTATCTGTTGGAGAAGATGCTATTGTGGAAAATATTTCATTAATTGATGCCTTGCAAAAAATTGCATCTTTGCATGCAAAAAACTAAAATTATAAGAGGAAAAAAATGAACAGAGTTTATAATTTTTCAGCAGGTCCTTCTCAATTACCGGAAGAAGTTTTACGTGAAGCGGCAGATGAAATGCTTGATTGCAATGGTACAGGTCAAAGTGTAATGGAAATGAGTCATCGTTCTAAAGCATATGAACCTATTATTAAAGAATGTGAAGCGTTAGTTCGTGAGTTGATGAATATTCCTGCAAATTACAAGGTTTTATTTTTACAAGGCGGTGCTAGTATGCAATTTGCCATGGTTCCAATGAATCTAAAAAAGAAAGGTAAGGCAGCATATGTGAATACCGGTGTTTGGTCAAAAAAAGCAATTTCTGAAGCAAAAAAATATCTTGATGTTGATGTAGTGGCATCAAGTGAAGATAAAAACTTTAATTACATTCCTAAAATTGAAAAAATTACAGGCGATTATGATTATGTTCATATTACGCTAAATAATACGATTATGGGTACAAAATGGGCATATCTTCCTGAAACAGGTGATATTCCTTTAGTAACGGATGCATCAAGTTGTATTTTTTCCGAGCCGCTTGATGTAAGCAAGTTTGGCATTATTTATGCCGGAGCACAAAAAAATTTAGCACCAGCGGGTGTTACTTTGGTAATTATTCGTGAAGATTTAATTCCTGAAACATTACCTGTGGAAAATACACCAACAATGTTACAATATAATATTCATAGCGAAAACGGTTCAATGTATAACACACCTCCATGTTATTCAATTTATATGATGGGCAAAGTGCTTAAATGGATTAAAGCAAATGGCGGTGCAAAAGGTATGGCAAAACGCAATATTGAAAAAGCCGAACTTTTATATAATTATTTGGATTCAAGTAATTTTTATCATGCCACAGTAGAAAAAGGTAGTAGGTCATTAATGAATGTTCCTTTTTTGACAAAATATGATGGTGATAAAGCAACTGAAATTAACAAAAAATTTGTAACAGGTGCAACAGCTAAAGGTTTGGTAAATTTAGCAGGGCATCGATTAGTAGGCGGAATGCGTGCATCAATTTATAATGCAATGAGCCTTGAAGGTGTTAAAGCGTTGATTGCATATATGGAAGAGTTTGCTAAAGAAAACTAAAAAGATAAGGAAAAACATATGTTTAAAATTCAGACATTAAATAAAATTTCAGGAGAAGGTTTGAGCCTTTTACCGCGTGATGATTATGAAATTGCTTCAGAAATGATGAATCCTGATGCAATTCTTTTACGCTCTGCCGATATGCATTCTATGGAAATTCCTGCTAGTGTAAAAGCGGTAGCACGTGCAGGTGCCGGAACAAATAATATACCAATTCAATCCATGACCGAAAAAGGTGTTGTAGTTTTTAATACGCCGGGTGCTAATGCTAATGCGGTAAAAGAATTGGTGATATTAGCACTTTTGATGTCTAGCCGTCCTGTTGTTGCCGCAAATGAATGGGTTAAAGGATTAGCGGGAAAAGGCGATGAAATTCCGGAGCTTGCTGAAAAAGGCAAAAGTCAGTTTGTGGGGCCGGAGTTGAATGGTAAAACTCTTGGTGTTATCGGTTTAGGAGCAATTGGTGTTATGGTTGCAAATACTGCTGTTGGTCTAGGCATGGAAGTAATCGGCTATGATCCTTATATTTCCATTGACTCAGCATGGTCTTTGTCACGTGCAGTTTTAAAAGCTGAAAGTTTGGATTCGCTTTTGGCTAAATCCGATTATATAACAATTCATGTGCCACAAACAAACGATACTAAAGGTTTAATTAATGCAGAAAAACTTCGCATTATGAAAAAGAATGTTCGCGTGATTAACTTAGCACGTGGTGGACTTGTTGTGAACAAAGACATGCTGGACGCTTTGGATTCCGGAAAAGTTGCATCTTTTGTCAGCGATTTTGTTGATGAAGATTTACTGAAAAATGACAAAGTAATTTGTTTACCACACTTAGGTGCTTCAACACCGGAAGCCGAAAAAAATTGTGCTAGAATGGCAGTTGAACAACTTCGTTCTTTTTTAGAACAGGGAAATATCGTAAACAGTGTAAACTTTCCAAAATGTAAAATTGATGATCCAATTCCTGCCGGCGGAACGCGTCTTTGTATTGCAAACAGAAACATTCCGAACATGGTTGGTCAAATTACGACAGTTTTAGCAGCTGAAAAAATGAATATCTCCGCAATGGTAAATCAAAATCGTGCCGATATTGCTTATAATATTATTGACGTTGAAACGCCGGCGACAGATGAAGTTATTACTAACTTGAAATCAATTGAAGGCGTTGTTAGTGTTCGTGCAATAAAAGGTTGATTGATTTGTAAACCTTTGAGTCTACCGGAAGGCGTGCGTTTATATAAACGCCGTCTTCCAACCACTTTGTATTTTCTAAAACGCCGATTTGTCTAATTTCCTGTAAAATGGTTGAGATATTTGAGTCCTTTCCGTTTTTGTCAAAATAAGGCAACACAAAATTTTGTGATTCACCGTATAATTCTAAAAGAATATTTTCAACAAGAATTGAAAAACCTTCTTTAGTTTTTGCACTTACGCAAACTGCATTTGGAAATTTATGCCTTAGATTATTTAATTGAATAGATTCACATTCGTCAATTTTATTTAAAATAATAATTTGTTTATGTTCAAGTGCACCAATTTCACTTAAAACTTGCATTACAGCTTCATGGTGTTGTGTTGCATTGTTATCGGAGGCGTCTAAAACGACTAAAAGCAAGTTAGCACGAACCGCTTCTTCCAAAGTGGATTTGAAAGCATCGATGAGGTTATGTGGCAAGTTACTAATAAAACCAACTGTATCCGTGAGTAAAATGCCCGAGCTTCCGGCAAGGGAAAGTCTACGCGTTGTAGGGTCTAATGTAGCAAAAAGTTTGTCTTCAACAAAAACATCGGCACCAGTCAAAGCATTAAGCAAACTTGACTTTCCTGCATTTGTGTAACCAACAAGTGCACAAGTAGGAAGAGGGATTTTTTCGCGTTTCTTTCTGTTTGTTTCTCGTTCTTTTATAACTTTTTCAAGTTCTATTTTTAGTTTTTCAATTTTCTCTGAAATGCTACGTTTGTCAAGTTGTAATTGAGTTTCGCCCGTTCCTTTTGAACCATAAGAACCTCCGCGTTGTCTAGCCATATCTCCGTATGTGTGAGCCAGACGTGGCAAAGCATAATTTAGCTTAGCTAATTCTACTTGTATTACAGCTTCTTTTGTTCGTGCTCTGTCGGCAAAAATTCTTATAATAGTTTCATGTCTGTCAAAAACAGGAATGTTACCTAACTTTTCCCAGTTGCGTTGTTGTGTAGGAGATAACTCAAAGTCAAAGATAATGCATTCGCTTTCGTATTCTTTTGCCGTATCTATAATTTCCTGTGCTTTGCCGGAACCGATTGCATATGTAGCAGAAAATGTACGTCGCGATAAAATCATATGACCAGAAATTTCCATACCTAATGTTTCAACAAGTCCTGTAAGTTCATTAAGGGAAGTTTCTCCCACGAGAAATGCCTTTGCTTTGCGATTTTCTTCTTGTAAGTTAATTATCATTATGCAATCGATACGTTGCGGCACGTGAGTGTGCAATAAGTCCTTCTGCTTTACCTAATGTTTCTGCAACTTGAGCGGAACGTTTTGCACCTGCAGCCATGGAACCGTCAGTACGTGGTTCGATGCGTAAAGTTGTAACTGTTTTTAAAAACATACGAACAGAAAGTCCGCCGGTAAAACGAGCACTTCCGGAAGTAGGTAAGGTGTGATTTAAGCCTGCAGAATAATCACCAAGAACTTCGGCACTTTCATGACCGATAAAAAGAGAACCGTAGTTATGACAAAGTTTTTCCATTTCTTTGCG
>JAAYNH010000061.1 GCA_012520945.1 Treponema sp. | reverse complement strand
TTTTATCAAGCGGTACATTTCTTTTAAACAATTATATTGCCAATCAGCGTATTTGTCATGGGGCATATTATCATCATGATGACTATATCCGTTTTGTAATGCCGCACCAGCCCATTTTCCACTGGTAATACAGGCTTTCATTCCGTTGCCGGTTGAGTTTTTTAGATTGTATGGTGGAGATGTAACGATTAAGTCAATAGATTCACTTGGAATTTTACGTCATAACTTCGAGACAATCTGCGCAAATGATCTTGTTTATAAAATCGTCAGGAAATATCATATTAATATTATATTATCATTTTTTATGTACTCATTCAACAAGTATATTTTTAGATTTTCCTAAATATTTAAAAAAACATAGCTAGTGTCTATATTGAAACTTTCATCAATAATGTGTAAATTATAGTTAATCATATAAAATGCAAAATTTTTTTTAGGAGGACATATGTCCAGAACAAAACAGTCAATGGATGGAAATCACGCTGCCGCTCATGTTGCATATGCTTATACAGAAGTAGCAGGTATTTATCCAATCACTCCATCATCACCTATGGCCGACCTAGTGGATCAATGGTCAGCAAATGGTCAAAAAAACATTTTTGGTACACAGGCTAAAGTTGTTGAAATGCAATCTGAAGCAGGTGCTGCAGGTACAGTTCACGGTTCTTTGGCTTCTGGTGCTTTGACAACAACTTTTACAGCTTCACAGGGTCTTCTTTTGATGATTCCTAACATGTATAAAATCGCAGGAGAACTTCTTCCTTCAGTTTTCCACGTTTCTGCTCGCTGTGTTGCCTCACACGCTTTAAACATCTTTGGAGATCATTCAGACGTATATGCTTGCCGTCAAACCGGTTTTGCTATGCTCGCAGAATCAAATCCTCAAGAAGTTATGGACTTATCTCCTGTTGCTCACTTAGCAGCATTGGAAGGTAAAGTTCCTTTTCTTAACTTTTTTGACGGTTTCCGAACATCACACGAAATTCAAAAAATAGACACTTGGGATTATGAAGACTTGAAAGAAATGTGCAATATGGACGCTGTAAAAGCTTTCCGCGAGCATGCACTTAATCCTAACAATCCTGCAATGCGCGGCTCTCATGAAAACGGAGATATTTTCTTCCAACATCGTGAAGCATGTAATTCGTATTATGATGCACTTCCTGACGTTGTGCGCAAGTATATGGCAAAAGTTAATGTAAAACTTGGTACAAACTATGATTTATTCAACTATTATGGAGCAAAAGATGCTGATCGTGTAATTGTTGCAATGGGTTCTTTCTGTGATGTTGCTGAAGAAGTTGTAGACTACTTAAATGCACGCGGTGAAAAAGTAGGTTTGATTAAAGTTCGTCTTTATCGTCCGTGGGTTTCACAGGCATTTTTAGACGTACTCCCAAAAACATGTAAAAAGCTTGCAGTTCTTGATCGTACAAAAGAACCGGGAGCTCTTGGCGAACCTTTGTTTTTAGACGTAGCAACAACATTGCACGAAGCCGGCATTTGCAACATTACTCTTAGTGGCGGACGCTATGGACTTGGTTCAAAAGACACACCTCCTTCAAGTGTTTTTGCCGTATTTACAGAATTAGAAAAAAATGCTCCAAAAAAACGTTTTACACTTGGAATTGTAGACGATTTAACGAATCTTTCGTTGCCTGAAATTAAACCTGCACCAATTACTGCCGCAGAAGGCACAGTCGAATGCAAATTCTGGGGACTCGGCGGTGACGGAACTGTTGGTGCTAATAAAAACTCAACAACAATTATCGGTGATAACACAGATAAATATATTCAAGCATATTTCCAATATGACTCAAAGAAAACCGGCGGTATTACAATCTCTCACCTTCGTTTCGGTGACAAGCCTATTCGTAGCCCATATTACATCAATCAAGCGGACTTCGTAGCATGTCATAATCCGTCATACATAGTCAAAGGGTTCAAAATGGTTCAAGATGTTAAGCCAAATGGTACTTTCTTGATTAACTGTCAATGGACAGATGAAGAACTTGACAAACACATACCTGCAATTTCAAAAAAATATATTGCCGATAACAATATACAACTTTATACAATTAATGCAATTGATAAAGCTATTGAAATTGGTATGGGCAAACGCACAAATACTATTCTTCAATCAGCATTTTTCAAACTTGCTAATGTTATGCCTATTGAAAAAGCTGTTGAATTGATGAAAGATGCTGCAAAAAAATCATATGGCAAAAAAGGTGAAGACGTTGTTCAAATGAACTGGAAAGCCATTGACGCCGGTGTTGATGCAATTCACAAAGTTTCCGTTCCTACTTCATGGAAAAATGCTGTTGATACAACAGAAAAAACAAAACTTAAAGGCGAACCGAAAGTTGTAAAAATGGTAGAAAACTTGATGTTCCCTATTGCACTAATGGACGGAGATTCTCTTCCTGTTTCTGCTTTCAAAGATTATGCAGACGGTCAATTTGAACTCGGTGCTTCTGCTTATGAAAAACGCGGAACTGCCGTTATGGTTCCGGAATGGGATTCAGCAAAATGTATTCAATGTTGTAACTGTTCTTTTGTTTGTTCACATGCAACAATTCGTCCGTTTTTACTTTCCGAAACGGAAGAAAAAGCATCTCCTGAAGGCTTAGTAACTGCCGATACAAAACCAAAACCAACACAATATAAGTTTACAATTAGCGTTTCAACACTCGATTGTATGGGTTGTGCCGAATGTATTACCGTTTGTCCTACAGGTGCAATCAAAATGGTTCCACAGGAAACAAGAATTTCTTATCAACCTGTTTGGGATTACCTAGTTGAAAATGTTTCTAAAAAAGCCGATAGTGGCATTAATGAAAACTCAGTTAAAGGCTCACAATTTAACCAACCTCTTCTTGAGTTCTCCGGTTCTTGTGCCGGTTGTGCAGAAACTTCATATGCACGCTTAGTTACACAACTTTTCGGTGAAAATATGTACATTTCAAATGCTACAGGTTGTTCTTCAATCTGGGGTGGTCCTGCTGCAACATGTCCATATACGATTAACAAAGATACAAAAAAAGGTCCGGCTTGGGCAAACTCTTTGTTTGAAGACAATGCTGAACACGGTCTAGGTATGCATCTTGGTCAAAAATTCATCCGTGATGACTTGATTGCTAAATTAGAAAAATTATCTACTAATGACAAAGCAAGTACTTCCTTAAAAGATGCGATTGCTAAATTTATGGAAACAAAAGATATCACAAATGCAAACGACGAACCGACAAATATTCTTATTAGTGAATTAGAAAAAGCCGGTAATTGCTGTGATTATGTAAAAGAAATTCTTGAAAAGAAAAACTACCTTAACAAAAAATCCATTTGGATTATGGGTGGAGACGGCTGGGCTTATGACATTGGCTTTGGTGGACTTGACCACGTTCTTGCTTCCGGCGAAAATGTTAATGTTTTAGTATTCGACACTGAAATGTACTCAAATACAGGTGGACAAGCTTCTAAAGCATCAAATATCGGTGAAGTATGTCAATTTGCCGCCGCAGGTAAAGAAATCGGTAAAAAATCATTGTCAGAAATTGCAATGACTTACGGATATGTTTACGTTGCACAAATTGCTCTCGGCGCAAATCCTGCACACGCACTCAAAGTTCTTCAAGAAGCTGAAGCATATGATGGACCTTCATTGATTATCGCCTACTCTCCATGTGAATTACACGGTATGAAAGGTGGAATGAGTAACTGCCAAAACGTTATGAAAGCTGCAGTTAAAGCAGGTTATTGGAACTTGTTCAGTTTCAACCCTGCATTAAAAGTTGAAGGTAAAAATCCATTCACTTTAACTTCAAAAATCGGAGACGGTTCTTATCAAGAATTCTTGGCTAATGAAACACGTTATTCTTCACTTACACGCAAATTCCCTAAACGTGCTGAATATCTTTTCAAGAAAAATGAAGATACTGCAAAAGTTCGTTTTGAACATTTGCAAAAATTAGTTACTCTTTATGGTGATAACTAAGATTAGTCACTATATTTTATGATAGTGAAAAAGCCTACCGCAGTATGCGGTGGGCTTTTTTTTATTAATAATAAAGACTTTTTTGCTTAGCAAAAAAAATAGACAAATTAATCATTGACAAATTCTTTTTATAAATGTAAATTTATGTTAACAATTTTTTTAGGACTTATTTATGAAAAAATCTGAGGTCTTTTTTACTAATTTTAGAACAACTTTTTCAGAAAACATTTTGCAAAAATTGCGTCGCCTTTTAGTTGTTGCCGGAATTAAAAACATAAATTTTCAAGACAAGTTTACTGCCATTAAAATTCATTTTGGTGAACCCGGTAACACTGCTTATTTGCGTCCAAACTTTGCAAAAGTTGTAGTTGACTTAGTAAAAGAATTAGGTGGTAAGCCTTTTTTGACAGACTGTAATACACTTTATGTTGGAGGACGCAAAAACGCTCTTGACCATATTGATGCAGCTTATGTGAATGGATTCTCGCCTTTCAGTACCGGTTGTCATGTGATTATTGCAGATGGATTAAAAGGCACAGATGAAATTTATGTTCCCGTCAAAAAAGGAGAATTTGTTAAAGAAGCAAAAATCGGACGGGCAATTGTTGATTCGGATATTATTATTTCATTGAACCATTTCAAAGCCCATGAAGGTGAAGGAATTGGCGGAGCCATAAAAAACTTAGGTATGGGTTGCGGTTCGCGTGCCGGCAAAATGGAAATGCATTCAACCGGGAAACCTAATGTTCGTTCTAATTTGTGTATTGGTTGTATGGCTTGTAGCAAAAACTGTGCCCACGATGCAATTTTTTTTGAAAACAACATTGCTGCAATTAACCATGATAAGTGTGTCGGTTGCGGAAGATGCATCGGTGTTTGTCCTAAAGATGCTATAGTACCTGCAAAAGATCATAGTCCCGAAATTTTAAACTGCAAAACGGCTGAATATGCTCAAGCGGTAATTACAGGAAAACCGAATTTTCATGTTTCGCTGGTAATGGATGTTTCGCCTTACTGTGACTGTCACTCAGAAAATGACGCACCAATTGTCAACGATGTAGGTATGTTTGCTAGTTTTGATCCGGTTGCACTAGACAGAGCATGTGTTGATGCTGTAAATAATCAACCTCTTTTACCAGGCACTATCATGGAAGAAAGAAAAAAAATTCACAATGATCATTTTCGAAACTTACATCCTACAACTGATTGGCATAGTAAACTTATACATGCAGAAAAAATGGGTCTTGGTACACAAGAATATAAATTAATTGAAATTTAGTTTACGCTTTTATCTTTTAACAAAAATTTTTAATTTTTTTTATGTTTTTAGGATATATTTAAAATAAAAAGTGCACCAAGCAAAATTTCTTTAGCCGATGCACTTATTTTATTTAAATTTTTATTTTATTTTATAGATTATTTTGAATCTTTTTTCTTTTTACCAAGGGAAACTTTTTGTAAAAACCAAACACAGCACATTATTATTAACATTACTGTGAAAATGCCTCCCATGCCTTTGCCCATTATGGACAAAGCAATTTTCATATTTTCTAACATATAAAAACCTCCTTATATCGTTACAGAAGTTTTGTAACTAAATTAATTACAAGACCACCGGCAACAACAGAAGCAATTTGACCGGACACGTTTGTACCAACTGCATGCATTAGAATAATGTTTGTAGGATCTTCTTTTAATGCCATTTTTTGAACAACACGGCTGGACATTGGAAATGCAGAAATTCCTGCCGCTCCAATCATCGGATTTACTTTTTTATCTTTTTTCAAGAAAATATTAATAAATTTTGCAAAAAGAACTCCACCAATCGTATCGAAAACAAAAGCCATCAAACCTATTCCCATAATGAGCAATGTTTCCCATTTTACAAATTTATCTGCTTTCATACTAAATGAAATAGTTATTCCTAAAAGTAACGTAATAAGATTTGCAAGATTATTTTGTGCGGCATCGGACAAAGAACGCAAAACTCCACATTCGCGAATAAGATTTCCAAACATCAAAAATCCAACCAAAGCAACTGATGCAGGAGCGATAAATCCTGTAATTATTGTTACAACAACAGGAAATGCAATACAAGTAAATTGTGAAACTTCATCATCACCATTATCCATACGAATAAGTCTGTCTTTTTTTGTTGTAACAAGCTTGATTGCAAACGGTTGAACAATCGGAACTAAAGCCATATATGAATAAGCTGCAACAGCAATGGCTCCAACATAATCGGAATGCAAAATTTGAGAAACTAAAATTGATGTAGGACCGTCTGCAGCACCAATAATACCAATTGATGCGGCATCTTTCAATGGAAATCCCAATGCTAATGCTATACCAATAGCAACAAAAATTCCGAATTGTGCGGCTGCTCCAAAAAGAAACAAAAACGGACGAGCAAGCAACGGACGGAAATCAATCATTGCACCTATACCAATAAATAACAAAATTGGTAAAGCCTCAGAAGTACCAATACCTACTTCATAAAGCCATTCAATTATACCGGTAACTTCACCAACACCGTCCAACATTTGATTTAAAACACCACTAAGTGGCAAATTCACAAGAATTGCCCCAAAACCCATAGGCAGCAACAATGATGGTTCATACTCTTTTTTGATTGCCAAATAAATAAGCACAATTCCAACAACATACATTACAAGCTGTTGCCATGTTACCGCTAAGATTCCTTCTATAAGAAAACTCATAGAAAAACCTCTAACTCCTTTTATTAAAGTCTTGCCACGCACAACAACATTCTGTATGCGGAATTTTCCGGAAATATGCGACTAAACTAGCCCACATTTCGTGCTGTCGAAAAATTCGAAAAATTCAGGCTACTCCCTTTATTAAACATTATAAAGGCAAAATTGATATTATTCAAGGCAAAATAGATATAATGCAGTACGTATAATGCAGTGCGGTTTGTTTTTGTAAGATAAGATATTTTTGTAAATATTTATGTATGTCAGATCATTAAAAAATAACGTTAAAAAATAACCTTTAAAAAATGCAAATGTATGAAAAAAATTTAACCATTGTAATTTTTTAAAATTTCTTCAGCATTTGTAATAAGGCCTTTTGATTCCAAATCTTTTGCAAAATCATTTAATGCTTTTTCTTTCAATCCTTTTAGTCCTGCCGGTTTTAAACCACATGATTTAGCTTCATCACAATAACCGAGTGCAAAACATTTTGGTACAAGCAAATTATCACAAATCCATGCCCATTCATCTGATAAAGAATAAAGAGAATTTTTTATTTCTTTTGTTAAAGTACGTATTTCACGATAAGAACGCGAACATAAACGCATATTTGCAAAATGAATGAGAGCACGTAAATTAATTTTAAAAACAATTTTTGAATGCATTCCTAAAGGTAATAAATTCGCCGCATCTTCTTTAGGCAGTCCGCTATCTTCTAACTTAGCATATGCATTCATAATTTCAGAAATTGTTTTTTTATATATTTCTTTGTTTTCTTCGCTTAAAGTTTCCGGATAATAAAATTCATTTTCTACATCCATATTTTTTGCATTAACATAACGAGTAGAAGATTGCAAACGTGTCGTACCGATTATGTGCGTATAAAGCTCACGAATACATCTGGCACTGTATCCATTAATAACCATATATATGTCGGGATATTCGGCTACACGACCATGACCCGACATTATACACTCTTTTGCACGTTTAATATTTTTTTCCATATTATCAACAGGACTGTTCCAACAAACACCGGCACAAAAGCCTATCATGTTCAAAGGATTTTTTTCTGTCCATGGTAAAATTTCAATCAAGTTATTCTTCCTAAAAATTCTTATCAATTTATTTTACATAGATAATATATAGATAAATAATTTCCGTCAAGATAAAATAATCTAAAAAAAATTCTATTTAAAAAAAAGCAAACAAACAAATTATTAAAAAAGTAAAAAAAACAATTAATATTGAAAAAAAAACATTAAATCATTATCATATAAAAATCATTGTTTACTATAAGTTAGAAGAAAAATTTTGAACCTTTTATTCAAAAAAAAAATTCTAATAAATTCTTGGAGGATTTTTAAAATGATTATAAAAATTACAATGCTAATTTTATTTTTTGTAGTAATGTTTATCATAGGAATTATTGCTCGCAGTTCTACAAAAAACGTAGACGGCTTTGTTTTAGGCGGTCGCAAAGTAGGGCCGTGGCTTTCCGCTTTTGCATATGGCACATCATATTTTAGTGCAGTTGTTTTTGTCGGATACGCAGGACAATTCGGTTGGAAATACGGTCTTTCAGCAACGTGGATTGGAGTTGGCAATGCAATAATCGGTAGCCTTCTCGCTTGGGTATTTCTTGGCAGACGCACTCGAGTTATGACACATCACCTCGATGCAAAAACAATGCCTGAATTTTTCGGCAAACGATACGAAAGCTCCACATTACGCCTCGTTGCTTCCCTAATTGTTTTTATATTTTTAATTCCTTATACAGCATCCGTATATTCAGGATTATCAAATTTATTCGGCATAGCTTTTAATTTCGATTACAGATGGTGCGTTATCATTATGGCGGCACTTACTGCAATTTATGTAATACTTGGTGGCTACATGGCAACAGCTATAAATGATTTTATTCAAGGAATCATCATGTTAGTTGGCATTGTTTGCATAATTTTACCAATATTAAAAGGTCACGGTGGTTTTATGACCGCTATTTCAAAATTATCTGAAATTCCTGTTGACCCAAAAACGACAGATTCTGCTTTATTAAATATGAAAGGTCCTTTTGTAAGTTTCTTTGGCCCTGACCCAAAAAATCTTTTAGGAGTTGTAATTTTAACATCCTTGGGAACATTAGGATTACCACAAATGGTTCAAAAATTTTATGCAATTAAAAGCGAAAAAGCAGTAAAAACCGGCACAATCATTTCAACGCTTTTTGCTGTAGTAATTGCATGCGGAAGTTATTTCCTTGGAGGCTTCGGTCGCTTATTCGACTCTCCGGCAATCTATAATGCAAAAGGAGCAGTGCGTTTTGACACAATCGTTCCAACCATGCTTTCTTCCTTGCCGGATTTTATCGTTGGTATTGCAGTGGTTTTGGTGCTTTCAGCATCAATGTCAACTCTTTCCGCTCTTGTTCTAACATCAAGTTCAACATTTACATTAGATTTTTTGAAACCTTCTGTTGCAAAAAAAATGACTGAAAAAACTCAACTTCTCATAATGCGCATTTTAATAATATTTTTTATTGTTCTTTCAGTTGCATTAGCATTGAACCCTCCAACGTTTATTGCACAACTCATGGGAATTTCTTGGGGTGCTTTAGCCGGAGCTTTTTTAGCACCTTTCCTTTATGGACTCTTCTGGAAAAAAACTTCAAAAGCGTCCGTTTGGGCAAGTTTTATTTTTGGCGTTGGTATTACCGTTACAAATATGTTTTATCCTATCTTTTCATCTCCGATTAACTGTGGTGCCGCTGCTATGGTTGGGGGCTTAATAATTGTTCCAATCGTTAGTCTTATAACACCAAAACTCAGCAAAGAAAGCCAAGAAAAAATCTTTGCCTGTTATGAAGAAAAAGTTCAAGTTACAAAAAAAACAGTTCTCGTTGAAGAAAACGGTGACTAAAAAAATTTTCGTTTTTGGAGCAGTTGTATGTTTTTAAATTATATTTTGTGCAACTGTTCCAAATTTAATTTCTGTTCAAAACGTTTCATAAATACTAAAATTATTTTTAGGGCATTCCCTGTCTAGCGACAGGTCGGGCTACTTTGGGTTCGCTTACGCTCATTCTCCTTATCAAACATTTCATAAAAATATTTGATAAAGAGAACTAACGCCCGCCGTATCCCTAATGCATTTCAAGAAAATCCACAAGGGACATTTTATGTCTCATTGATATGATATAATAAAAAAAAGTAATATAATTAAAAGAACATTGTTCAAAAAGGAGCATCATTATGAAAATTTTACATACAGCAGATTGGCATTTAGGAAACAAGATGCATGAAATTGACAGAACAAATGAATTTGACGTATTTTTAAAATGGACAAAAGAAATCATACAAAAAAAAGAAATAGAAACATTAATTATTTCCGGTGATATATTTGATGTAGCAAATCCTGCCACAGAAGCACGTAAATTGTATTATTCTTTTTTAGCCTCTCTTTTAGAAACAAGTTGTAAAAATGTAATAATCATTGCAGGAAATCATGATAGTGCTAATATGTTAGAAGCATCAAAAGAAATATTAGAATATTTAAACATACATATTATAGGTTCGGTAAATAATTTATGCTATGAAGAAATGGTTTTTGAATTATATGATAAAGAAAAAAACATTTGTGGAATTTGTTGTGCAATTCCTTTTGTGCGAGAAATTGAAATACGGCATTTAAATGAAAATTATAATGATGCATTAAAAATTTTATATGATGGGGTTTTAGAAATTGCAAAAAAAAATCGTGGAGAAAAAAACATACCTATTATTGCAACAGGACATTTATATGCCACAGATTTAGAAGGACGCCTGGCGAATACAAAAAAAACAAAACACACGGATGACGGCACAAAAATTTTAGATGTAGTTGGTAAGCTTGGAAATGTAAGTGCAAATGTTTTTTCTGATGAGTATGATTATGTTGCTCTTGGACATATTCATTATACAACAAGAGTTGCAAAGAAAAACCATATTCTTTATTCCGGTTCTCCGTTTATTTTAGGTTTCGATGAATGTACCGTGCCTCATCATGTTTTGTCTGTAGAAATAAATAAACAAAAAGAATTATTTAAAATTGAGAAAATAGAAACACCTTATACAAATTTATATAAAAGAATAGAAGGTAATGTAAAAGAAATAAAAAATGAATTACAAAAAATTCAAAATGAAAATATTCAAAAAAATGTTTATATTGAATTATGTTATGAAAAAAAAATGGGATTAAATATTCAAGAAGAATTAAATGAACCTATTAAGGCATTAAATAAAAATATTAATATTGTGAGTTGGAAACGCAAAGATACAAATACAAACAGCGAAAACATATTTGAAGATTATAATATGGAAGAAATAAAAAATTTATCCGATGAAGAAATTTTTACAAGATTAATTTTACAAAAAGAAAACCTTGAAGAAAATTCAGAAGAAGCAAAAAAGATATTAAATAAATATTTACCCATATTTTTAAAATTATCTCAGGAAATTGAAGAATAAATTTTAGGAGAGTACTTATGAAAATATTAAATGTTGAATTTGAAAATATAAATTCATTAAAAGGAAAATGGAAAATTAATTTTGAACATCCGGATTATAAAACGAACAATGATATATTTGTAATTCACGGACCAACAGGAAGTGGAAAAACAACTATATTAGACGCTATAACGCTTGCACTTTATGGACGCACACCTAGACAAACATCCGTAAATGACGGAGAAGCAGGAAATGAATTAATGACGCGTCATACAGCAAATTGCTTTTCAAGAGTAACTTATATTTGTAAAAAAGGAAAATTTGTCAGTGAATTTTCTCAACATAGAGCATACAATAAAACAACAGGAAAACTACAAGAAGCAACGTATAAAATTTTACAAAATGAAAAAATTATTAAAACTGGTAACGCAATAAATTTAAATATAGAAACAAATAAAATCATTGGCTTAGATTACAAACAATTTTCTCGTTCAATAATGTTAGCACAAGGAGAATTTTCAAAATTTTTATTATCAAATGAAAAAGAACGTTCAGAAATTTTAGAAAAACTAACAGGAAATGAAAAATATAAAAACATAGGAATACGTGTTCACGAAAAATTTAAAAATATTAAAGAAGAATATGAAAGAAAAAAAATTGAAAAAGAAAACATAGAAAAATTAATTTTAGCAGAAAAAGACGAAGATGAATATAATAATATGAAAGAAGTTCTTTCAGAAAAACTAAATAAAATAAAAATAGAAAATGAAAATTTTATAAAAAAATTAAATTGGATTGAACAGTTTGAAAAATTACAAAATGAGTTTATAAAAAAACAAAATGAAAAAGAAAATTTACAAATAGAAGTTAATGATTTTGAAAAAGAAAAAGAAAAATTAAATAATGCATTAAAAGCTAAAGAATGTAAATCAAATTATGAAAATTTAAAAAATAAAAGGGAAGAAAAAAATGAAAAGCTAATTGAAACAGAAAAAATAGAAGAAGAAATTATTAAAAAACAAAATGAAAAAGAAAAAACAGAAAAAATAATTAATGAAATAAATAACGCATATAAAAAAGCAAAAAATGAATTTAATGAATCAGAAAAAATTTTTAAAGAAGTGAGAGCTTTGGATATTAAAGTTTTAGAAAAAAAAGATAATAAAAATGAAAGAGAAAAAGAAAAAAATTCTGCACAAAAAAATTTAATAGAACAAGAAGAAAATAAATTATTAATTGAAGAAAATGTAAATAAAATAGAAATAATACTAGAAGAACAAAACAAATATTTAGAAAAAAATAAAATTGATGAAAAACTTTCTGAAAAAATTCCTAAAAGTGAATTTATATTTAACAACATAATAAGTACACAAAAAGAAAATGAAGAAATAAATAAAAATATAATTATTTTAGAAAAATATATTTTAAAACTGGAAACAGATATTGAAAATTCTAAAAATGAAATTAGAAACAATGAAAATGAATTAAATAAAATAGTATCAGATAATGTAACAATCATAGCTATGGAGTTACAAAAACAATTAAAAAAAGATAAACCTTGTTTAGTTTGCGGTTCTGTTTCACATCCGATTTGTGAAAATATAAAAATTAATGACAATCAAAATAAAGATGTTATTTCAAATATTGCACAAAACATTTCAGAAATAAATTTACAACTAAAAAAAATTAAAGAAAATTTAAATAAAAAAGAAAATGAAATACAAAAAGAAAAATCCGTTTTACAAAACTTAAATTTACAATTAGAAAAAAACAATAAAGAAAATGAAACGAAAATTTTTCAAATTAATAATGACCTTAAAGAATGGAATATTAATTTAAATAAAAATTCTTCTGAAGAAGAAATTAAAAATATTTTAGAAGAATTAAAAACCAAAGCAAATATTTATATGGAAAAGAAAAATGAGTATGAAGATAATAAAAAAATTTTTATAGAAAAAAAAGAACAATTAATTAGAGAAGAAACAAAATATTTAACACTTCAAAAAAAATTTACTGAAGAATTTGAAAAATTTGAAAAAGCAAAAATAGAATATGAAAAAATTCTTGTAGAAAGAAAAAATCTTTTTTCTGATAAAGTAGTTGATACGGAAGAAGAAAATTTAAAAACAAATTTAACTAATTTACAAAAAAGTTTTGAAGCAACACAAATGGATTTAAATAAGATAAATGAAAGTTTTATAATGCTTGAAGAAAGAAAAAATAATTTAATAAAAACAAATGCTGAAATAAAAAAACTTTTAGAAAATCAAGAAAATAATTTCTTAAATCTGCTTTATAAAAATAACTTTTCAAATGAAGAGGAATTTTTATTTTGTTTATTAGATGATGAAGAAATAAAAAAATTATCTGAAAAAAAAGATTCCTTAACTAAAAAACAAATTGAAATAGAAAATTCTATTAAAATAATAAAAGAGAATTTAGAAAATCATAAAAAAGAAAATAATATAAATGATTCAAAAGAAAAAATTAATGAAATGAAAAAACAAAATGAAGATAATTCTAAAATAATACAAGAAGAATTAACCATGATTGAACTTAAAATTTCACAAAACAAACAAAATAAAAATGAAGCAAAAAAAATAAATAAAGAATTTAAAATTATTTACGAAAAATTTAACACATGGACCCAAATGAAAGAATGGATAGGAGATGCTAAAGGCCTTGATTTTAGTATTTTTGTTCAAAGCATTAGTTTTAAATATTTTTTACAATGTGCAAATAAATATTTGTTTAATATTACTCAAAAATATAAACTTGAACAAATAAGCCATGATAGAATTGATTTTGAAATTTATGATGTAAATTTTGATGAAACACGTTCCGTTACAAACATCAGTGGAGGGGAACGATTTATAGTAAGTTTATCACTTGCACTTGCAATAGCAGAATATGCCAGTAAAAACATTCGTGTTGATTCATTATTTTTAGATGAAGGTTTTGGAACATTGAGCGGACAGTACCTCAATGATGCAATTCATGCTCTAAAGAGTTTACAACGAAATGGGAAGATGCTAGGAATTATTACTCATGTAACAGAAGTAATAAATGAGATACCACAAAAAATTGAAGTGAAACCGGGTATTAATGGTACAAGTATTTTAATCGGAAGTGGCATTGAACAAAAGTAAGTAAAATGCTAATACATAACAACATCATAACAACAATCATGACATATAACTTCAAAAATAATAAACTATGTGATAAAATGCAATATGGGTTTTTATGAATGATAGAAAAAAAAGAGTTTTTGTTCACACAACTAATAACATATTTAGGAAATAAACGTGCATTACTTTTTGAAATTGAAAAGATGGTTAAAAAATGCACAAAGCGAATTAATAAAGAAAAATGTATTTGTGCAGATTTGTTTTCAGGTTCAGGGGTTGTTTCCAGAATGCTAAAAAAACATTCTTCAAAAATTATTGCAAACGATTTAGAAGAATATGCAAAAGTTTTAAACGAATGTTATTTAACAAACGAAAAAGATTTTAATAATAAATTTTACGATGAATGCAGAAACAAAATAATAAAAAGTTTTTCTCACGAAATACAAAATGAAAATGAAGGAATTATTTGTAAAAACTATGCACCAAAAAATGATGAAGCTATAAAAATAGAAGAACGTGTTTTTTATACGCGCGAAAATGCGTTACGTATAGATGCTTTTAGAAAATTAATAGACGAGTATGTTCCTAAAGAAATGCAAAAATATTTTTTAGCCCCTCTATTAACCGAGTGTTCCGTTCATACAAATACGAGTGGCGTTTTTAAAGGATTTTACAAAGATAAAAAAACAGGAATTGGTTGCTTTGGAGGAACGGGAAAAAATGCACTTTCAAGAATTTTAAAACCAATAGAGTTACCTGTGCCCGTATTCAGTAGATTTGAAAGTAATGTTGAGGTTTTTCAAAAAGATGCCGTCGAGCTTTCTCAAGAATTAAAAAAAATTGATATTGCATATTTAGATCCTCCGTATAACCAGCATCCATATGGTTCTAATTATTTTATGCTAAATGTAATTTTAAAAAATAAAATAGAGGGAAATCTTAGTAATGTGTCAGGAATTGTTTCTGATTGGAATCGTTCCAACTTTAACAAACCACAATTTGCAATGCAATCAATGGAAAATATAATTTCAAATTTAGATGCTAAATTTATAATCATTTCATATAACTCAGAAGGATTTATTTCTTTTAATGATATGAAAAATATGTTAAAAAAATATGGAATAGTTGAAACAGTTGAAATGAAATATAACACTTTCAGAGGAAGTAGAAATTTACGTGAAAGAGAAATTCATGTTAGAGAGTTTTTGTTTGTGCTTGAGAAATTTTAAAACTCAATCATAATAGGACAATGATCACTTCCTAATACAGAAGAAAGAATTGAACTGTTTTTAATTTTAGGTAAAAAAGATTTATTAACACATTGATAATCAATACGCCATCCAATATTTCTTTCACGGGACCGGAAACGATAACTCCACCATGTATACTGATTTCTTTCTTTGCAAAATTCTCTGAAAGTATCAACATAGCCTGATGAAATCCATTTATCCATCCATGCTCTTTCTTCAGGCAAATATCCTGCGTTCCCTTCGTTAGCTACAGGATTTGCTAAGTCAATGGATTTATGTGCAATGTTATAATCACCGGATAAAACAATATTTTTACCTTGTTCAACAAATTCATTACACATTTTCAACATTGCATCACAATATGCAAGTTTATAATCAAGGCGTTTTCCTGCATCTTGACTATTCGGAAAATATGCACTAATAATTATTATGTTTCCATAATGAGCAACAAGAGTTCTGCCTTCATCATCAAATTCAGAAACGTTCATAAGCTCTACTTTATCCGGTTTCATTTTTGAATAAATTGCTGTACCGGAATAACCGGGCTTTTTTGCAGAAGACCAAAATGAAAACCATGATCCTTCTGCAGCGTTTCCATTCTCAAAAATAGGAGGAGCAAGTAAGTTATCCGAAAGTTGTGTTGGATTTGCTTTAGTTTCTTGAATACAAACAACATCTGCATTAAAATCATTTAGCAAAAGAACAAAATCTTTTTTTTCTATGGCACGAATTCCATTTACATTCCATGATATAATTTTCATATCGATATAATAAACTTAAAATAAAATCGGTGCAATAGTTACATATCACAATTGAAAAATCTTTAATAAACATATAAAAAAATTAGCATTCGCGTTTTTCCCATTTTTGACGACTCGCTTTTAATTCAAGCATCACAGGAATTTTGTCATAACCTAAATCTTTACGAATTCTGTTTTGTAAATATGAAATATATGATTGAGGTATTACTTCCGGTCGTGTTGCAAAAAGCAAAAACGAAACAGGATTTGTGTTTGTTTGCACTATGTAGCGAATTTTAAATTGTGCTGAACGACTTGCCGGTGGTGCAAATGCAATAAGCCAATCATTCAGTGCAGTATTTAAAACGGAAGTATCTGTTTTGCGTGTTAATTGCTCATAAACTTCTAATGTAATATTCAAAAGATGTTTAATACCCGTTCCTTGTAATGCAGAAATTTCTATAATGGGAGCATAACTCATATGGCCAAACATTATGCGAATATTGTCTTCAGCTTTTTTTGCCGTTTTTTTGTCTTGATCTTGTGTATCCCATTTATTCAAAACAAAAATAATTCCCATGCCACGTTTATGAGCTAATGCACAAAGTTTTTTATCTTGTTCTGTTAAACCTTCTTGTGCATCTATCATCAAAAAAACAATATCTGCGTTATCCAAACTTTTTATAGCACGATTCACAGAATAATATTCAACATTTTCTGAAACTTTTGATTTTCGTCGAATACCTGCTGTATCTAAAATTTGAAACTTTTTATCTTTATATATAAACTCACCTTCAACCACATCACGAGTTGTTCCGGCATAATCACTAACAATAGACGCTTGAGTGTTTGTGAGCCTATTTGACAGAGTTGATTTTCCGGTATTAGGTTTTCCTATAATTGCTACACGAATTATACTTTCTTCCGCCCCTTCAATGACTTTACTAAAATCCAATTTTTTAATTAACGCATCACTTAATTCTGAGATATGGTCACCGTGTTCAGCACTGATACAAAAAATTTCAGAAAAACCAAAGTTCATAAAATCCCAAGCGGCAGTTTCATCTTTGCCACCTTCACATTTATTTACTGTAGCAATTACCTTATTCCAATAAGGTCTTAGCAGTTTAATAAATTCTTCATCTTCTCCCGTAATATTTTCTGCTTCTAATACTAATAAAATACAGTCAGCACGTTTTAATGCTTCTAAAGTTTTTTCAACAACTAACTCATCTAACACTGATTCCATCGTGCCAATTTGTCTATCAAGCTTAAAACCGCCGGTATCCATAATGCAAACAGGTTTATCATTGATAAAAGCTTTTTCTTCAATGGGATCACGAGTAACACCGGGAGTAGGATCCGTAATTGCACGACGTTTATGTAACAAGCGATTAAACAAGGTTGACTTACCAACGTTTGGACGTCCTGCAATTACAATTAAAGGAAGATTTGAATATTCTTTACTCGTATCAAAACTATTTTCTCTTGTCTGAGAAATTTCATTTTCTTCTATATATAATTCTTTCATTTATATCCTAATTATGCAAATAAATTTTCTACAGCAGATTGCATTTCACTTGTAGAAACGTTACTAAGCATGTGTCGTGTTTCACAAATTTTTGTGCTTGTCATGCTCAAAGTTCGAATGCCTATTCCGCCTAAAACCTTTGTGCCTTCTGTTCTACCGGCAAGTTCTCCACAAACACTAATCGGTATGTTATGTTTTTTTGCACTTTCAAAAGTATGTTTAATTAATATCACAACAGCAGGATTTAAGTCATCAAACAAATTTGCTACAGATAAATTTTCTCTATCCACAGCTAATGTATATTGTGTTAAATCATTTGTGCCAATAGAAAAAAAATCGCACATCGATGCAAGTTTATCAGAACATATAGCGGCGGATGGCGTTTCTATCATTATACCAATGGGTACATTAAGATTTAATTTTGTCTCTGAAAAATTTTTTGTTAACTCTTTTTTTACTTCGTCAATAACTTTTTTTGTTTCTTCAAATTGTTCCGTCGTAGAAATTAATGGAATCATAATACTTAAATTACCAAAACTACTAGCCCTGAAAAGTGCTCGTAATTGTGTTTTAAAAATATCTTTACGTGCAAGACAAAAACGAATAGCACGATTTCCCAAAAGAGGGTTTGCTTCTTTCTCAAATTTATAATCATGAATATGAATTATTTTATCACCACCAGCATCTAACGTTCGAATAACAACAGGCCTTCCTTTCATTTGTTTTAAAATTTCAGAATAAATTTCAAATTGTTCATTTTCCGTTAAAAGTTCATCACGTTCATTTGCTTGCATAAATAAAAATTCCGTACGTAAAAGCCCTATTCCATCTGCACCGTTTTCAATTGCAAATTTCACTTCTTCAATCGAACCAATATTTGCCATTAATTTAAAAACTTCACCGTCTTTTGTTTTTGCTGTTTTAGAAGCAAAATGTATCATTTCTTTTTTTCTAATATTTTCTTTATTTTGCAATTCAGTATAATTTTTTATTTGTTCTTCAGATGCATTAAAAATCACATTGCAAGAATTAGCATCAACAACAATTTTTGAGTCACCGGAAAAATCATGCTTTTGTAAAATCATTGAAACATCAATTCCGAAAACAAGAGGAATATTATGTGAACGTGCTAAAATTGCCAAATGACTATTTACGCCACCTTCATTTAAAACGATAGCTGTAATTTTTTGCTTAAAAATTTCAATTGCATCTGACGGCTGTATTGTTTGTGCAATTATTACAGAATTTTCCGGAATTTTAGAAAGATCGCGTTCAGAAAAACCCATCATTTGATAAATTACTTTTGTAAAAACATCTGTTACATCAAAAGCACGTTCACGAAAATAATCATCATTTGTTTCTCTAAGTTTATCAGCGTAAATATTTAATACTTTATAAATAATATATTCAATATTATACGAACATGAATTATATTTATTTTTTATTTCATCAATAAAAACAGAATCGTTTAACATAAGTAAATATGTTTGTGCTATTTCTTGAAGTTCTTTATTTTTGCATTGCGCTTTTTTTTCAACAGAAGATTTAATAATATTAAGAGAATGTTCAAAACGTTTCCAGCCTAAATCTTTTTCCGAATCTTGAATTTTTATACATGGTATAGAAATTTCTTTTTTTTCTTCTAAAAAATACGAGGTGCCTATTCCAATGCCACTAGAGGCACATATTCCCTTGTACACATTCATTAAAAAATTATATCATTTTATTGATTTTTTTTCTAGTATAGAAAAACGTGTATTATTCACACAATAAAAATTGAATAATATAAAGATTAAATATTTACAACTATTTTCTCATTATATTCAAATATGTTTGATATATCAGATTTTTTTATAGCTTTAATTATTTCTTCTGCGAGTCTTTTTATTACCGAACGACGACGGAGTTCCCTGCTTGTTTGTACAAGTGACTTTGTACCATGTTTTTCGGCAACTTAAAATCTTTTGGGAATCCTTGAAATAAAAAGCATTCCTTTGGTGTCAGTTTTCGGATACCGTATTTGGTCAGAATAAGCGGAACGTTGTGTCCGCCTGTACCCATATTTGCGGTTAGAGTCGGGCACACGTTCGATTTGTTTTCCCGAACGTATTTTCTTCGCCATTGATACACGGTATCTTTTTTCGTTATTTGTTTTTCAAGTTCGCTATAAAAATCGTTTTTTTCTTTTGTATAATAATATCTGTCGTCAACTTTTTCATTTAAATCAATAATATCGTGTATTGATTTGGTTAGTGGAATAGGTTCAATGCTTTTAAAATGGGAATAGTCTTCGTTGTTTCTAAAACCGATAATGTAAATTCTCTCTCTGTTTTGAGGAATGTTTGCATATTCTGATGCGTTTAATACCATTGATTTTAAAATGTATCCATAACTATTGAGTGTTTCTTTAATTACTTTAAATGTATTGCCTTTATCATGACCTACAAGGTTTTTTACGTTCTCGATAAAAATGACTCGAGGTAATTTTTCCTTGATTAGTCGTGCCATTTGGAAAAAAATTTGCCACGTTCATCCTCAAACCCTTTTTGATATCCTGCAACAGAAAACGCTTGGCATGGGAAGCCTCCTACAATTACGTCAATATCGGGAATATTCTCTCCTTTGATGTTATGAATATCATCAACAATTATATCATGATTGAAATTGAGCTTTAGAGTTTCGCTTGCATGTATGTCAATTTCATTTGACCACACAACTTCTGCTCCGCCTTGTTCAAATCCTAATTCAATTCCGCCGACGCCGGAAAAAAGACTTGCAACTTTCATTGTTCCTCCAAATCATTAGCGGGTTTACCGCTTCATACGTGTTTTTTCAACTTTTCACAATGCAACCATTTCGCATTTCACAATCGCATCACAACTATTTTTTCATAATATTCAATAATATTGTTTTAGATTTTTTTTTCTAGATAAATTTTTTAAAAAATGTATAATATTAAATATGAACATTTACGAAAAAGCTCTAAAAAAACACGAAGAATGGAAAGGCAAAATCGAAACATCTTTGAAAATGCATTTAGAAAATAAAGAAGATTTATCACTTGCATATACACCTGGAGTAGCCGAACCTTGCCGTGCTATTTTTGCAAACAAAGATGATATATATAAATATACAGGAAAAGGAAATTTAGTTGCCGTTGTCACAGACGGATCTGCGGTTTTAGGATTAGGCGATATTGGACCACAAGCCGCTTTACCTGTAATGGAAGGTAAGGCTGTTTTGTTTAAGCATTTTGCCGATATTGATGCTGTGCCAATTTGCTTAGATACAAAAAATCCTAAAGATATTATAAAAATATGTAAAGCAATTGCTCCGGGTTTTGGAGGCATTAATCTTGAAGATATTTCTGCACCGCGATGCGTTGAAATTGAACGTTCATTAATTAATGAACTGGATATTCCTGTTTTTCACGATGATCAACATGGCACAGCAATTGTTGTAATTGCAGCCCTCATTAATGTATTAAAATTAACAGACAAACAAAAAGAAAATATCACAGTAACCGTAAGTGGCACAGGGGCTGCAGGAAGCTCTATTATTCGTATGTTACATAATTTTGGCATAACAAAAATTTTTGCTTTCAATATTAACGGTATTGTGCTAAAAGAAGACGCTCACAAATATGATTTTTTAACACAAGAATTAATGAATATTACTAATCCCGAAAATCGTCGAATTTCATTAAAAGAAGCAATGGCAGAAAGTGATGTATTTATCGGGGTGTCTGCTCCACGTCTTGTAACAAAAGAAATGGTTGCCTCTATGAAACCTAAAGCAGCGGTTTTTGCAATGGCAAATCCTGAACCTGAAATTACATATGAAGACGCAAAAAACGCAGGAGCATATATTGTTGGTACAGGTCGAAGTGATTTTCCAAATCAAATTAATAATGTCTTAGCTTTCCCCGGTTTGTTTCGCGGAGCTTTAGATTCACAGGCAAAAAAAATTACTGAAGAAATGAAGATGGCCGCTGCCATTGGAATAGCTTCCCTAGTAAGTAGTGAAGAATTATCTACGAATTATATAATTCCTTCTGTATTTGATAAACGAGTAGCCGTTACAGTTGCAAATGCTGTAGCAAAAAGTGCTAAAGAAAACACCGCAGGTAAAACATATTGATAAAAAAATTTATTTTTGTTAGTATATTATATAGATTTTTTTTAGGAGATTTACAATGAAAAAATTAATTGCTATTCTTGCAGTATTTTTCGTTATTGGCACAATTAGTGCTTTTGCACATGGAATCGGACTTCAAGGTGGTGCAAATATTAGTGCTAAAGGAGGTGCCAATATTGGAGGTTCCGGTGCTATCACTTTTAAACTTGATTCACTTCCATGGGTATTTGCTGTTGACGGAGCCTTTTATTCAGACTATATCGGACTTGGTTTAACCGCAGATATGTGGATTGGAAATCCTGTAATTTCTAAACCGCTTCGCTGGTACTATGGCTGGGGTGTTGCCGGTTCCATCGGTTTTGGTGACCCTGTTGGTCTTTCTGCAGGACTTCGTGTTCTTGCAGGGCTAAACTTCAAAGTTTTAGATAACGTTCTCGAGTTTTATCTACAGGCCGCATGGCAACCTACAATTATTATTCTTCCGGAAATTGGATTTAATGTCTTTTATTTCCCTGTTGTAGGTGGATTCCGTTTTTGGTTCTAAAATATAAATTTAAATAAAACTGTAAAAGGCTCTTTTATTAAGAATTTTTCCGATAAAAGAGCTTTTTATTTTTTAAATTTAGATGTAAAATATATATAA
>JAAYNH010000060.1 GCA_012520945.1 Treponema sp. | reverse complement strand
GCTTTTTTGTTTTTTTTAAGCTTTTTTTTACTTTTTTTCTTTACTTAAAAAAAATTATTCAAATTACGCTTTATTTTGTCGCCGTTTGCACTATTTTCGTTCATCTGCAAAAAACTCATACCCTAGCCTTACGTCAACGTTCCAAAATATAGCATTTAAACTATTTTCTTGTCAACAGGTTTTTTTAAAATTATTCAAAATTTATTATCTTTTTTTGAAAATCTTCTTAAATTGTTATCTTTTATTCAGTTATACTGGATTTGTTTTTTTTTGCCTCTTTTTCTTCTGCTGTTCTTGCATCAGATTCTTCTTTTTTAGCTTCAAGTTCAACATTTCTTCGTTCAATTTCTTCATTATAATGAACAATTTTTTTTACTGCGGAAGAAATAAAATCATCATCAATTGAAAGCTTTCCTTGTTTATCCGAATTAAAAAAAGAAAATACTTTAGAACCTAGTTCTACATATTCTTTTTGAATTTTATTTTCAAGTTGCTTTATTTCAATGCGAACAATGCTTTTATCACTAAACTCCTGAACAGCCTTTCCTGTTTTTGAAAGAGCGTCTTTTGAAACTTCAACGCTTTTATCAAAAAAACTTTTCATCTTTTCAGTAAATTTGGACATATAAAACCTCCATCAATAAAATAATAAAATTAATTTCTAAAGTCAAAAAACTATTCTTCAGTAGTTCTTTTTGACACGATATGTACCCTTCCGGATCGCTTTAATCCATCGGAAGTAGATTTATTATCGTCTTTCTTTCTATAAATACGTTTTTTTGTTGTTTCTTTTTTTGCTTTTTTTTCAGCTTCAGCTTTTTTTCTTTCTTTTCTATCTTTTTCAATAAAAGCTAATGAAGATTCTAAACCTTGAAAGAATTTTTGCATATCTTCAGCAAAAATTACTATCGCATGACGATCAAAATTTTCGCCACTTTTATTTTTACTTTCTACAACTTGCAAAAAAACATCCCCTGCGCGATTTTCTTTTACATTAAAAAAATAGTTACGATTGTCTAAATTTACTTGTGTTGTAAAAAGTTCTCCACGAACGCCCATAGTTTCTCCTAAAAAAAACGGATAATTATTCCGTATTTCATTTTAATTGTAACATATATATTTTTTTTTGTTAAGTACAATAATTATGTAAAAATCATGCAAAAGCATCTGCATCTTGAATCATTTTTGTGTGCCATTCTAACAAGAATGCTTCTAATTTTGGGTTATCCCCTTTTACATCGCACATTACACGGAAAACAGGTTCCGTACCACTTCCACGCATCCAAACAAAAGCAACATTATTTCCTCCGGTATCTTTAAGTAATAGCTTTAATCCACCTTTAGCAGATTTTGTAAAATCTTTTAAATTTCGTATTTCTTCCGTACCATTATTTGAGACAGCTTCGAAACTAACAATTCCATATATCGTGGCAAAACTAGCTCCAACATTTTGCCATTGCAAATCAAGGACACTTTGATAAGCTGCTTTTAAAGCCGTATGATCTTTTGTATGAATTTCTAAGAGAGCACGCGAATCAGTTACGCCTGTTGTAGTAAACACCGGCATAGTCTCTTGTATTTCAGACAAAGATATATTTTTTTGTATCGGCAGACCTGAAACTTCACACCATAACTCAAAAAGCTCGGGCATTACAAGAAGTTTTACAAGGGAGAACAAAGTATTTATCGGATCACGAACAGCAGCCGGATGTGTTATATTTCCTCCGTTGGATCCTTCGCCTAAAATACGAACAACGTAACCTTTATGGCGAAGTTTTCTTGCAAGATTAACAACGTTTGCTTCACCTACTTCTGCACGAAAAACTTCTGCATTAAACTTAGCTGCAATTTCGTCAATACGCATAGATGTTGGGTCATTCACAGCCACTGCCAATTTTTGCGGTTTAATTCCGGCAATTTTTTCAGCATAACGCACAGATGCTAATTCAGAAAGCACACAAAGAGCAAAAACTTCTTGAGCTTTCAATATTTCGGCACGCTTTGTTTTTTCATTCCAAAATACAATATTTCCACGATCTCCATCACAATCAGGCATATAACCAAGTAATGCATCCGTTTTGCCTTGAGACTGAAGTTTTGTCATAAAATCTGCAACATAAATCATATTTTCCGGTTCCGGAATAATTTCATGAACAATATTACCGACTTTATCATTAATAGCCTCAAAACCTAATCCACAATATTGTAAAAAATTTTTATCGATAGAAAGGCAACGTGCACTACCGTTCATATCAGCAAGAATTGTCAAAGGTTTTGTTGCAATTTTTTCTTTTAATGTATCAAAAAAACTTTCTTGTACGGAAAAATCCGAAGAATCAGCTATTACTTCTTTTGTAAAATCAAAGTATGAAGAAATTGCTTCTTGTTTTTTTGTTTTATCTATAGAAAGACATATATCATCACTAATTTTAGGAATAGAATTCGATTTTATAATATTTAAAAATTTTTCTTTTATAATATCGCATTCACTACCAGGTAAAACGCCCCCATCGTTTAAGCCAAATTTTATTCCATTATGTCCTATTGGATTGTGACTAGCGGAGACATAAACAAATGCATCGAATTTACGTGAAAAAGCCATAATTTCGGGTGCAGCCGTCGTACCGATATAATAAACAGTTAGACCATTTTTTTTCATTATATCATAAAATATTTCACATATTACAGAACCTGTTGGTCGAGTATCTTTTCCTAATATGATTTGACAAGCGGAACCATTTCTGTCTTTTATATAATCACAAAATGCTTTTGAGGCTGCAGCAACTAAATTTGCATTTTCATTTGAAATATCTGTCGTTTTATCTTGTTCATCGCCTGATTTAGCAAAAATTGTTCTCCAGCCCGATGCGGAGATTATCCATTTTGAAAGTGCATTATTCATATTCAAACTATATCATTTTAATAAACTTTTAACAATTGTATAATTTTATTCTTGTACATTTTTCATTCTCATATTATAATGAATATATATTTTTTTTCTGAGGTACATATGTCACTATTCACAAATAAACAAATTCTAGACATTTTTGAAATTTGCAACCCTTGGTGGAAAAAAATTGATAATTCAACTTTCCATAATTACAAAAACAAACGCTTTTCGTACTATGAGGCAAATAAAATTTTGCTTACAAATACCGAAAGAAAATTTATTCTTTTTAACGGATTACGAAGAACAGGTAAAACCACCATTTTACATCAACTTATTGCCGATTTAATTAAAACAGGTGTAAAACCTCAAAGAATTTTATACTTTGCTTTTGACCATCCGATTATAAAAATTTCTGGCATTAAAAATGTTATAAAAGCATATTGTGATATTTATCCAATTCAAAATGATATCAAAAAAGGCGAAAAAGTTTATTTTTTTATTGATGAAATTCAATATGCTGAAGAGTCATCAGTATTATTACAAGAAATTTACAATGAGTATCCTAATATTCAAGTTATTTGTTCTTCTTCTGCCAGTTTTGAAAGAGAATTCCACAAATCAAACAATAAATTAAGTTTTTTGGAAGTATTAAACGTACCTCCTCTAAATTTTTATGAATATTGTAATTTTATAGATTTAGAAAAACCTAAAAAAATTGAGAACTTAAAATTTGAAGATTTGGTAGAATTTTCTTCCGAAGATTGGTTTAAATTAACAAAAGATTTTTCACAAATAGTTTCGCATTTTAAACGTTATTTAATATTAGGTGGTTTTCCTGAGTTTGCAAAACAATCAAATGATCCCGACTCAATCAATTTATTACGTTCCGATGCGATAAATAAAATAATAAAACCGGACTTACACTCTCTTTATAATATTCGAAACATAACGCTAGTTGAAAAAGTGTTTTTATATTTGTGCATTAACTCAGGAAAAACCATTAATGCAGAAAAAATGAGTCAACGTTTAGATAAAATGAACAAAATTTCAATGAGCAATTATATTCAATTTTTGTTATCCGCAAATATAACTTATAATAGTGAACCCATTTTATTTAATCGCCAAGAAATTTACAAATCAAGACCAAAAATTTATATTAGCGATGCAGTAATTCGTAATGCTGTTCTTTTTACCGATAAAACAGAGCCTTCAGACGAAGAATTGGACAGACTGGTTGAAGCTTTGGTTTACAGACATATTTTAAGTATTTTTGAAACCAATGCAAAGCAAATCGGCTATCACAGAAAACCTATCGGTAACAAAACTGAAATAGATATCGTTGTTGATACTGAAGATAGTTTTCACATTTTTGACGTTCAATACGTAAACGAACCTAAATTGGAAAGTAATGATGCATTTTTTGAAATAGCTAACTCAAAAAATTATAATATTAAATCTGCTTATATGATTACAAAAAATATAAATGATTATGGTTTATGGGACAAAAAAACAAACATTCCAATAATTAAAATCCCTGCTCCAATATTTTTATATCTTTTAGGAAAATTTGCTTTTGATTCAAGCGTCAATTAAAAAAATATTTATTAAAAACTTTTTTTAGGATTTTTTATGAGTGACTGTTTTAGGCTTTTTGATGAAATCAAAGGTATAATCTTTGATTTTGATGGCACTCTTTATGATTTTAGTAATTTGCCTCAAAACTTAATTAAAAGCAGATTTTCTGATATTTTCAGAATTAAGGCTGACAGAGATGTACGACGTGAACTAAAAGGACATGACTTTGGTTCTCCTGAGGCGTATTTTAAATCTTACTATGCCGGAATTTCTAAAAAAACTAAAAATGATGAACGATTTATTCGAAGATGGCATAAAAAAATTTATACAACATTACTTCGTAGAGTTTTAAGAAAATTTTATAAACCATATGAGTGTGTTGAAGAAATATTCAAATTGCTGGAATCAAAAGAAATTAAAACCGCAATATATTCGGATTATTTTGATGTTGAAGGCAGAATGCGAGCTTTAGGACTTTCAAAGCATATTTGTAAAAATATATATAGTGCAGAAATGTTCGGTGCATTAAAACCGTCAATTCGGCCGTTTTTACATATAGCAAACGACTTAAAACTTAATCCGAATGAAATCTTGGTTATTGGAGACAGAGACGACACAGATGGTAAAGGTGCATTTGACGCAGGAATGAAATTTTTGCGCATTGCATCAAAACGCTCTCGTAAAGAAGATATTGAAACAAAAAAACAAAATGATATGTTATTTGCTACTATGGAGTGGAACGATTTTTGCAAACAAATAAAAAATTTTTACGCTTAAATTACTCATGATATAAAAATTAATCCCCTTCACAACTCCAAGGATTTGAATCTAAACCTGCAAGTTCAATCATTTTTTTGTGGCATTCTTCTCGCAAAACACGAACACATTCTTTTCTGCCAAGATCAATTTTAGGCATAATTGGTTCACCTACATTAAGTGTAATGCATGGTTTACCACCCGTAAATAATTTTTCAAATTTATTAGGTTTACGAAAAGAAAAAGCCATCGGAATAATGGGTAAATTATATTTATAAGCAAACGTAAAAGCACCTTTCTTAAATGGGCGAATATACTGATAATAGTCCCATCGGCAAGACTCAGGGAATAAATGAATCCACTGTTTTTTTGCATGCAATTCGTCGAAAGCTTTATTAAATGCACCTAGTGCTTTTATTGTTGAAGGAACTGGTATTCCTCCGGCATTGCGAATTAAAGCACGATCTGAAGTGCAAAGATTTTCCGCTAAAGCCGGAAACCAAGAACGTCGATAGCGAATTGCTTGCAAAACACCTAAAAAATCCCAACGATAAACGTGATTTGATATTGTAATTGCTCCATTTTTAAACAATTTTTTATTTTTCGTTATATTTTTACGGGCACAAATGCGTAAACCAAATATCAATGGAGCAATTGAAAAGACTAAAATATATGTTCCGATATATTGCCAAAAACTAATAAATCTATGTTTAAAAGATTTATCGATATAGGGATAGTTTTCATCTAAATTTATTTCGTAAATTTTGGGCTTTGAAAGTAACCTTTCATCAGGGATTTCCGGATATTTTATACCTAAATCCGGTGTTATTATTTTGTTTTTATCAAATTTCATAGTAATAGCATAATATAATTTATTCTTATTTACTAGCCTTTTTCCTAAAAATATAGTATCTTTTTAATTAAATAATGGAAAATTTTGTACATAACTTTGAATTTATAAAAATAAATGAACCTCAAGCAGGTGATAGTGTCGTTGTTGGAATGTCCGGCGGAGTTGATTCAACATTAGTTGCATTGATATTAAAGGAAAAAGGCTGCAACGTGATTGGTGCTACTATGTCTTTATGGGACAAAAAACTTCCTCTTCCTCCGAGTGTAAATGGCATAAGACAATCATGTTACGGACCTGACGAACAAATCGATATTGAAGAATGCATGCGTTTTTGTAAAGAAAACGAAATTCCGCACTATGTCATAAATGTTCAAGAAGATTACAGAAAAGAAGTATTAGAAAATTTCAAAGCGGAATATCGCAGTGGTAGAACGCCCAACCCATGCATAATATGTAACCCAAAAATAAAATTTGGTTCTTTTTTACGTGGCTTAGAAAAAGCAGGCGTACAATTTGATTATTTTTGCACAGGTCATTATGCGTCATTAGTTAAACCAAATGTACCGATTTGGGAAATTTACGGTGAAAAAGCTCCTACAGAAACTGAAATTAAAGCAAAAAAGCTTGAAGCATTTCCAATTATGATTACACACGCAAAAGACTATACAAAAGATCAAGCATATTTTTTATATCGTGTTGCAGCAAAAACTTTGGAAAAAGTACGCTTTCCTCTATCTTCTCTTACAAAAAAAGAAGTAATAGATAAAGCAATGGAAAAAAATTTATATGCTGCAAGCCGAAAAGAAAGCCAGGATTTTGTGCCGGCACAATATTTAGACATAATTTTTTCGGATAAAAAGTCTGTCCCGGGAAATATTATCAACTTAGACGGAAAAAAGCTCGGCACACATAAAGGTATTGAATTTTATACAATAGGTCAAAGAAGAGGCTTAGGTGTAAGCTCTCAGACACCGCTTTATGTTCACTCAATTGATGCATCGACAAACACTGTTGTTTTAGCTGAAAATGCAGATCTTTTGCAAGACGGATTAATTGCAGACAATTGGGTTTGGGCAGGAAATTATGCACCACAAAAACCCTTTACCGCTTTTGTGAAAATTCGCTTAGCCTCAAAACCGATGCAAGCACTTGTTGAACCATATTCAATAGAGAATGAATATAAAATTACATTTGCTCAGCCTCAACGTGCCATAGCACCGGGACAATCGGCAGTAATTTATTATAATGGAATTACTTTAGGTGGGGGTTTAATAAAACGTAGCTTTTAATTAACGTCAACAAAAAAACGCACGTTTCGTTCATTACCATTGATATCGAAAGTTGTAATAATTATTGTATTTTTACCACGTGAAAGAACAACTTCTGCTAAAAACTGCCGATTATCTTTAACATAAATAGAGTCAACATTATAATTTTTTTTACCTTGCACTGTAAGTTGTTTATTAATTTGACTCAATATATCATAACTAACTGTTTCGACCGCAGCACCATTTACTGAAACTTGCGTTTTAAAAGGCATGCTAGAATTTTCACGATAAAGCATATATGTGCCTGCCGACAAATATTTTTGCGTTGATAAATCATATACATTGCCTTTTTTATTTATCGCAACAACATTTTTGATTATAACAGGATTGTTCAAATTTTCTTTATTCATCAAAACTAACGGATTGATAATTGTTTGATTTTTTGTGTCTGCAATAGAAAATTCAAAAGATGATAAACCTTCTTGCCAACCTGAAAATCCGGAAGTTGCTATTTTTTCAGAAACCTGAACGGATTTATCTTCTTTTGTTAAAAAAATTTTATCTAAATTACTATAAATACTGAGTAAATTTCCCGTATGGGACAAAATTATAGCATTACCTAAAGGTGAATCAAACCAACCACTATCAGAAGTATTATTATTAATGCACACTAAAACTTTACCCGCTTCACACGAATAAACATCGTTTGATTCAGTAAAGACAATAGATTGTACAAAACTTTCGCCACGTTTTTGAGCAAATGAAATATACAAATTTTTTAATGTATTTTCATTAACCGGCCATTCAAAAGCAAAACATATTGTTGAAATGAAAAACAAAAAATATTTTAAAATTTTTTTCATCGTATTTTCCTTAAATTAACATCTATAATTAAAACAAATAAATAAGCTTTATTTTATCATTAAATCAAAACGAGAAATTGAAAAATTTTTACCTATATACAAACTGTTATTTTGTGTGTGCAAAAATGCATATTCAGCATCAAAGCGGACTGAACCAACCAATTGATAATAATTATTAATCATATAGATTGAAAAAGTGTTTTCATCAATTTTACTCAAAACAAAAACATATTTTTTTTGTGGAGAAAATGCTACAGACAAAATTTTTCCCTCAAGATTTATATTATGAATTTTCAATTCCTCTAAAGAAAAAATACCTAAGCCATCAGCATGTTGAAAAAAAACAACCGCTTCTAAATCACTATGAGCATAAGCAAATTTTACAAATGTTTGTTCTGTTAACTCACCGGTTAAATATTCATGAAATAAAATTTTTGACTGACCGTCTAATATGCGAGAAACAACGAATCTTTGTTTTTCCAAACCGGATACACAAGCAACCAATTCACCGGATTTAGAAACATCTGCTCCCAAAATAATTTGATAATTACTACCACCTGGAACAAAAAAAGTCGGTTCTGTTTGATCGTTTTTAAAATGAAGCAAACTACCATCGGCTAAACCAACAACACAAGCTCCTTCACTTGAACGAAAAGCAACTATTGGAACATATGATTCATAACGCCAATTTTGTTTTCCTTCAATATTGAAAGATGAAACAATAGACCCTCCCGGTGCAAAAATATAAATACGCTCATCTTCAATGAAAGGAAAACCGCTGGAAAAAATTTTACATTGTTCTTTACCGTTTTTTTTAAAAATTGTATGAATTACCGAATCGTTTGAAAAAATTGTAAAAAAAGATGATGAAATACTTACCTTGAAGGGAAAAGTTTGAAATGATGCAACTTTGCCTTCTTGTGTGAAATATCCAAAATTTTGTCCTAATTTAAAAGGAATTAATTGTTCATCTAAAAATATTTCAGAATTAACAAGTTGAAAAACACCCGTTTCATCTTTTTGCATAGTAGATAAATCTTCAAGTAAATCTACCGTCCATTTTGGAGACAGTTGCAATTCTTCTTTCATATTCAAAGTTGCTAAACATAAATATATAACTAAAAAAAATATTCCAAAAGTAATAAAAAACACAATCTTTTTTTTCATATTCATAAATAATATGATATAATAGAAAAGCAAAATTTACAATATTAATATAAAAATATTAATGTAAAAGGAAACTACAAAAATGACACAACTTTTTACAAAAGCATTGAAAATAGCAAATAAGGCATATGCTCCATATTCTAAATTTAGTGTAGGAGCGGCACTTCAAACAGAAGACGGAACAATTTTTACAGGTTGTAATGTTGAAAATCGTTCTTTTGGAGCAACAAACTGTGCAGAAAGAACAGCCGTATATAAGGCAGTAAGTGAAGGATATACAAAATTCGTAGCTATTGCAATTGCTACTCCCAATGCCGACTATCCTGTTGCTCCCTGTGGAATATGTAGACAAGTTTTAAGCGAATTTGCTGATGAAAAAATGAAGATTAGATTCGGTTGTAACGAAAATAATTTTATTGAAACAACTTTGGGTCAACTATATCCCTTTGACTCATTACATGAGCTTTCAAATAGATAAAAAAATATCTATTTAATGCAAAATAAAGTAGGTATTGACAAAAAACCGTAAACATTGCAAAATAGAATAATATAAATTGATTTAGGAGACTTACCGTGGAAGACGACATCCTTACAATAGAAGAAGTGGCAAAATACTTACGTGTTTCAGAACGTACTGTTTATGATTGGGCTCAAAAAGGAGAAATTCCGGCAGGAAAAATCGGTACTGTTTGGAGATTCAAAAAAACTGAAATTGAAAAATGGGTGAATGAGCGTCTATCTTCAGGTTCTAAGCCTACTACTCCGAATGGCGTTGTACAAGTAAAAAATATTCTTTCTCCGGACAGAATTGTTTTTTTGAATCACTCAACAAAACATGATGCACTCGTTGAACTTTCCGAAAACTTAAGTACAGCACCACAAGTAAAATATGCACAAGAATTGACTTCAGAAATTCTTAAACGTGAAGAATTAATGAGTACGGCTATTGGTCGCGGGATTGCAATTCCGCACGTTCGCCTTTCTTCTGTAACAGATTTAGTAATGTCTGTTGGAATTTCAAAAACCGATATTATTGACTTCCAAGCAATTGATGACACACCTGTACGGCTTTTATTTATGATTGCTGCTGCATATAACCAACATGCATATTATCTGCAAACATTATCATTTTTTAGTGCAAAACTCAAAAGCAAAGAGCTTCGTGATGCATTAATTAATGCTACAACAGCTGAAGAAGTTTATAATTTATTAATTGCAGAAAATTAAAGTAAAAAGCTTTCCTTAATTTTATGGAAAGCTTTTTTTATTTATAATATCATCTATAAAAAACGCAAACGTCTATTCGCCTAACATGGGTAGCCATTTTTTTATATCCGACATTTCTGCGGGAACTAAACCTAATGCAACTTTTGCTGTTGTTTCTCCTAAAAGATAATTTGTGTCACCTACTTTCAAACGTGCACCTTTCCCATCAATTGCAATACCAAAAAGAGCATGTTGATATTCAGGAGAAATAAAAAGCATTGTTTTATAATTCATATGACTGAGTAAAACCGACAAAAGCATTGCACGACTATCACAGTCCGAACCTCCATTTGCAAAAACTACAGGTAAAGGAGAAAAATCGGAATTAGCCCTGTCGCGAGTATATTCAAAATCTTGCGTCCATGAAAGTAGCATTTGAACAAAAGAAAAATCGGGATTTTCGCTATTTTGTTTTAGTGCCAAAGGGAAAAGTGCATTATAAATATCGAACGCAGGTTTACGAAAACGACTATATGAATCACGATAAATCATTTTATAATAGCGTTGCCATGCCGCATCACGCATTTTAGACTGTACATACATTGATAAAACGGCATATTCTCTTTCAATAACAAACCTGCATGCTTCTTCATCTGCGATACCTATTTGAGTTTCGATTTCAATTCCGGCAATCGATATTTTTTGTATTTTATCTCCTTCCGATGGATATGCATACGTAGTTACCGGTCCGGGTGAATAAAAACTACCACGGTCTATAGCAAGACTGTCTAAAATAGAAACTTGAAACTGTGCCAATTGTTTTGAAAATTGCATCTGAGTATATACAAGTAAAACTAAAATACCTTTTTCCAATGGTAACTCAACGGAAAAAGCCCAGCCTTCATTTTGTTTATTATTAAAATTAAATGTACCAAGACAGCAAACTGAATTTCTCCATATGAGCTCCTGATGAGAACATTCGGCTTTTAACTGTTTCATTACTCCGTCCATTGCTTCCGATGCTTTTGTATAACGAGACAGCGGATAAATGCGTAAAATTGTGTCCACCGGTAATTGTGTGTGCCGAAAATGAAAACTGTCATCACCATCATTTTGTAAAATAGCAAAACCTTCCGGAAAATCTATGGCAAAAGTTTCTTGTTCATTTATGAAAACTTCAGAAAAAACAGGACAAGAAAACATAAAAATAATTAAAAATAACACACACATTACTCTTAAAGTTTTTTTTATATTCATATATAATATATCGGATGAAAAAGATAGATATATTATATTCAAATGATGAAATATTTATTATAAATAAACCAAGTGGATTAGCAGTTCAAGGTGGTAAAGGTATCAGTCAAAGCGTTGACACAATTTTACCAAAACAAATCGGTCATAAAATTTTTTTAGTTCATCGTTTAGATAAAGACACAGCCGGAATTTTAGTTGTTGCAAAGAATTCCCAAAGTGCTACAAAATGGACAAAACTTATCGGCTCCAATCAAGTAAAAAAAAAATATTTTGCTTTATGTTTTGGCAAAATGTCATCAAATTCAGGCATCATAGAAATACCTGTTGAAACTAAAGGTGTAAAAAAAAATGCACTCACTCATTATTCTGTCATAAAATGCATTGAAACCGAAATAATTATGAATAATGACTTATTAAAGATAAAAGATAATTTATCTACTGAAAATACAACCAAAATTTGTTTGAGTCTTATAAAATTGCAGTTGGACACGGGACGAATGCATCAAATTCGCATTCATTTATCAAAAAATGATTGTCCGATTATTGGCGATGATAAATATGGTAATTTCAAGCTAAACAAATGGGCAAAAAAACATTTAAAAATTAAATCATTACAATTAGCCTCAGTAAAACTCACCGTTCCAATTAACAATGCAATGCATACTTTTGAAATAGAAAATCCTTTATTTAAAATTTAAATCATTTCCAGCATCTTTCTAAAAGCACTATCTTCTTTTTTTAATTCTTTTGAGCCACGTGTAATTTTACACAAGCTCATACGAAATTTTTGAGCAATTTCTCTTTGAGGTGTTCCTTTTGAAAGTTCCTTAACTAAAAGCCATCTTTTTCCTAAATCCTCTAATTCAGGAGGAGTAAAAAGACATTCGAAACATTCGGCTAAAAATTTTTCATCTTCAATTTGAGAAATAATTTGTATTAATTCAGCCAAACCTTCTTGTTGTAGTTTTTTTAGTTCATCGGTACCAATATCTTTCATATTATAAATTATAACATACTTTTGCGTTTTTATAAACAGTTTCACACAATGATTCAACAAAAACTCCACGTGCATTTGCCACAAAATCAAAAACATATTCAACTAAAACAGGTGTATTAACTTTTCCGCGAAACGGATGAGGAGCAAGATACGGTGCATCGGTTTCCAACAAAAGCATATCTATCGGAACGTAACGCAAAAGTGCATACATATCATCAAGTTTATTTTTTTTAGTATATGTAATAGCTCCTGAAAAACTTATGTGCCAACCTAAATCAAGAAACTTTTTTGCTTCATTAATACCATAAGAATAACAATGAATAACTCCACTGTTATAACCACAATTCTTTATTGCATCATACGTTCCTTCAAAATCTTCGCGACTATGAACAATAACCGGCAAAGAAAGCTTTTGTGCCAACTCCAACTGCATTTGAAAAAGTTCCGCTTCTTGACCAAGATTATCTAAATTATAATGGCGATCAATCCCACATTCTCCGAGTGCAATAATTTTATTGCGATTTTCGATAATCGTTTTTTCAATAATTTTTATATATTCATTACGATTATTAATTGACTTTGAACTTGGCCACAATCCTACTGAAAAATTCATTATTTTTTCGATGTATGCACCATCAGAGGAGCCCCAGTTTGAGGTTTTTATCAATGCATTTAAATATTCTTTTTGTCGCTTTTCAAAGTCATCAAATTCCGTGCCGATATCTAACAAAAAACGATATTTTTTTTGTGCCATTTCTTCAAACATTTGTGCAATATCAATTCCACGATTTTTTACCATTGAAAGATGAAAATGTGTATCTGTAAACATATTTTATTTTATAATTTATTTTTTTCCTTGACAATATGCAAATTCACGACTTACAATATATATTATGAATTATGTTTATAAATAAAATTTATCCTAATTTATTCAAATTATAATTCTTAAAAAATAAACACAAAATTATCCTTCAGGAGGTTCAAAAATGGATGTTTTGACAAAACAAATTCGAAATGTGTCCATTGCAGGTCATGGGCAAACAGGTAAAACAACGTTGCTTGAACAATTATTGTTTTCAGGCGGTGCTATTGGAAAAGCAGAGACAACCGCTTCAGGAAAAACAGTTAGTGACAATACCCCGGAGGAAATTGAACGCAAGATTTCAATTTATGCTTCGTTAGCACATATTAACTGGAAAAATACTATTATAAATATTTGGGATACACCAGGTTCTTCAGATTTTATCGGTGATGTTATTTCCGCTTTCCGTTCATCTGAAATGGGCTTGATGCTCGTTGATGGACGTTCAGGTGCTCAAATTGAAACAATCAAACTGTGGCGTGAATTAAATGCTCGCAAAAAACCACGTGCAGTTTTTATAAATAGATGTGATGATGACAGAAGTGATTTTGATAAAGCTTATGAAGATATTCATACAAAATTCGGCGTAAATCTTTGCCCTATTTCTATTCCAATGGGAAAAGGAAATGAATACAAAGGCGTAATTGATATATTAAATGGAAAAGCATATTTAGTTCCGGAAAACGGTCAAATTGAAAAGCCCACTGATATTCCTGCTGAATATAAGAAAGCATATGAAGACGCTTATGAAACATTAGCAGGTGCTGCCAGTGAATCTGATGAAACAT
>JAAYNH010000059.1 GCA_012520945.1 Treponema sp. | reverse complement strand
GACTTTGCAATTCGTAAAGGTTATATTAGTTTGTAACTATCTATAATATTTTAAATGCAAAAAATTAAAATACTAACTAAGGAATAAAACCTAACAACTGCTTCAACCTGATAATTCCTTTTGTCATAAAACTTGCTTGTCGCTTCGCTCGGCAAGTTTTACGCCAAGCCCTGCGGGCACGGCAATGCAGCTCAAGCAAATGTTAGGTGCACGCCTTCGGCGGGCGAGGAGAAGGAGAGATTAATGTGATAGATGTATTATCAGTTATTGGAACGGCAGTTTCTGTGATAGCTGCAATTTTTAGCTTCATTCAAGCAACTAAATCAAAAAAAGAAAAGTCTGAATCTCAGAAAATAAAAGAATACATTATTGAAAAGTACGCAAACTATAATGACTCTCAGCTAAGAATTGAAATTGTACATGTATTAAAAGATTTAAGTAAAATAAGAAAAAAACCGTTTGAACAAAATCCATTAACTACTGGAAGGAAAATATTTGATGATATTTCTCAATTATTAATTAAAATACAAAGCCAAAAAATATATGAAACTGAAGTTATTACCAATTCCGTAAATGCATGCAACTTAATTATAACTAATCTCGATAAGACTACTTTTAGTGAGCAAATGTCAGATTTAATTGGACACTTATCTGATATCGCTCGACATATTGATAATTCTATAAGGAGTGTATGATGGATTCAAATATCATGACAGCGTTATATCATATCAGGAAAAATCAAATAATTCAGTTTTATAGACTTGATCCTGAAAAGTCGCAAATATCAAATAGCTTTGCATATGCACTATCAAATGATTGTTATCCATTTTTTCACTCTGATGAAGAAATGGATATTTATTCTGAATGTTTTAAAATTAAAAAAGAACTGATAGAGAAAATAGTCAAGTTTATTGACAGTGATTGGTTGAAAAAAAAGTATTATACATTTTATGAGCTTGAAGATATTTTCGGTCATGGTTTGCGAGTTGAATTAATTGTTATACTTCGTTATTGTTTTTTAGATAACAGATTTGGTGGAGATGAATTCTGGAAAAAAATGTTATCATTTTGTCCTGCAGAAGCAACTTCCTTAAACGAACCATTAACAGATTGGGAGATATAAATCACCTAACAACTGCTTCAACCTGTCAACGCTATTGTCACACTTTTTGCTTGTCGTCGCTTCGCTCCTCTGCAAAAAGTGCGCCAATTACGCGTTGCAGGTTAAGCAAATGTTATGTGGACGCCCGCACTGGGGCACATATTTAAGAAAAATAATGACTTTCATAAGTTAATGAAAGGTATGCAAACAGACGGAAATTAGTGGGAGAATAAATGACAGAAGTAAATAAAACCTTATTTATTCCCTTATATGGAAAAGCAAAAGTAAGTAAGCAAGGAGTCATCATGAAGGATTCTTACGCTGAAAAAATTTGGGAAGAGGAAGGCTTTGAGTTTCATGGAAAATCAAAATGGCTTACTTATAATATGGCAATGAGAGCAAAAATCTTTGATGAATGGACAGAAGAAATGCTCTTGTTGAATTCAGATTCATTGGTTCTCCACGTAGGCTGTGGATTAGATAGCAGAGCTTTTAGAATAAATAAGGATTATTCTAATTGGATAGATGCAGATTTCCCGGAGGTTGTTGAATTACGAAAGAAATATTTTTCAGAGAATGAAAAATATAAGATGATAGAATTCGATGCTACTAAACTGGAAATGATTGAAAAACTTCCAGATGCAAAAGTTGTTATTGTAGTTTTTGAAGGAATAAGTATGTATCTGAAAAATCAAGAATTAAATGCCTTTATAAAAGTAATTTCAGAAAAATATAAATTAGTTCGGATGCTTATGGATGTATATACTGATTTTGGAGCAAAGGTATCAAAATACAAGAATCCAATTAACGATGTTGGGGTTACAACAGTTTGGGGTATTGATAACATAGAAACTGTTCTAGAAGGAACTAATTTAAAATGTAAAGCAGAGCATACCATGACACCAGAAAAAATGATAAATGAATTACCGGGATATGATAAACATTTTTTTAAGTTATTGTTTACAGGAAAATTGTATAGAAAAATTTATCGCTTATATGAAATTGGGAATTAATATTTAAATTATATATTTGACTATTATAATACTGTTGGTGAAAGGAAAGACGAATCAAATTAGAAACACATAACATAGGTTCGTAGCCGACACGGTGGTCAAGCCACCGTGCGGTACAACCCATTGTTCGATGGACGCCTTCGGCGCATGAGGAAAATAAATGAAGAATGAAAATGTAATTATTCGAAGTAATCTTGCAACCAATAATCTTCTATCTGCCTTTGGATCTGGAATAAAAGAAACAAGGCTG
>JAAYNH010000058.1 GCA_012520945.1 Treponema sp. | reverse complement strand
TATAAAACCCCACAGCAGGTTGAAGATGAGATTCTTGCAGCTTAGTAATCTTTCTCTACGTATTAATATCATGCAGAGAGAAAATGTTCAACTTTTTGTGTCCAAAGTATTGACATAGGTCCAGTTGGATACAATGGTGCAGGAAAAACAACTCTCATAAAGCTGATTATGCGACTTTATGACCCGAACGAGGGTGAAATTCTCCTTGACGGTGTTAATATCAAAGAATACGATGTAGAGGAATACCGCCGTAAAATCGGTACAGTCTTCCAGGATTTCAAGATATTTGCCGCAACGGTAAAGGAGAATGTCTTGCTTGATTTTGCAGAAAACGGCAAGGACGAGGATGTGCTCAACGCTATTGAAAAGAGCGGATTTGCTGAACGTCTTGAAACGCTCGCCGACGGGCTTGAAACAAATCTTACAACCGAGTTTGAGGAGGACGGCGTAAACCTTTCGGGCGGTGAGGGACAAAAGCTTGCGGTTGCCCGTGTATTCTACAAGGACGCTAACCTTATCATCCTTGACGAGCCGAGCTCTGCACTTGACCCTATTGCCGAGTATCATCTCAATCATTCAATGCTGACAGCGGCGGAGCACAAGTCGGTCGTGTTCATCTCCCACCGTTTGTCAACAACACGAATTGCCGACCGTATCTATATGCTTGAAAAAGGCAGAATTATCGAGGAGGGCAGTCACGCTGAACTGCTTGAACGCAAAGGCAAGTACGCTGAAATGTGGCGTGTTCAGGCGGGGCAGTATTTAAATATTTAATTTCCTCTTATCGACAGACTTTCACATTATGCTGTGAAAGCCTGTTATTACAAAATCAGATGTCTTACATTTTCTTAAAAATGCAGGTCTATTATTGATAAAATATTATAAGACAGTATTGAATTTACTTTCATTCTGTGTTATAATAAAGTAAATTTAAAGATTGGAGTAATGTGACATGTGCAAAATAATAAGTAGTGAAGCCGTTATTGGAAACTTCATCCTGGAATCATTGGAAAGAAATCACTTTACTGTCTCCATAAAAAAAATAGTAGAGTATGATAATATACTCTCACAAAAACTAAAATTATATGATTATTTTACCAAGTTTGATTTTGATGAAATTTTAAACTTCAAGTATAATTATCCTTTTTTTGTTAAGTCCATAGAACCTGATTATATAAATTTCTTTGATGAAGCAGAAGACAGAATAAGAATGATAAATCAATTGAAACGACATTTTAGAATCGGTATGCCAACTTTAGTTGTTAATGAAATGATTTCCACATCAGACTCAATATTTAATTTGGAGTGATTCATTTGAAAATAAAGAGCATAAAAGACACCATACATGGATATATACGTATTGAAGAACCTTTTTGGAAAATTATAGATACAGCAGAATTCCAGCGTTTAAAATGGGTTGAGCAAACTAGTTATAGGGTTTTGTATCCATCTGCTAGACATGATAGATTCATTCACTCTATAGGTGTTTATCATTTAGGACAAAAAGCAATAACAGGATTTATTAAAAACTGTAACCATGACGATTCCGAGGTAATTAAAAAATTTAGAAACTCTTTTTTGCTAGGATGTATACTGCACGATTTAGGGCATGCACCCTTTTCACACACATGCGAAGATTTATTTAATTATCAAGAAAAAATTACTAATCCTAGTTGTTCTTTGAATGCCCTTCTTTTTGAATCTTATAAAAACAGTTCAAATGATGTGATTTTTGAACGTTTTAAAAAAGACTATACTTACATATTAAATTCTACCGACGGCATTTGCAAAGCACCATCTGAGCACGAAGTAATGAGTGCTGTTTTGACTATAAAGAACTTTCATAAATTTAAAAGTTTTTTCGAAGAAGATGCATTTCTAGATTTAGACTTAGCAATACGCTCGATTTTAGGATGTGTGTATGCAGTAGCAGCGGGCGATGAGCAAGAGCAAAAGCAAATTTCTGGAATTAAAAATTGCTTGATAAGATTGCTTAACTCTTCTACTGTAGATGTGGATAAGTTAGACTATATTGCACGTGACACACAAATGTCTGGATATGACAACATTGTTTTAGACAATGAAAGATTATTAGACAGTACATGCATTGTAATTAATAATGATGGAATTTATCTTCCGGCTTTTAAGAAAAGCGCATTAAGTATAATTAACAATGTTATATTGGCTAAAAACTCTCAAGCGCAATGGATTGTTAATCATCCCATTGTATTATACGATGCATATTTGCTACGTAGAGCTATTGGTATTTCTGTAAAAAATATATATGACAAACAGTTTACAGATAGCGAAAACATATCTTCTTTTGATTTACTTTTAAAGACGATTTTCTCATACGGAGCGTTGTCAAAAGATGGAATTTGTGTTGATAACAACGAAATCAAACTATTATCTGATATAGAATTACTCAATTGGATGAAGCAAAACATTAATAATCCTTGTGTATCAGAATATTTTTCTAGAGATGAAAGAAAATCGCCAATTTGGAAATCAAACGAGGAGTTTTTATTTCACCTTAATTCCGACAAAGATAAGGCTAAAGAGATTTCAGATTTTATTGCTCCTTTGATAACATATTTAAATAATATTGAAGATTTATATCTTTCTAAAGAAATCAGTAGCACTCTTAATGAAAAAATCGCAACCGAAGAAATAGATGGAAAAGATGAATTAATTAAAATTGTAGATTCTTTAACTTCTTATGCGGATGCTGATGGTAATGTAGGATTTGAATATGTTATTTTACCTGCTAAAAATAGCTTTTTCACTAAAATTAATGCAAAAAACATTAACATTCGCTTTGGAGACAATGAAAAAGAATACACTAGTTATGAGAACATAAGGGATAACACCTTTGAATTAACTAGCAAAACATATGAATTTTTTTATTTGTATTCTAATAAGAAAATTGATGTAAAACACTTTTTGAATTATTTGTATAGTAAAGCCCACGCATCTAGCTATATTAGAGCGTAATTATTTTTCGAACATTTTGTTTATGTCTTGATGATTTTTAACAATCATACCGCTATTAGTGGTATGATTGTTTTTCTTTATCTGTTCGATTCTATTGACAAAAAAGAGAATTTAACAAATCGAACTTTACTTATATCTGGTTTTTTCAAAAAGTACTTGACATTTTCTTTGAAATGTCCTATAATCAAAGTATATTAAATTATAAGGAGGACATTTATGTCATTTATCACTAATTTCAGCGATGACTTTATCAAAAGTATCGTATCAAGCATCAGCTCAGCTGTAACAGATGATATTATGCAGGATACACGACAAGCAAATATGGAACGCAGTGTTATGAACAGTTATCCATCTCGTATATGGGATTTGATAAATCGTAATGTCCGTACTGCTTTTACATATAATCCCGATGTGGTTGTAGCGTTTACTAAACGCGGACCGTGGAATTTAATTGCAATTTTCGATAAAGCAACAGGTATGCTATTGACTCTTATGCGTGAGGAACGCTTTTGCGAAGTAAAACGCGATTCTAAAAACCATAAGCACTATGTTTATGAACTTGCGAATATGTTTAATGCTGATTTAGAAATTCAGCAGCAGTCTTTTTTTGCAATAGACGAAAACACAGAGAAAATCAAAAAATCGATTGAACGAATTTGCAACGACTTGCTTATTTCAACAGAAATGGTTGAACATTACGCAATGGTTTTATTCTCATCCCGAGATGAGTTACTACATTCAATACGCTGCTGTATGATTAACTGCAATTTCGAAGAATGTGAATCCGTATCTTGGAATGAATATATCGGTGTTTCTGAAAGCCTTGTTGTTGAACAAACAGATGATGATGACCATAAGAAGAACAATCCGACTATGGGGCTGGATTACACACCAAAAGCAAAGAAAAAGAAACAGCTTAAACTTGATATTGCCGCAAAATCCGACAGCGATATTTCTGAGGCAAAATAACAATTAGGAGGTTCCTATGAAAGATTTAAAATCATTCAATGGGAAAAGGTTAAAAACAGCTCGCACATTAAAAGGAATGAGCATTTCAGAATTGGCTGATGCGTTGGACTTGCAAAGGCAAACTGTATCAATGTACGAAAGTGGAAAAATTTCTAATCCAGATTTCCCTAAAGTACAGAAAATGAGTCAGCTTCTTAATTTTCCGATAGATTTCTTTTTGGATTCCGATACCGAACTTGTAAAAGCGGCTCCTTCAACATATTTCAGGTCGCTTCTAACGACAAATAAAAAATATCGCTACGAACAGGAAATAAAAATAAATTTTGTTTCTACGATTTATGCGTATTTAAGTGAATACATTACTTTTCCACAAGTTAATTTACCATCTGTCTATGATAATGATACCATAGAAGATATTGCAGAAAGATTAAGAGAATGCTGGAATTTAGGATGTGGTCCGATTGATAATTTAATCTTCCATGCTGAGCAAAATGGTATCATACTAACATCTTTTGCAACTACAACAAGCGATATCGACGCTTTCAGCCAAAAGATAAATATCAACGATGAGGAACGATACATTGTAGCCCTTTCCAAAAACAAAAACACTGCTGCTCGTCTTCACTTTGATGTTGCACACGAATTAGGTCATATTATGTTGCACGACTGGGAGGATGATATTGAAAATCTTTCACCATCTGAATTTAGAGAACGAGAACAGCAAGCAAATGATTTTGCTTCGGCATTTTTACTACCTAAAGAAACATTTATAAAAGAAATCGGAGTGTTTGCAGACAAACTGAACTATTATATCGAATTAAAAAAGAAATGGAAAGTATCAGTTGCTGCAATGATAAGACGTTCAAAAAATCTTGGACTTATTACTTATGATAGGTATCAAGCATTAATGAGACAAATGCAGAAATTAGGCATAAGAAAGAGTGAGCCTCTTGATGATGTTTTAGTTACTGCTCAACCTTCCTTATTGAAGACCGCTGTTGAAATGTTGATTAACGACAACGTTCTTACAGCAAAAGAAATTCTTCAAGAGCTTTCTGATGAATATAACTTGTCTCTTTATTCAGAAGATATAGAAACACTTCTTGGATTAAGTAGAGGAACATTGAAAACAAGTAATATTATTCCTCTTCACACTTTGAAATTAAAATAAGAAAAACGCAACCGTCCGACTGTCAGCACAAACGACAAATCGGGCGGTTATCTTTTTCTCTGCATGAGAGAGAATATGGTGTTAGTATATAACTATGGACACGGAAAGTTGAACATTCTATAATATAACAAAGGAGTGTTCAATCATGGCAAAAAAACAAAAATCCTATACACCAGAATTCAAGCAGCAGATTGTAGACC
>JAAYNH010000057.1 GCA_012520945.1 Treponema sp. | reverse complement strand
CATTTTAACCAAGTAACAGACAAAATTCAAATAAACGTTGACAAGCAATGCACATAACGCTATACTATATTTGTCTAAACCGATATCCACTAACATTCTTATTGGACTAAAAATCGGGGGCAGACCATATTTATAAAAACGCAGACAAAATCGTTGCAGTTTCTCAAACTTATGTAGACAGGGCGTTAAAATATAACAAAAAAGACACAAAAGGATTAAGCGTATGGGAAAGGAATTATTTGACAGGAATTTAACTTATAATGCAATTATAAACCTCATTGAAAACTTGATTCAGGAGAAATAATGGAAAAGAAAATTGTGGTCTTTTCTTTTGATGACGGGAGAAAAGATACATATACAAATTCAGTAAGAATTTTAAAAAAGTATGGATTTACTGCAACGATTCACGTTGCGACTGATTTTATAAATAATCCTGAAAAATATTATGATCAATTTATTTCAGCCGATGGAAAAGCAATGACTAAAGAGGAAATAGTTGATTGTTATAATAATGGTTTTGAAATTACTTCTCATGGAGATACGCATATTAACGAAGCGAATGATTTTGAAAACAGTATAAAACTATTAAAAGAATGGGGAGTCATTAATGAAAACTTCATAGGCTTTTCAAGCCCCAATTCAAAATTAAATGAAAAAAATTTGGCAAATATGCTCGAAGTATTTGATAGAAATCATTTAAAATATATAAGAAGCGGTATAAAGATAAGAGAAAAAAGTCTCCTTTATAAACTATTATATGTAATTCAGAAAATAACAAAATCAAGGTTTTTATATTATATGTTGAATAAAGAAGCAGTCATAAAAAAGGGCAGTAACTACTTTATTCAAGCGATCTCTGTAAAAAGCTATAATACAATTTCACAACTAAAATATTTAATTGATAAAACTCCTGTCGGCAATGTTGTGATTTTGCTTTTTCACAGTGTATTATATAAATATGAGAAAGGTTATAGTAAAGATGACTGGTATTTTGATGCGCAAGAATTTGAAAGGTTCTGCGCATATCTTTCCGAGAAAAAAGAGAGAGTTGAAGTCATGACTATCAGTAATGCTTTAAGAGCTCTGGAGATAAAATGATAGAAATAAACAAAGTTGACTCTGCGTTGATTACCCAAATAGAAGATTGTTTGGAATATAGGAATTGCCTGATCGGCATATTGCTTTATCTCTTCAAAGACAACCAAACTCTTTTTATCAGGTTCTAAGGCAATGATTTGCGGTATTTTGCTTGAAATGCAAAATGCTAAATATGTAGTTTTAATTTTTAGCATATTGGCAATCTTTGCGATTTCCGGCCCCGCTCCACCTCCGCATCCGCCGGATAAACCGGATACAAAAATGATGCGCTCAAAACCCTTGAAAAGTTCAGTTATATCCTTTTCAGACTCTACGGCTGCCGCCCTGCCTTTTTCGTATTCAACAGCGCCAAGGCCTTCACACGTTTTTGGACCGAGTTGCAATTTCTTTGAAAAATGTTTTACTATGCCAAACGCATTTGTTGACGTATCCATCGCGACACAATAGTATTTTCCTTGTGTCTTTTGCGCAAATAACTCAACGACATTTACTCCGGCACCGCCTATTCCTACTATGGCAATTTTATCCATATAAAAATACCCCCCTGACTTCTCGGAGGTATTATACCACATCTTATGTACGAAAAAAAGGACATTTGAAAT
>JAAYNH010000056.1 GCA_012520945.1 Treponema sp. | reverse complement strand
ACTACTGCCTCCGCTATAACTACTGTAAGAACCGCCACCGTTTTTTCCATATTTAGAAGCAAAAAAAACAATAATAAAAAAAATTAATATAGGTATGATTGAAATTAACAGATCGCTATTGTCAGATTCTCTAGCATTTGATACATATTCATCTACTAGCTCGGCATTATCTGTGGCAAGGCCTATCATGTTATCTATGGCACCGATAATACCTTCTCCATACGAACCTTCGCTAAACTTAGGTGCAATAACTTCACGAATGATGCGACCGCACATTAAGTCTGTAAGTTTACCTTCTAAACCATAACCTACTTCAATGCGAATTTTTCTTTCTTCAAAAGCAACTAAAAGTAATGCACCATTGTCTTCTTTTTTTTGTCCTAATGCCCACGTTTCAGCAACTCTTAAAGAATATTCTTCCAGGATTTCTTCTTCAAGTGTCGGAATCGTTAAAACGGCAAATTGAATACCAAATTGTGAATTAAGGTTGAGAAGTTTTTCATTTAAGGATTGAACTTCGGAACTTTCCATAATATTTGCCAAGTCATTAACCGGATTAGTTAATTGAGGAACATCTAATGAAAAAGCAAAAATAGTATTGAATATAAATATTATACCTAAAAAAAGGAAAATTTTATTTTTCATTGAACATCACCAAGCCCTTATCAACAAAAACTAGATTATCTTTGAGTTCGTTCGGATTTTCCTTTGAAGCAGGAAAATGTTTTTCAAGCAATACACCGCATTTGTTAATTGCGTCAATAAAACTGTCTGTAATTGAAGAAGCAGTACCGATTAAAAAACCTTTGGAAACTTCAAAGCAAATCTCATTCAAATCTTTTTGCGAAATTTTTGCCGTAATACCGATGTCAGCTAAAATTTTTACTTTTCTTTCAGTCCAAGAAACAAAAATTAAAATACCGGTGTGATTTTTTGTGGCAAAAACTCCGCTTTCAGCAAAAAATTGTAAAGCTCTTTTGTATACGGCATTTGCACGAACGGATTTAGGTACAATGAGTCTGTCCAAAGCGGGAAAATTAAAAAGATGATAACATAATGCAATAAGCCCAAAAGAAACAGAACCCATAAAAAGAGGAAGTTGCCAAACTTTTGGTTGCCAAGTCATAGAATTAAGCCAGTTTGTTAGTGCACCCGAAAAAAGAAGCATAATGCAAAAGGAAACAAGGCCAACAATAACGGCAACAAAAAGTTCATATTCTGCATAAGAGGCACTTTCAGACGTTAATGCAAGTGTTATTTCTCCATCAGATTTTTTTTCTGCATCAATAACTGCTTGACGAATTTTTTCCAATTGTGCATCTGTGAATTTTAGACGCTTTTTCAATTTTTTAGCATTCATGGTCAAGACCCTTAGAATTTCACGGTTGGAGCAACAGATGCACCTTCACTTGCAGTAAAATATGCTTTTTCTCTGAAACCAAACATTTTTGCAAAAATGTTTTGAGGGAAACGTCTGATTGTAACATTGTAATCTTTTACGGATTCATTAAAACGATTGCGTTCAACTGAAATACGATTTTCTGTTCCTTCCAATTGATCTTGTAAGGATAGGAAGTTTTCATTTGCTTTTAATTCAGGATAATTTTCTGAAACGGCTAAAAGTCTTGAAAGTGCACCTGATAATTGACTTTGAGCTTCTTGATATTTTTTTAATGCTTCAGGATCGTCCAAAATTTCTTTTGTTACTTGTATACTACCAACTTTTGAACGAGCATCCGTGATTGCCTGAAAAGTTTCGCTTTCATGAGCGGCATATCCTTTTACAGTGCTTACCAGGTTAGGAATTAAATCCATGCGACGTTGGTATTGGTTTTCTACTTGAGCCCATTGGCTTTCAACAGCTTCTTGTTTGTCAACCATGTTATTATATGTTCCGCATGAAGGAATAACAACGACAAATAATACAATAAGCACAACTGAAATAATTTTAAAAGATTTTGACATAATAATCTCCCATAAAATTTTTTTATACATTTACAAAATGTACATTAATATTAGTATAACATATTTTACAGTAAAAATAGAAGAAATACAAATTAATTTTTTTCGGAAGAAGAATCGGCAACATAACCCCAGCTTTCAAAATCGTTAATATTGATGTTATAATCTTTTTCATAATCTTTGATTTTTTCGGCATAAAGAGCAACTTGCCAAAAAGGAATGCCAAGTGCGGCACAATATCGTTCTATAGTTTCAAATGTTGGATTGATCAAATTATTTTCCAAACGATAAACGTGTGCTTGATCAAGGTTCGCCATTTTACATAGCCCTCGTCTTGAGATTTTTTTTTCTTTTCGTAAAGCTTTGAGAATTTCCCCTATGGCAAACATATAACAAATATATGGGAAATTAATACTTTCCGTAATTATTGTTTTTATGCAATATACATACAGATGTATGGAAAAGATGAAAAAAAATAGAAAAGGTAAAAAAAAATAGAAAAATCGAAAAAAAAAACAAAAAAATTCTCAAATTTTAATGAATTTTTAAAGAATTTTGTGAATTTTTAAATTTTTTAATTGCTATATTGAAAATTATATATTAAAATATAACTTGCAAGTTGTGTTTGCAAATATTTTAGTAAGTTTTAGGCAAGAGATGGCCGGAGGTTAATTATGAAAAAAAGAAGTTATAGCTTTTTAATGCTAGGAATCGTGACACTGTCTTTCATTTTATTTTCGACTTGTACTGTTGGTTTGGGTGTGGAAGTTGATATTAGTGCCCCAAAGATTTCAATAGAATATCCAACACAAAACGTTGTAATGCGTGGTGACTTTTTAATTTCGGGAACAGCGAGCGATGACACCTCTATGGCAAAAGTTACTGTTGAGTTGCTTAACGGTAATGAGGCTATATCCAAAGAAGCAACCTTGGATTTGAAAACAGGAAAATGGTTTGTAAAATTTGAAAATTCACCTAAAGATGGAAAATATCCGATTGCTGACGGTGAATATATTATTCGTGCAACTGCAGAAGACGAAAACGGTCGTACAACACCATTGGAGAAATCATACTATATAGATAATACTATGCCTTTTGTTTTATTGGATCGTCCTGCAACAAAAGGTTCCGACACTATACCGGATCCGTACGGTAATGATTTAACTTTTACCGGAACGATGTATGATGCAAATGTTTGTTCAAAAATCGTAATAGATTTTTTCAAAAAAGTAGACGATAGTCTTGTGCCGATTGAAGATGCTCAAGTTATAACTGAAAACGTAGGTCAAAGTTGGACAATTGCCATTAGTGGAGAAGAAAGCGATAACTTAAATTATTCGCAGTTTAAGGCATTGCAAAATGCAATGGAAAACCAATTGGAAGCAACGGAATTTTTCTATACATTGACGGCTTATGATACGGCATATAAGTATTTGGGTGCGGAAGAAGGTCAAACCATAAAAGAAGGTAATGCTACTACTCACTATTATTTGTATGATGATGTTGTTCTTTTATTGAATACGGGTGCCCGTTTGCCAACGCGTGAAGAACTTTCACAGTTTGATAGCGGTTTTTTAGCAAGCAGTTCCTTTGCCAGCGTTGGCATTACAATGGAAAAAATGGATGTAATTCGTCTTTATTCCATAAAAGATCAGTTAGAGCCACGAACAACAGGAAATTTTTCAATCAATCCTTTAAATAAAAATCCGACAGTTGAAATTAGCGGTTTGAATTTTTATGCTCCGAATAAACATGCAAACGGTTTTATTGTTAATCAATTGGCAGGAAATTCTCCTGTAGTTGTTACAATTAAACCGGGTCCGGACAAAACACCGATTGATCCTGAGAAAGTTTATATTTATATGATTAAACAGACGGATTTGCCTCTTGCAACACCGTTTGAGCCGTTTGATATTACAGATCCTGTAGAAAAAGAAAAATATAAAATACCGGCAAGTCAAGTTTTTAAAAGTGGCGACAACAGAATGATTAACTATACTTTACCTGTTAATCGAAACCCTGAAGATGGAGATGATGACATCGGTTGGTATATTATTGTTGATGCGGAAGATCAACAAGGTTTTACTACAACTCGTCGCGATGCCGGAAGTGTTAAAACTAAAGCCGGCGGATTTGGTATTTTCCCTGTAAGCCTAAATGGAAATGCACCAATGTTTACAGCGGATGAAGTTTCTCCTGCAACAGGAAAAGTGCGTCCAAATGCTAGTAACGAAACAGTTATTACTATTACAGCACAGGATATGGACTCTAAGAAAATAACTCTTTACTGGAAAGTTAAAACGGATCCGGAATTCTCAGAAGCAAATAAAATCGAAAAGAACGGTTCGGTTGCAAGTTTTTCCGATCCATACAAGTTTGAATTTGTGTTTGCTTTGCCGGTTTCTGCTGAAAATAACGGTGTTGTTGCATATGATTTTAAGATTTCAGATGGAAGATTCTTTTCTAAAGTAGTGAGTCGTGAATATACAACGGATATTTTGCCTCCAAGCATCAAAACATTGGAAGAACCGAGTGAGATGAAAGACGCTCCGCAAACTCCGATTGAAGTGTTAAGACAAAGCACAACGTTGACAATTAAAGGTACTGTAGACAGTGACAGCACAAAAGGACGTTTTACATTTGTTAAAAAAGGTTCCGTAGCTCCAACGTTGACGAATCCTAATGTAACATGGCATGAAGCAAGAATTCTTGGTGATGAAACAAAAGACAAAGAATTTACTGTTTATCTAACGTTAGTTGATGGAATAACAAAGTTTTACGGCGAAAATGATGTATATTATACATTCTGTGATGATACAAATGTTTATAGTGATGTGAAAAAGTTGTGTACGGCTGTTGTTGATTTAGTAGAACCTGAGTTTGAAGCTATAGGTTTATATGTTGATGATGAGGAACAAGGGTTCAATTCCAAAAACACTTTTAACTTGGCTCGTAAATTTACATTTAAAGGTAGTGTAATTGATGATGGTTGCGGTTTGGCAAGTTTTACAATTACTGAAGGCGGTTTACCTGTATATACATTAAATATTCCTGCAGACAAAGCAAAAGTTGTAAATGAGTTTACATGGACAAAAGAAGTTGATGCAAATACAAGCGGACAGTTCAATTATGTAATTAGTGCAACGGATAAAGCCGGCAACAGAAAGGATTTTGTGAAGTCCGTATATATTGATTCAAACAGACCACGCGTTTATTCAATGAATTTTAGTGAAAAAGCAAGTTATCGCAGTGATAATTCCGCAATGGAAGACGGTGTTGATGTTATAAATAGCACAGTTTCATTGACGGCATCTATTTCAAAGCAAAATGTTAAAAAGGTTGCTTATGTTATTATTCCTGCAGGTATAGTTGGTGAAGAAGATGAAGATACTAGAAAGCTTGCAGCTACAAAAACATATTTACATGGAACCGAAGATGAAGATGCAGCGGGAAATTTACCAAGCACAACATTAGATCCTATTTCTTTAAATACAACAACTTTGGTTGATAATACAAAATATGTAATTTATTTCTATGTAAAAGGTGAGGCGGAAGAGGTTTTTGAAGACAACAAATATTTTATTGTTGACCAAAATTCCGATAAGCCATTAATCACTGTACTTGATAAAAATAATTCTATTCAGTATTCAGATACAAGTCTCACAGACAAAACATTGATGAAACGTGATCAAAACTATTTTGAGTTCCAAATTACCGATGATGATGGAATACTTGAAAATAGTATGAAAGTATATCTTGACGGTACACAAGAAGTTAGTGTTGAACATAATGCTTGTGCCGCAGGGGACACAACAACGGTTCGTGTTATTGTGATGTTGCCTTCAAATCTGGATTTGGAAAAAGCTCATTATATTACTGTTTCATTGAAAGAAAAGAATAATGTGACAACTACATTATTTAATAATGCTGAAACAAAGATATACTTCTGGATGGATGAAAATGCTCCGGAAATTGAATTTACAAAATTGAATGATCAAGATTATGATAATACTCAAGTTTTTACACAAGATCCTTCAATTAAGTTTGGCGGAAAAATTACAGAATGTAATGCTCTTGATTATGTAAAATATTATTTGTATCCGGAAGATTTAAATCCGGAAGGAGCTACGGAATCCAATATTGAAAATTGGCGTACAGTAACAGATATAGGTGCTCGTGATGCTAATTTCCAAAGAATTTGGAGCGCGACTTATACAGCAACGCAATCCGTACATATTAAGGGTATTAAATTTGCTTTAAAAGATAACTTTGGTAATATGACGGTATCAAGTAAATTTGGTGTTAATATAAAATATGACAGTAGTGCTCCAACTATTGCTTTTGATGAGGCAACAAATAATATGTCTACATTCCATAACTCTGAAAAGACATTAAAGATATCCGGAGTTGCAGATGATGATAATTTAGAAAGCATTGCTTTCAAAGTTGTTAAAGGAACTGAACCGCCGGTTTCTGTAGGAACTGTTAATGAAGATGGAACAATAGATGGCTGGCAAACTGCAAATGGAACTACTGTTTGGACAACAAATATTGATATGAATGGGAAAGATGAAGGAAGTTGGACTGTGGCTTTTGTTGCAGTAGATAAATCAAAACAAACAAGTTCGATTATTTCTAAGACATTTACAATTGATTCAACAGATCCTGTTATTTCTGTAACACCTTTAGTCGCATATAATAAAACAGGAACTGTAACAATTACAGGTACTGCAAGTGACACAAATATTGACAAGGTGACTTATTCTCAAAACGGCGGTGCGGAAACTGATGTTGTTTTGGCAGGAAATGCATTCAACATTACTATTAGCGGTTTGGCAGAAGGTCAACAAGAATGGCAGATGTTTGCATATGACAAAGCCGGTAGAAAAGCAAATTCAGAAAAAGTTAAGACAATTGTTGACAAAACAGCTCCGGTAATCGATGCGTCTTCAATTAAAACAGAGGGAACACTTGCCGGTGGTGTAACATGGTATGGTAGTTTAACAGTTGAAATTGAAGCAACTGTTACAGATTCAAATAGTGTTGCTTCTGTAGAATATGGTGTTAGCCAAGTTTCCGGCGTACAACCGACAAAATGGAACAGCATGGGACTTTCGGGAAATTCTGCAACTTCTCCTGCAGTACAAATTGTAAATGGCACAAATTATATTTGGATGCGAGCATCAGATGTGGCAGGAAACGAATGTGCAGCAGTCCATAAATTAACTGCAAATTGTGATAATACAGCACCAACAAGTGCCGTTACAAAAATTGAAATTGATGAAGTGGATACGGGTAAAACGTCAGGCACTTTTACGGTTAATGGTAATAATCAAATTAGCATTACATTTAACCCGCTTGATACGGGCGGTTCCGGCGTAAACTCAGTAAAAGTTAAAGCAGGAGACGATAATTTTACAACCGGTGCAATTCCAGCGGTGAATAATGTTGCAACAATTGATGTTAGTTCTTTGACAAACCCGGAAGCAATTCAGCCTGTATACGTACAAGTTATTGATAATGTAGGAAATTCTGTTGTAAGAAACGTTTTGACATTAAACGTGGATAAGACAAATCCTGAAATAAATATTGTTAGTCCTGCAAATGGTACACGATTGACGGGAAGAGGTAATGTAATTAACGGAACTGCTTCAGATGCCGGAACAAGCATTAAGTCGGTGAGTTGGATGATTCCGACTAAAGAAGCGGCTCCTCATGTAACTGCCTCAAGTGTAGGCTGGACAAGTTGCGGTGCCCTTACATGGTGCATTGAATTTACTGAAGCAGATACATTGTATGCATATGCAAATGAAACATACGGAACGGAAGTTTCTGTTACAGGTTATATTCACTCAAATATTTGGTTAGTTCCTGTATATTTCCGTGTTGAAGATAATGCCGGTAACGTTTATTTGAAGCGCGATTTTTCAATTGAAATTGATCCGGATGGAGATAAACCGATTGTTGACATTGCATATCCTGATAATGGAAAAACATACGGAGGAACGGTTCGTGTAAACGGAACTGCCGTCGATAATGGTAGTATTAAAGCGGTATATATCCAAATTGATTCAAATGCAGACGGTAGTTTTGCCGATGATGAAACACTTTTCAGCACAGGAAAATATAGTAGTTTCTATACATTTGAAGCAAAAGCTGAAACAACAAATGAAGATGCTTGGTGGGGTTTAAAAGCTAATAATACAGCTAACTGGTATTTGAAGATAAATGAAAACAAGCATTTTATGAATGGTGGAAATAAAGCAACTATTAAACTTAGAGCTAGAGCAATTGATAATGATGACAAGGTTGGACCTTGGACAGAAACAATGACATTGAAATTTGATAGTGGAGCACCTACATTAGAAGACTTGGAATTGGTTCAATGGTCAAATAATGTTTCAGGAACAGGCTCAATCGTTGCTCGTAAAACTTACGAAGCTGATATGTGGATTCGTGGTAAATGGTGGCTATATGGAAATGCGTTGGATAATGGAACTGTTGAAGACATTAATTTAGAGGCAGCGGTAACAGATGTTCCTTCCGTAGAAGGTTCTTTGAAAGCGAATCCTTCTTGGTTTACATGGGTTTCAAAAGAAGGAAAAACGGGTTATACAATCAATATTCCAATAGATACAACAGCCGGCATCTTTGTGGGCAAAAATATGATGCAAACTTATATTACCATTACTGACAGTGGAGAATCACCTATTGATAATACAGAGATTATTTCAATTAAGTATGATAATACAGCACCAACGTTTATTTCTTTGAAATCCGGAGATGCAAATGTTGGTCTTGGTGAAGGTGAAAAACGCATTGTTCAAAGTGATGGTTCTTTTACAATGAAGGCTGTTTTTGAAGAAAATGAAAGTGAGTTGGATAAAGCATTCGTGTGGATTATGCGTCAAGATTCGGCAGGAAATAACAAACGCGTATATAATCCTGCAGTTAATGTTACAAACCGTCGTACAAATTTGACAGATGCAGATATGAGTGATGATGAATATGGTATTCCGCGTTTGACAAAAACTGTAACGCGTTCTTCAACAAAGACTTTATCATATGCTGGCTTGGGTAGTAATGAAAATATAAAAGTAAGTACATATGTGAGCATTGGTGGTATTGATCGTAAAATTACTGCTATTGATGGAGATGTTGCTACAATTGATACGGATGTTCCTGTAACGGAAACAACGGCAGCTTTTGCATACGCAATGGCTATTGATCATGGAACAACAGAAATGTATCCTGCAGCTTATCCTAGTGATGACGGTGACGGAATTTCTGAAGAATTCGTTCGTAGTTCAGGAAATACGTATAATTGTTCTGTTTGGATTGACTCTTTGACGATACCTGACGGAAAAGTGACTGTTTATTATGCAGCATTTGATAAAGCAGGAAATGTAACAACAGGTTCACGTGTAACTCAAGTTGAAAATAATGGTCCAAAAATTACGAAAGTATTCTTAGGAACAGACTTGAACGGAGACGGAAGCGTTGCCAATGTTCTTTCCGGAGAAGATATTATAGTTGAAGAAGTTATTGAATATACTGTAACAGGTTCAAGTAATGTGACATTAAATGTAGACGGCTCCGTACCTGCAAATGGAACATTTACAGTAAAAGATAAGTCTACAATTGCTTTTGAAGTGCTTAACGGAAACGGAAGTTTGTATTATGACTTAAATATTGCCGGAGTTGACAAAGTTACATGCAAAGGTAAGACAGGTTCGGAATTAACATCCCTTTTCATACGTGACAACAGTGTTGCTGAAGTTATGGTCCCTGTGATAATTCAAGCTGCTGATTTTGGTGCCGAAAATGAAAGTACTTCGTCAACAGACGGCAAAAATATTAAGGTAACAATTTGGGATTCAACGGAAGAAGGTGCAATAGGTGAGACAACATTAAATGCTATCTTGAATACTAAATTAATAATTGATGTTATTGATGATGTAGCTCCTACGGCATCCATTTCATCATTGTTCTGGAATGATGAAGATGATAACAGTTTATTTGAAAACGATCGCACAAATGGACACATTGATTTACCGGGTTCATGGAATAATAATGGTAACTCAGCCGTTTCCGGAAAAATTGTTCTACGTGGACAAGCAAGCGATAACAAACGCCTTAGTAGTTTGCATATGTATATAGATGATTATGCAATGGGACAAACAAATGCCGGAACTATTACCGTAACTCCAAATACAACAGTACAAGAAGTTGCAACTTATGAAAATGGTGCATGGACAAGTAAAATAAGTGGTTTTACCATTACAAGTTCAACGGCTGATCAAAGCGGACATTTTGTGAATTGGGAATACGTTTGGGATTCATCTTTAATAGCAAGTGTTGCAAAGAAAAATATAAATGTTTATGTTACATCAAAGGATACAACGCCGAATGTTACTGTAGCTACAAACTTACAAGTGGATGTTGTTCCATATATTACGGATATTGTTCGTCAAAATGATTTGTTGACCATTCGTTCACGTTATGGAAAAACACCTGTAATTCAAGGTGAAACAGTAACATTAAAAGGTTTTAACTTTAAAACCGGCATGACAAGTGCTGTAAACAGTGCTACTGCAACAACTAATTTTACGGACAGTAAGACAGCAACAATGATAGTTCCTGCTAAATCCGGTTATTTAGTTGTAACAAGTGGTGGCGTAACAAGTAATAATAATACTAATGATGATACTGCAAAATATAACAGAGAAGAGGATCCTTCAAACATAAGCTGGACGTTCAGTGATGGTCGTTATGTAAGTGTTTGGAATGTAAATCATAAGGTTCCTGGTTCAAATGCAAATTCACTCATGCCAACGTTTGACTTTGATAATGCCGGACAAATTAATACTTCATGGGCATTTACAGGATCGGCTTCAATTGAACTTGTTCGTGGATTAGATGAGACAGGTAGTCATAGTATATTTACATGTTATGATCAACCAACGCATTATTCTGCAATTGGCGTAGACAAAACAACAGGAGATATGGGTGTATTATTCTTCCCTGATCACGTAGGTGTGGGTGGTGTTTTCTCTCATTTTGCATTAGGTTCTGCAAACGTAGTTGGTGGAGCAGGATATATTATAATAGATAAAAATTCGTCAGTAACTATGAATGCAAGAACTGCTATAATTACAACAGATGGTAATTGTATTAATCCTCGCATGCTTATGGACGGAAAAATGAATACTCCGTATTATCCATTACAGAGTCATGAAATGACAAGAAACCCGGGTTCATTTAGTGCTCCTCAAAGTATCCGTTCCGGTAATTTTGGACATACATTATTCTACGATAGAACAAACGGTTCCCTAAAATATTCTTGTGTACAAAAAAGAGTTAGTCCTAACAATAATGAATATTGGGCAGGAACAATGAATGACTGGTCTGTAATTGACGGAACGGCTACGGGAAAAGACAGACTTCATACTACTCAGGAAGGAACAGTTGCAAATAAGCAAGCGTTTAGAGTTCCTCGAAACGCACATCCTAATCTTGGAGGAAACGCAGGGTCTTACTTGTATGATATTCCTAACTTAACGCCTTCTGCAAAATCAACAACGTCTGTGACCGTTCCTTTATCAAGAAACGCATGGCAGGAGATATTTAATGATAATGGTGTAACGATTTGCTTTATGAATGATAGTCAAAATTTTAATGATACATATAATAGATTTAAGCCGTTTACATATCGTGATGCAACAAATATAACTTGGGCAGATAATAGTGTTACATTAACTTTTGATGAAATTGAATCAAATGAGTATAGTCAAGTAACGTTATATGCAGGAGCAAAAACTGAAGTAATAACAGCGGGTGTTGAATCTGTTGCAAGCGCAGGAGAATATTCCACAATTGATGTAACAAGCCACGGATATCCGGTTATTATGTATAAAGCCGGAAATAAAGTTCGCTTGGCATATACAAATTCAACAAATCCTGCATATAATAATTGGGTACGTCAAGAAACAGGTTTAACAGGTGGCTTGTATGTTTCTATGAAAATAGACACAGATGACAACAATAAATTGCATGCTGTTTATAAAGACGGTTCAAAATTAATGTATGTAAGTGCCACTAGAAATGCAAACGGTTCTTATAATTTTGCACCGCCGGAAGAAATAGACAGAACGGGAAGTTTAACCATGTCCACACTTTCACTTTTTGGAACAACTCCTGTTGTTTCTTATTTGAACAGTGAATCTTCCGAAGACGGTATAAAATATGCAAAACGTATTAGTCTTGACGGACAATATGTTTGGGATTATCAAGTAGTACCGGGTGTTTTTGTAGGGAATACAGAGTATTTTGTATCAAGTGAAAACTATCGTGTTTATGTAGGTTCAAATCCTGGTACATGGAATACAACACAAGACGGCATCGCAATGGCAGATTGTGAATCATTCATAGGATTTAAATCGACGGGTCGTGTAGATGTAGTTTTCTTGAAAGAAGAAAACTAACAGGAGAAAACCTAATCTGATAACGAAGCGTGCATTGCTGCTTGCTTATGGAGTTTTGTATACATATGCATATGAATACAAAACTCCGCAGGTGAGGTTCGGTTTGGAAAAGGGCTGAACCTTGATGAAAAATATAAAAAAACCACAGAATAATATATTCTGTGGTTTTTTTGCGTATAACAAGTTATGCTTTACCGCTGAAATGCTTTGTTTACATTAGCGTAGTTACAAGCAAATCAAATATTTTTATTCAATTACTATGCCGTTTGTTTTCAAATATGTTCTTATGCTTTCAGCTAAAAAATAAGTTTTAGAAACACTCAGGAAACTTTCGGTAGCTATGTGATTTGTTGTTAAAGAAGCACTTGCTATCCAAAGGCGTGCATCTGACGCTTGAATATCAGCAGTTCTTGCACTTAAACTTGCAGGAATAAGTTTTGAAGATAAAGCTAATTGAGACATATTTTCACTTTCCAGTATGGATTGAAGAATATTTGTTGCAGTTTTTGATGAAAAAAACTTGCGTTCGGTAATGGGAATGCCTACAACGGCAGGAGCTACTAAGCAACGTTTTGAAAAAACATTTGTCGCAGGAAAAACTGTTGATGTATAAGTTTCCAAAGAACGGCTCGGAATTTTTCTATGAGTGGAAAGCGGTAAAAAGACAATTTCAGGTAAGCCATATTCAATCATTGCTAATAAATCGGATTCTTTCATATTATAGTTTTCATCATATAAGATACCAGATTTTTTCCAGTTTATGAGTTCTTGTAAAACATCACGGAAAGTGGCATTTTCAGCAACTCTAGCATCTAAAAGACAAGCAAAATCACAATTTTGTTTTAACACTTTAATAACTGAATTAAGTCCTTCATAACCATATTTTGCTTCAGTCAAAGCAGTAATAAGCTGTAAAAGAGTTTCATCTTCATTACCGGCAAAAAAAACGGATTTTTGGTTATTTACAATGAGAGATTTTGCATGTTCTACAAAAGAGTCTAAAGTGTTAGGTATTTTTGTTTTTGAAAGTACTTCAAAATGATCAAAAATAATCGGATAATATATATTTTTGCTTGTTTTTTTCATTGTAGATGGCATCGTTTCTATTAAAGTAGGATTAAATTTTAATTTTTGCGATTTGGCAAAAGTTCTTGAAACTTCTCCATCTTTTGTAAAAAGTAAATCACATGGATTTTGTTCATACTGTGTAAAAAAATCTTCTTTTTCATTATATGTAATGATACCGAATTTTACAGGTTTTCCGTTATCTTGGGCAAGATTTTTTTGCAAAAAACTCACTATAGCCCTTTGATTTTCGGAAGAAACTTGATAAAACCCGACACATGTTAACTTTATATTAATTAAAGTAATTATTACGAAAGAAATTAGTATTAAAATTGAAAAAAATGTCGATAATATTATAGTATTCTTTTTAGTTATAGATTTCATGTTAACAATTATAACACGAAATAAAAAGTTTTTAAAGAACATTTTTAAGGGTTTTTGTAAGAGTTTACTTGTTAATTTATTATTTTGAGTTTATAATATAATGACAATATATGGAGGAAAATTAAATGCAAAGACTGAAGTATTTTGTTAAATATATTTTTATTTTGATATTTATGATTTTGTCTGTTGTTTGTGTTGTTGCTCAGTCATCTTCCGATATAAATAGAAAAATTGATGCGGCTTTTCGCTCTAAAGATATCAATGCTTTAAAAGAAGTGATTGCCGAAAAACGAAAAGCAAAAGATTATCCTGCAGTTGAATCATATATTTTAAAAAATTCACGTGATTTGCTTATAAATAACGAATTGGATTTTGCCGCTGAAGCAACTATGGCATTAATTGATGCAAATATGGACAACTTTGAAGCACTTTCATTTTATACTTCCGTTGAAAAAGCAATTGCAAAACGCAATGAACAACAAAAAGCCGAAGAACAAAAAAAACAGCTTGAAGAATTTAGAAGGCAAAATGAAGAGTCTAGAACAAAAGATACTATAAAAAGAGAGTATAAACCTGTAACAAATGTTTCATCCGGAGAAACGGTTTTTTTAGATCAGGACTACAATATGCGTTTTGGTCAAATTTCTTGGGGTTTTTATTTAGGTGTGGCAGACATTGGTGTTGTTTTGGACGCAGGAAACTTTAGTCCTAAATATGGATTAGCTGCAAATTTAAATATAATGTATCATTCGGACAGTTTTTCCATTGGAGGAGAAGCGTTTGCGGATATTTTACTCATGCCTTTTGCAGGTTATCTAAATATTTTAACATCTATAAAAGCTAGTGCTGTCGGTTCAATTAATCGAATTAGCAGGCATTTAACTTTTAGAGCTGGTTATGTTAATACGATAACAAGTGTTGATAGAACGACTGACGCAACAACATCTATCCCTGAAGAATTTTTAGGTCCAACATTCGGAATAGGATTTAAGGATTTTTCTGCCGGAAATTTTACATTTAATGGATATGCCGATTATAATTTTGGACATTTGTTTAATTCCGGAGTAAATACAAGTTTTGAAGTGGGTGTAAATGCTTTGTTAGAAATGGCAGATTTAAATAATTTAAAAGTTGGTTTAAATCTTGCATTAATAGATACTTTTTCTTTGACAACCTTAGGTATACATAATCAAACAAAAATTATAATAAGTATTGGAGTTGGAAAAAATGACTAAAAAGAGAGTTGTTCTGGTTTGCGTGTTTTTGTCATTATTGGTTACTCTTTTTTCTCAAGGTGCTTTAATTGAACGCTATCTTGATGCAGCAAATGAAAATCTCACAAAGCGAGAGTATAAAAAGGCGTTTGACTATATTAATTATGTTTTAAGTCAATATCCTCAAGATAAAGTACCACAAAATGTCGAAATTTTAGCGGAAAATGTTTATTATTCATATTTGGTAGAAATTCGTGATACGCGTGATATGGAAGGATTTAGTAGCGTAAAAGATAAGTTGCTTGAATATGAATTTTTGAGTACGGAGCGTGTTGCACGTTTGGTGAAAGTTATTAACACCCTTGAAAGTCAAGATGTTGCATGGGGAGCTATTCCTCAAACAACAACGACTATAATGCCAAAATCAGGAACTTCAGCAGCGGCGGTTGCAGCTCAAGCATCTCAAAATGAAGCGGAATATAAAAAACAAATTAATAATCTTAATAAAGAACTTGATGTTTTAAAAAAAGTGCTTGAAATGGCACGTGAGGATAAACAAAAAGATAAAGAATTGGAGCTTTTAGCACAACAGAAAAGCCTTGAAATGCAAAGAGATGCTTTTGAAGCTGCTTTAAAGGACTCTACAAAAACTACAAAGACTAACACAACGATGCTGTTTTTTATTTTAGCTGCAACCGTTACCTTAGTAATAATAATCTTTATTATTGTTTTGGTTGTTGGAGCTGCAAATTTACGTAATAGTAGAAAACAAAGAGAACAGTTTGAAGCAACAATGGAAATGGTTGCACGTATTTCCGGAATGGACGGACGTGGTGGCATAATTGGCATTGGCGATGGCAGTGATGAAAATTTGCGTTCTGCAGGTAGGTCAAAGTTAAGTTATGTTGCTTTAGCCCAGTCAGAAATGTCTCAAAAAGAAGAAGAAGTGCTTAAAGATTTGGCCATTAAATGTGAACGCTTAGGTGCAGAAGTGGATAATGTAACAGGACGCAAAAATAATTCAAAAAACGTCTCTGAAATGGTTTTCAAAATTTCTCAACAAATGCAATTCGGTTCTTTTTTATCGTCATTATATTTTTGTGCGGCTATGGTTTATGATGCAGGTTTTTTATTAATTGATAGAAATTTGTTTAGTATTACAGGAAAATTATCTGATGAGCAAAAAGCAGAAATTCGTGACCATGTGAAAAAGAGTGTAGAACAATTAGGCTTTGTTCCAAAAGAGTATAGGCAAGTTTTTGAAGATGCAGTTTTAATGCATCATGAAAATATGGATGGTTCCGGTTATCCTTATGGAATTACAGGCGATAAAATTCCTGATATTGCACGTATTTTACGTGTTGCAGAAAGTTTTGTCGCATTAATTTCTCGACGTAATTATCGTGGAATATCTGATAAAGAAAGTGCATTGGAAGAATTAAAATCCAGACCGAATATTTATGATGCAAAGGTTGTTGAGGCTTTAGACGCGGTTCTTTAAAAAAGGAAAGTGTAAAATGCTCATTAGAACTATTGTTTTAATGTTAATTTTATTTTCTATAGGTTTCTTGACTGTAAAAAGCATAAAGCCGGCAAAAATGTGTTCACAGCCAAAATTGCATACGGAAGAAGAATTAAAAATACGGTGTGAAAAAGAAGGATTTTGGCAGATTTGGGAAACTTTACCCAAAGAAGAGTTTTGGGTAAAATCCTTTGATGATTATGAGCTATATTGCATTTTAAATAAACAGTCTAATTTTGAAAAAAACAAGAAAATAGTTATAATTTCTCACGGACTACGCGGTATGCATTTAAATAGTATTAAATATGCAAATTTGTTTTGGAAGTTAGGATTTTCAACTGTTGTTTATGATTTACGTGGTCATGGAAAAACTAAATCACATAATGTAAAATTGGGGTTGACTGAGTCAAAAGACTTATATGAAATTGTACAATATTTAAAAAATAAATTTGGTGATGACACGCTTTTTGGTTTGCATGGAGAGTCAATGGGTGCGGTTACAACTTTATTTGCAACAAAAAAATTACAAAAAGAAAATTTAATGTTTACATTTTCAGATTGTGCTTTTTATAGTGCAAAAAAATTTATTAAAGATGCACTTAAAAAAGAAAAAAAACCTGTATTTATGTATTATTTTATTAATCTAGCATCTGTCTTAAAATTTAGACTGATTTTAGGTAAAGTTAATCCATATAAAGCAATTACAAAAGTTAAAACGCCTATTTGCTTTATACATGGTGATAAAGATGAATTAATATCTGCTTCACACATGACAATGCTTTATGATAGTGCAAAACATTGTCCAAAAATGAAGATTAGTTTTCCTGAAGCAGAACATGCTAAATGTATTATTAAAGATGCGTTTTTGTATGAAAAAACTGTAAAAGAATTTTTAAAAAACACTGGTTTATTTTTTATAAATGAATTTTAGATTGTGATAGAAATTACAACTGTTGATAATTGGTTTGAAAAAGCATTACCTATTCTAAATAATTTTGAATCAAAGATAAGTTTATTAGGACGTGAACGACGAATAATTTCAGCTCCGGTGCGTCTAAGATAACCTGCTTTTTGAAAAACATATTGACCTTTTGCCTTTGCCTGAATGTCATGAAAAAAAACTGCAATTGCATTGGTGTCAAATGGATTTTGTGGTTCAGCTTTTACAATGCTATTTGTTTTAGAAAAAATGTGCTCACGTGCTTTTGTTGTAAAATGCGTACCGTGTAGAAAATCTTTTTTTTGTGCTTTTTGAAGTTTAATGCTAAGATAATTTAAGTTTTGTGGAACCCAAGACTCAAAATTTGTACCGACTAAGCTCATTGTTAAAACAACATCTGTATTATTTTTAAAAAATTCAATCATTAATTCTTTAGGATTCTTTGTTCCTTTTATAGAAGTTTTCGCAAAAAGCCTATCTTTGCTTGCATGAAAAAGACATTCAACAATGTTCCATTCGTGTGGAGTTTTGTTAAAGTTGCCATTTAATACTTTTTGCAAATCCGTTTCAGAAAAGTAATTAAAGCCACCATAAATAGAAGTAAAAAGTGTTTCAACTGAAAAGGGCTTTAAAATTTGCATGGTAAGTTTAGGAAATTTCATTAAAGTTTTTTGGTGGCGTTGTAATAGTTCATAAACAAGTAAACTATCTTTTGCATTTATGGCAACTAACAAAGAAGAAATGCGTATAAGATATGGAAAAAAAGAAGTATTTTCAAAATTTTTTGAACCGTGAACCTCAATGAAAATTTTAGAAAAGAGTTTATTATCAAAATATGTATACCAAGAAGTAGAAAAAAAAGGGCTAATATCTATGGAAAAATCGCACACGGTTTTATTAATTTCTTCTATTAAATTTGTATTATCAATAAGAATAAGTTCTCCGGTAGAAGATTTTTGAAAAAACCATTTGTTACAGAGAGAAAAATCTTTGTCTTTTGCAATAATTGAATAGTAAGTTTTTGTTTTCATATTATAAATATATATTGTTATGCGGGACATATGATGTCGCAGTAAAACAAGTTATTGAAAAAAAAAGTATGAAAGAGTAAAATAATAATATGAATGTTATATCAATAGAAAAAGAATTAAAAGAAAATTCTTATCACGGGCGCGGAATCATAATTGGTAAAAGTGATGATGGAAATAATGCTGTAATGGCATATTTTATTATGGGACGTAGCGAAAATAGTCGTAACCGTATTTTTGTAGAAGACGGGGAAGGAATTAAAACTCAAGCATTTGATTCATCTAAGATGACTGATCCGAGTTTGATAATTTATGCACCGGTGCGTGTTTTAGGAAACAAAACAATTGTAACGAATGGAGATCAAACCGATACAATTTATGATGGCTTGGATAATCAATATACTTTTGAGCAAAGTTTACGAATGCGTGAATTTGAGCCGGATGCACCAAATTATACGCCACGAATTTCAGGTGTGTTGCATATTGAAAAAGGCACTTATAATTTTGCTATGTCCATTTTAAAAAGTGATGAAGGTAATCCTGAAAGTTGTAATGGATTTACATTTGCATATGAAAATCCTCCTGCGGGAAAAGCACGTTTTATTCATACTTATATGAAAGATGAAAATCCTTTGCCAAGTTTCGAAGGAGAGCCTAAATTAGTTGAAATTTCCGGAAATATTGATGAGTTTTCAAAAAAAATTTGGTCTTCGTTAAATGAAGAAAATAAAATAAGTTTATTTGTTAGATTTATAGATATTAAAACAGGCAAATGGAATACCAGGATAATAAATAAAAATGTAAAATAATGATACAAGATTAAGGCTTGATTTTGCGTGAATATCTTGATGGTTCGCCGGAGTCAAGTCTTTTTTTTTCTGCATCAAGCTGATACGTTATCATTTTCTTAAAAAGCTCCATAAGGGGTTCGGGATTAATATCTTTTTTTACTATGTAAACATCTTGAAGTTCTTTTATCAAATAATAACATGATTCTATTGTTGAAAGACATTCCTTTGCCGGTTGTTTTTTGAATATAAATTGTGAAGTATATTCAGTGTAAAAAGAAAGTTTAGGTAAATTATGCAAATTTAAACTTAGCCGTAGCATTTTTTTTGCAAAAAACCAAGTTGCATCAAGTATAATTACTAAAAGAGTTTTTTCTGCTATTGTATTTTTAAATTCATTGTTTTGTGTTGTCCATGCATTTTTATCAGGATAAAGTAAAACAGGGTAATAATGATTATCGTTCAAAAGTTCATTAAGTCGTTTGTTTTCTGTAAAATCAGTTCCTATTATAATTTCAGATTCTTCTAAAAAGAGATGTGAAAGTCTTCCTGTTCCGGTTTTCATGTGATATGCTTCTTTAGGATGCATTAAGAAAATAAATTTGATGCCACAGTTAAACGGTTTAATTTGACAACAGTAACAAGAAACTTTGGGTCGGAAACATTTATAACAATGTGAGAACATAATAAAAGTATAGCAAAAATGTGAAATTTATGCTAATAAATTTGTATGAAAAAATTTGTGAAGCCTTTTGATCTTTTGTTCGTTTTTTTCTCATTATGTGTGGTTTTGTTAAGCATTGTTTTTGCGGTTGAAAAGGATAAGGGACAAAAGTTATTAGTTGTAGAGTCTCCAAAAGGAAAATATGTTTTTAGTTTAGAAAAAAACGGATTGTATGAAATTGAAGGAGCAATAGGTAAAACTATAGTTGGTATTGAAGATGGTAAAGTGTATGTTGTTGAGTCATGTTGTCCGAATGGAACGTGTGTTTCTGCAGGCAAAATTGAAAAAAGCGGTCAATGGATTGCATGCTTGCCGAATAAAGTTGTAATTCGCTTAGAAGGCAGTAAAGATGAAGAAGTGGATGTGCTTGCACGATGAGAAATTTTTTTATGTTGTGGAAAGTACCATTGAGGAAAGCAATATTGACAATCGTTAAGTTATGTTTTTCATTTAATGTGTGTTAAGATTTATATAAAGAAATTGAGAAATTAGTAAAGGAGGCGTGATAAAAAAGCTAATTTTACAAGTGGTTGGAATAGTTTTGATTTTGACAATATTCACAAGCTGTCCAAATAATGTAGCCCTCCCATCTTATGATGTAACTTTTGAAACGGACGGAGGAACACCCGTTCCTGACGTTCAGAAGGTTAAAAGCGGTGATAAAGCAAAAAAGCCTGCAACCGACCCGTTGAAAGAAGGATATGTTTTTTTATACTGGAAAGATGAAAATTCAGAAGAATTTACTTTAAAACAACAATTTATGACGGTATTCAACGTCCATTAAAAGATATGTATGAGAAAAGTGGTGCATTTTTACTTCCCGGTGAGCGTCTGGAACCACTTAATATAGAAAAAAAATGGGAATTTATACCGAATGAAAAATTAGAAACTGAAACTTATTCATGAAGCTCACCGGCTTTTTTTAGTGCAAACTTTGCGGCAAGAGGACCAATTAATTCATAAACAACGGTTGTTGCCAAGATAACGGTGCGAACTTGGTCGCCGTGTTCTCCACCAATTAGGTTAGCAGCCATGAGAGAAAGTCCCAGTGCAACTCCTGCTTGTGGCATAAGAGCAATTCCTAAATATCGTGTAACTGTTTTGGGTTTATTAAACATTTTACATGAAATATATGTACCGATCCATTTTCCAATTGCCCGCACAACTAGATATGTAACTCCTATGACACCAACATGTACAAGAGAACCTAAGTCTAAGGCTGCACCTGAAATTGTAAAAAATATTACAAAAATGGGTGTTGTTATGGGGTCAACAATATTAAATGCTTTTGCAGGATTAGGTAATGCATTTGCAATAAATGCTCCTAAAGCCATGCACAATAACAAAGGTGAAATTTTAAAATAAATAGCAATTGCAATACCGATAAAAATAACTGCAATAATTATATTAAGATAGTTTCCTTCAGACTTTGTAAATTTTAAAAAGAGAGTAAGCAAAAGTCCTAAACTAATGCCTAGTAAAAAAGCAAGGGTAATTTCCCAAAAAGGCACTAAGAGCATCGCCTGAATATTTGTGCCGGTGCCGCTTATTAAAGCTTTTGAAATTGAAGCGGCAACACCGAATGCAATAATACTAACCATATCATCTAAGGCAACAACGGGTAACAAAGTATCAACAAGAGGACCTTTTGCATTATATTGGCGAATAACCATAAGCGTTGCGGCAGGAGCAGTTGCACATGCTATTGAGCTGATCATTAGGGCAAAAGGTAAGTCCGTTTTAAGCACGAAAAATAATACAAGAAAGACTAAGAGCATAGCCATTAAAGCTTCCATAAAAGCTATGACAACTGTACCTTTGCCTTGTTGTTTAAGATTTGAAAAACGAAAGGAGCTTCCAATTGAATAAGCAATAAAACCAAGAGCAACTTCAGAAACAATATTAAGTTCGGTTACAATATTCTTAGGAACCAGATTTAAGACATTATGACCAATTAAAATACCGGCAATTAAATATCCGGTTACATTTGGAAATTTAATTTTTCGCAATATCTTAGCAACACCTAATCCTGCTAAAAGCACAATGCCAAGATAATATAAAATATTCATTTTAAACCTCTTATTAAAAACAATGAGTAAATATTATTTTTTTTAAAATACAAATAAAAATATAATAAAAAAAGATGTCAAATTTTTATAGTTTTTTTGAACCTTCAAAAGATGAAACAGGCAATGTAAACATTACTCCAACGCCGGGTTCATTAAAATTACAAACGGTTTTTATTGTGTCTTTTGCAGTGTCTACTTTGTCGTCGTCTAAAACCATAAACACAGTTTTATTCATAGGTCGACCATCGCTCATCATCATATTTATTGCACTGAAAAAAGGAATGCCTATGTTTGAATCGTATAACATTCGTGCCATTCCGGTTGAGTCTAAAATGGTACCACCGGAAATACCATTGTTTCCAAGAGCTAAAAGTAAGTCATTTAATTTTTCCGTCTTATTTAAGACTAATATTAATAATTGCATAATTTTATTATCGGTTAAATATATTATTTTTTCAAGATATTAAGGATTAAATAAATTATGGGAAAAAAATTATTTTTAAATGAAAGAAAAAAAAATGAAAGTAAAATAATTTTAAAAATGATGAAAAAAAATGATTTTAGTGTATAATTATTAATGTAAAGTAACAATAAAAAAATTTAAATATAATACATACTCTATTGGGGGGAAACGAATGAAGTTATTTGAATGGACAAAAAAAATTGCAGTTGGTATTGATACGATCGATGAGCAACACAAAAAATTGATTTCAATTATCAATGATTTAAATGAGGCCATGAAAGCACGAAAAGCAAGTGAAGTTATCGGTAATATTTTGCAAGAACTTTCAGATTATACTGTGTATCATTTTGGGAATGAAGAACGTGCATTCGATAAATATAATTATCCTAAAAAAGAAGAACATAAGGCCTTGCATAAAATATATGTAGATAAAATAGCAGAATTTATTGAACGAAATAAAAAAAGTGAGCTTGGTATAAGTATAAATGTTTTAGATTTTTTAATAGATTGGATAACAAATCATATTATGAAAATAGATATGCAATATGTTCCGTTTTTTTCAGATAAGGAAATAGGTTAATCAAAAAACACTTGTTAGATAGGAAAGGCTATAAATTTTATAGCCTTTTTTTTGAACCAAATTATGGTTTTAAAAAAGTTACCAATAATAAAATGCTATGAAAAAACAGAAAAAAAATAACGGAATATTTCTCGTTGCAATATCGGCAATCTCTTTTGGTTTTACACCTATTTTTGCAAAGATGGCTTATTCAGCAAACGTCGGTACGTTTACTTTGCTTTTCCTTAGATTTTCAGTTGCAGCATTATTTATGTTTTCTCTAATATTTATCAGAAAGTTATCTTTCCCTTCAAAAAAAGAAAGTATTTTGTTTTTGCTTCTTGGTTTTTTTGGATATGCAGGGCAGTCTTGTTGTTATTTTATGGCGTTGAATTATGCATCTGCCGGTGTCGTTTCACTTTTGTTATATACATATCCGGCATTTGTAATGTTAGGTTCTGTCTTGTTTATGAAAGAAAAAGTTTCCGTGCTAAAAATAATCTCATTAATACTTTCTCTAACAGGAGCACTTGTAATTATAGGTGGCGAATTTAATGCAAAAAAAAAGAAGGAATGAGTGTTCAGTCATCAGCATTTATTATGTTAGGTACAGCATTTGCATATGGTATAATAAACATTTTTACAGGATTTGTTCCGCCGGTCGACAGTTTAGGATATGCATCTGTTTTTTTAATAGCTATGATTTCAACGGTTCTTGCTTTTTGGTCTTTTCTTAACGGAATGGAAAGAACAGGGGCATCAATAGCTGCACTTGTGTCTACTTTAGAACCTGTTGTAACTGTTTTATCTTCTGTATTTTTTTTATCTGAAAAATTGACATTAAATATTGTATTTGGAGGCATACTTGTTTTAACCGCATTAATTGTAACAACATTGTCTACAAAAAAAGACAGTACAAATAGTATTTCGCATGAAACAAATATTAAGCCTTGAAATTGTAAATGGGTTTTATAATTTTTTCTACCGTAACACTGTCGTTAATCCACGATAAAATATCGGATATACTTTTGTAAGCCTCAGGAGATTCATCAAGTGTAGATTTTTTAACCGATGTTGTATAAATGCCTTTCATAGAATTTTGAAATGTATTCATAGAAAGTTGTTTTTTTGCTTGTGTTCGTGAAAGAACTCTACCTGCTCCGTGTGGTGCTGAAAAATTCCAGTCAGGATTACCATGTCCGCGTGCTATGATGCAACCGTCTTTCATATTTATGGGGATTAAAACGCGTTCATCTTTTTCAGCACGGATTGCTCCTTTGCGCAAAATCATTTTGTCAGTGTCAATATAATTATGAATTGTTTCAAATTGGTTTTTTGCAATCCAACCCATAGTGGCCAAGATAATTTCTGCCATGCGTTTACGATTGTCGCTAGCAAACTGTTGCATAATTTTTACATCATGAATATAGTTTGAAAAATCATTGTTCGTTAGAAACGAAAGCTCACGATTTTCTTGACATCGATTTGTGTTTTCTGCAATTTTTTGATAATGTGTTGCAACGCTGAGTCCAATGTTTCGTGAGCCGGAATGAATGATAAGATATAAAGTGCCATTATCATCTTTGTCAATTTCTATAAAATGATTACCTCCACCAAGTGTGCCAAGTGAACATTGACCTCTGTACAAATCGATGTCAGGATTATTTGCACAACGTAAATCAGAAAAATCATAATCGCTCGGATGTTTGTGTATGTCAAAGCCGTGCGGAATTAACTCATAAATAATTTTGTCCAATGTTTTAAAATCTACGGATGATATATTTAGCTCAATTGTAAGCATTCCGCAACCAATGTCTACACCTACAAGGTTTGGTGTAATGCAATCGCGAATTGTCATTGTTGTTCCAATTGTACAACCCTTTCCTGCATGAACATCGGGCATGATACGAATTTTTGAGTGAGCATACGGCTCGCAATTGGCAAGTTCAGTGATTTGTGCAAGAGAAGTGTCGTCAATTTGGTCTGTAAAAATTTTTACTTCATTTTCGTATTTGTTTGTAAAAGTTATCATATATCTAAATTATATTAAAGAAAACAAATCATTACAAATATTAAACATATCAATGCAAAGATAAAGTTTTATATCAAATATATTGTAATGTGTTAAAATATTTACTATAATTAATATTTATGATATGCTTTCTTATAAACTTATATTTTAAAGGTGGCAAGAATGAGTGGAAAAAAAGATACTATACTTTCCGTTCAAAAAACAAATAATAAAAAACGTTTTTCATTAAGAAATCAAATGATCCTTATGTTAGGTGCAATTCTTTTTATGTCAATAGCAACTTTATCTTTAATAGCATTGAAAAAAGCTCGTCTGTCTGTATTTGAAAAAGTTGAAAGTCATTTAAAAGATAAAACTATAGATGTTACAGAAATTATTAATGGAAGAATAAATTTGTTTTTTCAATTTCTTGAAGATTTTACTCATCGCCCTGAACTTAATGATGAATCAATTTCATTTTTTAATAAAACAAATTTTCTCAATGAAGTTTTAAAAAAATATCCTGTACTCAAAGATTTATTTATAATAGATACTGAAGGAATGTGGCACCAGTCAAACGGGAAAAAAAAGTCCTTTGTAGATAATATTTGGTTTGTTGAGGCAAAAAAAGGAAATAGGTACGTATCTTCTCCATATATTAATCAAAATGAATTAGTTATTACTTTTTCTTTACCGATTTATTCTGAAAATAATAAATTTATTGGTGTACTTGGAATTAATGTTGATGGTTTATGGCTAACAGAGCAAATAGATGATATTGTTGTAGGAAAAACGGGAGGATGTTTTATTGTAGATGAAGATGGTGTTGATATTGCTCATAAAAACAGAAATTTTGTAAAAGAAAAGAAAAAAGTAAATGAAACATTGTGGTTATTTATACAAGAATATGCAAAGATAGAAATTCCGGAAATTTCGTATTATCCTTTTGAAGGGGAATATATAATGGCCGGTGTAGTAAAAAACGATATGGGTTGGACTATTGTTGTTCGTGCACCTAAAAACGATTTTGTTGATGGAATAGTAGCTTTGCGTTTGGAGCTTATATTTCTGTCTATAATCATAATTGTTTTTTATTTAGTGATAATTTTTTTCATGTCTTTAAAAATTCTTCGACCTATCACTAAAACGACAAATGCTTTAAAAAATATTGCTGAAGGAGATGGGGACTTAACATCACGCTTAGATATTACAGGTAATAATGAAATTACAGAGATGCAACAATATTTTAATCAAACTATTGAAAAGATTCATAAGTCATTGATAATGGCAAGAGGCAACACTGTTGTTATGAAAGATGTTGGAAATGAGCTTGCAATTAATATGACAGAAACGGCAAGTGCTGTGCATCAAATTAGTGTGAATATTGAAGGCGTAAAAAATCAGGCAATTAATCAGTCTGCAAGTGTTACTGAAACGGTAGCAACGATGGAAGAAATTATACGCACGATAAAAAATTTAAACGCAAGTATTGAAGCACAATCGGCAAGTATTATAGAGTCGTCCGCTTCAATTGAGCAGATGACGGCAAATATAAAAACAGTTGCACAAACTTTGGAAGGAAATGATAAAGTTGTACAAGATCTTTCGTATGCCACAGATGACGGAAAATCTTTTTTGAATAACGTAATTGGAATTATAAAAAAAATTAATGATGAATCCGGCAGTTTGTTGGAGGCAAGTAATGTTATTCAAAGTATTGCCAGTCAAACAAACTTGCTTGCTATGAATGCTGCAATTGAAGCGGCTCATGCAGGAAATGCAGGAAAGGGATTTGCCGTTGTTGCCGATGAAATTAGAAAACTTGCTGAAGAATCAAATATGCAAGGAAAAAGAATAACAACAGCCTTAAAAAGTTTTAGTGCAGAAATAGGCGATGTTTCTTCATCTGTTAAAACGGTGGAAGATAAGTTTGATATAATTTCTTCTTTGTCAGAAAAAACAAAAAATTTGAGTATGCAAATTACGCAAGCAATGCGAGAACAGGAAAATGCTAGCATAGAAATTCTTACGGCTATTCAAGATATTAGTTCTGTGACCATGGAGGTAAAAGACGGTTCTGATGAAATGCTTAAAAGCAGTGAGCTTATTGCTGAGGAAATGAAAAATCTTGATAATTTAACACGAATAATAACGGATAGCATGAATGAGATGGCTGTAGGTGCAACACAAATTAGTAATGCGGTACAGGAAGTAAATGAAATTAGTCAAAAGAATAAAGATAGTATAGAAAGTCTAGCTATAGAAATAGGAAAGTTTAAGGTTTGATATTTTTTTATTTTATGACTACTCAAAATAAATAAAAAAGATTTGCAAATAAATATAATTTTTCGTATTATGTTTATATGGCAAAAAAGAAAAATGAAATAATATTTAAATGTAATAATTGTGGACATAGTCAACCAAAGTGGTTAGGGCGATGCCCTGATTGCGGTCAATGGAATAGTTTTGTTGAACATTCTGTTGCTTCTGTTAACGATGTAGGTGGATTAGGGATAGGCTCAAAAAGCACAACACGAATAAAACCTATGTCGTTAGTTAAAGTTGATCCGATGGAAGGGGAGCGTTTGTTTTCCGGCATTAGTGAATTTGATCGTGTTTTGGGTGGAGGAGCAATGAAAAGTTCGGCTGTCTTAATTGGCGGGGAACCCGGCATTGGAAAGTCCACTTTATTACTTCAAACATTAGCTGCTATTTCTGAAAATAGTTCAGAAAGTGTGCTTTACGTTTCCGGTGAAGAATCTGCATCCCAAGTTCGCTCCCGTGCAGATAGGCTTGGACTTGATTGTAAAAATATTAAAATTTTGTGTACAACACGACTGGAAGATATTGAAGAAGCCTTTATTTCTATCAATCCGGTTTTTGTTGTTATAGATTCAATTCAAACTGTATATTCGGCGGAAGCAGGACTTGTGCCAGGAACTGTAAATCAGTTGAAATATTGTGCTAATGAGTTGATAAGCTGGGTAAAAGAAAACGACGCTGTAATGTTTTTGGTGGCACATGTAACAAAAGAGGGAGCTATAGCCGGTCCTAAGTCTTTGGAGCATATGGTAGACACAGTGATTTCCTTTGACAGAAATGATGACGAAATTCGCTTTTTGCGTGCACAAAAAAATCGATTCGGTTCAATAGATGAATTGGGCATTTTTTCAATGGGCGAAAAAGGTTTGACACCTGTGGAAGACCCAAGCACAATGTTTATAACGCGACGTTCGGAGAAGTTGCCTGCCGGAGTTGCTGTTGCTCCCGTTTTTGAAGGCAGTCGTGTTTTTTTGGTGGAAATTCAGGCATTATGTGTGCCGGCAAAAAGCACAATAACACGAGTTTATTCAGACCGAATTGATAACAATCGGGTGAGTCGTATAGCCGCTGTTTTAGAAAAACGTGCCGGCCTAAAATTTAGTGATCAAGACCTTTATATAAATGTTGCAGGCGGAATTAAGTTGACTGAAAGTGCAATTGACGGAGCGTTGGCTGCGGCACTGTATTCGGCACGTACAGATGTGAGCTTGCCTGAATCTACAGTTGTTGTGGGTGAATTAAGTCTTGCAGGTGAAATACGTCCTGTGCCGCGATTAAAACAGCGGGTAAAAACTGCACAAAGTTTAGGCTTTATGAACATTCTTGCACCTGAAAAAGAAACAGGTGTTCAAGAAATTCAAAACATAAAACAACTTGTACAAGCATTATTTTAATAAAGTCTTCATAGATGTTTGAAATTTCTTTCCAAAAACATACATAGATTTAACAAAATATTAATTTTAATTTTATATTTACAGATTATTCTCTAGCTGGTAAAAGACTGAATTGTGGAAAAATTTGGATTTTTACAATTTCAGTAAAACATTTTTTAGGAGAATATTATGAAGATGTTTAAAAACTTGAGCAAAATTATTGTTGCTATGGTAATTTTTGCTCTAATGATTTCGTGTAAAAGCGGAAGCAATGTTGCAAAAGGTACTGCAGGTTCAGTATCAAATGAAAAACCTAAGTACGTTTTCATGTTTATTGGAGATGGTTTAAGCCATGTGCAAGCTAATGCAGCTCGCGTATATTTAGGAAACAATACTGTTGGTGAAGTGGAACTTGCAAATCTTGCTTTTACAAGCTTTCCTGTGAATGGTATAGCAACGACACAAGACTCAACATCATTTTGTCCGGACTCTGCATCAACTGCAACATCATTTTCTTGTGGTGTAAAAACACACTCCGGAGTAATCGGTAAATTAGTTGATAAAACAAAAGACGCTAAAAATTTATCTGAATATTTTAAGGAACAAGGTTGGAAAATCGGAATTGTTTCAACAGTAACATTGAACCATGCAACACCTGCAGCAAATGCAAAAGGTGATATAGTTTGGGCGATAATCGAACAAGATAAAGACGGCAAAATAATTTTTACGAATATGATTGACCACTATCGTATTACAAAAGAAATAATTTTATTTTTATGCTTTGCTATTCTTTTACTTCTTGTTTCAGGATTTACAGGTTTTCGTACAATCTTAAGTTTTATTTTTACACTTCTTTGTATATGGAAATTAATTATACCGCTTTCATTGAAAGGATATCCACCCCTTTTAATTTCGCTTGTCATAGGAAACATAATTGCCATAAGCACAATATTATTAGTTGCAGGTTTGAAAAAATATTCATATGTTGCAATTTTAAGTTCAGTTATTGCTTCTGTTGTTACAGGCATTGTGGCCATTATCATGACGCACTATTTTAAAATAGATGGAGCCGTAATGGAAGCAAGTGAGTCGCTTTTATATTCCGGTTTTCAGCATCTTAATTTAACTCAAATATTTCAAGGTAGTGTATATTTGGCTTCAAGTGGTGCGATATTAGATTTGTCCATAGATGTGCTGATTCATTATAGGAAGTTACTTTTTACAGGTTACACCTTGCGCCTCGTATCTGTTCCGTTTCTTTACAAAAAGTCTTGTGTTTAGTTTGTGTTATTAAATAACAACAAATTGCAACAATTTGCAAATAAAAACTTGACACATTGTTAGTTGTGATTTATAGTTAAAAGAATGTGTTAAATAAATGAGATTAATTCCACATTTTAATAGGAGAAATGATGAAAAAACAAAAATCTATCGTTTTATCAATTTTTATGGTTGTAGGTTTATTGTTTGTTTTTGGTTGTACAAAAAAAACAAGCGATACTATTTTAATTGGAGGTATTTATCCTCTTTCCGGACCTGTAGCTGTTTATGGTGTTGAAGCACGAAACGGCATGGAAATGGCCATTAAGGAAATTAATGCCGCCGGAGGAATTAATGGTAAACAAGTTGTAATGATTGCCGAGGATGATGAAGGAAATCCTGAAAAAACAGTAAATGCGTATAAAAAACTTACAACAAAGGATGGTGCAAAAATAATTGTCGGTTCTTTGACGTCAGGTTGTACTGCAGCAATAACTTCTTTGGCACAGTCACAAAAGGTTTTGCTTTTTGCACCGGCAGCTACTATGGAAAGCATTACGGATGCAGGTAATTACATTTTTAGAGCTTGTTTTATCGATCCGTTTCAAGGTACTGTAGGCGGTAAATTTGCTGTTGAAAATTTAGGTCTTTCAAAAGCAGCCGTTTTATACGATCTTGATAATGATTATTCTGTTGGTCTTTATGAAAACTTTAAAATTGCTTTTGAAAAAGGTGGCGGTAGTCTTGTTGCTGCTGAGTCTTACAGTACAGGCGACAAAGATTTTAATGCTCAATTAACAAAAATAAAAAATGCAGCTCCTGATGTTGTATATTTACCGGATTATTATGTGGCTGTTGCATTAATTGCAAAACAATTGCGTGCTCAAGGCATAAGTGTTCCGATTGTTGGTGCAGACGGCTGGGGTGGTATTGTTGATAATGCCGGAGATGAAATTCTTAACGGATTTTATTCGGATCATTATGCTGCAGATTCAACCGATTCTCGTGTAATTGAATTTGTTGCAAATTATAAGGAATCTTATGGTTCGGTGCCTGTTTCTTTTGCGGCTTTAGGTTATGACTGTATGTATATGCTTAAAGATGCAATGATTAGAGCCGGTTCGGAGGACGCTTCGACTGTACGTTCCCAATTGGAATTGACTGATGGTGATTATGTAACAGGACATTTAACATTTGATGAAAAACGTAATCCGATTAAGTCTGCTGTTATGATGGAAATTATTCGTCAAGATGGTGCTTTAACACCTGTTTATAAGGCAACAGTTAATCCGTAACGGCAATTTTGTGAAACATTAAAAAAAGCCTAAGATCCTAATTTTGCGGATTTTAGGCTTTTTTTTGTGTTATATAATTAAATAAAATGAAAAAAAATAAAATTTTTACAAATTATTTGTTGCATTTAAGATAAGAGGGGTTAAACAGTCGTGTAAAATAGTTTTGCCCCTTTTGTTTAATTAATTTATAAAGTTACGCCTTCTTTGAAAATTGCAATTTCACGGTATCCGTTAATTTCGTTACGTGTTTGTTTTTTTCCTGATGCAATATCGCACAAAAGTTGAATTAAGTTGTCGCGCACTGTATCGGGATTGTTTATTAATGTCAATGATGCGTCAAAGTCTATCCATGCAGCTTTTTTTTGTGCTAAGTCATGATTTGTAGCAATTTTCACTGTGGGAACCGGTGCTCCAAGTGGGGTCCCGCGTCCGGTTGTAAAAAGGATGATATGTGCACCGCTTGCTGTCATAGCTGTCGTTGAAACAATATCATTGCCCGGTCCTTCCAATAAGTTTAAGCCACGATTTTTTATTCTTTCGCCATAATTTAATACACCACATACCGGTGCTTTTCCACCTTTTTGAACACAACCTAGTGATTTATCTTCTAATGTTGTAATTCCACCTGCCTTGTTTCCAGGAGATGGATTTTCGTAAACAACTTGTCCGTGTCGTGTATAATAATCTTTGAAATTATTAATTAAATCAACCGTTTTTTTAAACATATCTTCATCTTGGCATCGGTCCATAAGCATTTGTTCAGCACCGAACATTTCAGGAACTTCTGTGAGAATTACGGAAGCATTCATTGCTGTCATTGTGTCACAAACTTTTCCTACTAGGGCATTTGCAGTAATACCGGACAGTCCATCTGAACCGCCACATTTCATGCCCATTATTACTTCATCAAGCGAAGCATCTGTGCGTTTAAAATCATCACAATATTTTGCTAACTCTTTTAGTATTTTTTTGCCTTCTGCAATTTCGTCACTTGAGTCTTGTGCAACTAAAAACTTAACTCTATTTTCATCATATTCACCAAGTGCTTGTTTAAATTGAGCCACTGTGTTATTTTCGCAACCAAGACCTAAAACTAAAACAGCACCTGCATTCGGATGGTGAACTAAATTTGCTAAAATAGTGCGTGTTTTTTCATGGTCATCTCCCATTTGACTACAACCGTATGGATGTGTCCATGCAAAAACTCCTTCTAAGCCACCGGTTTCGCTTGGTTTTGGTTCTCCACAACAAAAAACACCGTTTGCCCAGGATGCTAAATTTTCAGCAATACGATTTACGCATCCTACTGTCGGTACAATCCAAATTTCGTTACGAATGCCTATTTTACCGTTATCTCTTCTGTATGCTTTAATTTTTGGTGCGTCAATAGATTTATTTGCTTTTTTCCATTCTTCAGCGGCGGTTTTTGCAGCATTTTCATCATAATGATATTCTGCAGTTTCAGAAAGCAAGGTTTTTATGTTGTGAACATGAACATGCTCTCCCGTTTTGATTTCTTTTTTTGCAGCACCTATTGGATAGCCGTATTTAATTACCGGTTCATCGACCGTAAAATCTTTTAATGCAAACTTGTGTCCTGCAGGAATGTCATCGATTAATGTTATGGAAATTGTTTTTCCTGCAAATTCTACTGTTTGAACATTGCCTTTGGCTAATGGTTCCAACGCAACAGCAACACCATCATCATTATGTATTTGAATAGATGTTTTCATTGTTATCTCCGTGAAAAAAAATACACTATAAAATATATTATTTTATCGGCTTAATTACGCTAGGGCGAACACCGTCAACTGCATGGAGCATACCTTTTGTTTGAATTTCTTCAATGTGATGTGAAACAGCTTCTTCAAAGCCTGGAAGTTTTGTCAAATCTTCTCCCCACAAAGAATCATTTGTTAATACGGCATTTGCAAGCTCTTTCGGATTATTTGTGCGTTTATGCAATAATTCAAAAAAAGTTAAAACACTTTCATCGTCTTTGATTAAATACATTTCCGGTTCTTTTTCGTCACTAGTTTGACGCATTCCTGTCATTTGACGGTTAGTTACATCATTTCCTTTGTAAAACATTGTAATTGCTGCCATGCTAAAAGCCAAACATTGAGGTACGGCATTGTATCTTTCAATGTAACTTTTAATGGACGGTAAATTACGTGTCTTAAATTTTGATGTATAATTTAAACATATATCAATTAGTAAATGTCGGATGTATGGATTACTAAATCTTTCCAATACACTGTTTGCATAGTTGAAAAGTTCATCTGTATCTCCGTCCATTGAAGGAATAATTTCACCGAAAAGTCCAAGTTTAATAAATGAGTAAATAACCGGATTATTAATACTTTCTTCAACCGTTGTTAAACCGCTTAAAAATGCACCTGCAGTAAACATTGAGTGTGTTCCGTTCAAGATGCGAACTTTTCTTGTTCGATAAAAAGTCATGTCGTTAGTCCAAACAACGTTCAACCCTGCTTTTTGAAGTGGGAATTCTCTTTTCAAGGCTTCAATATCACCTGATGTTTCAATTACCCATAAGTGAAATGGTTCTGCTTGGTCAATTAAATTATCTTGATAACCTAATTTTGCACACCATGCGGGTGCTTCATTTCGTGGATAACCTGGAACGATACGGTCAACCAAGCTGTTACAGAATATACAAGCATCGTTAACCCATTTATCGAAATCTTCCCCGAGTTTCCAGTCTGCACTGTGTTGGAGAATGTATTCTTTGAGTTTATCACCGTTTTTATCAATTAATTCACAAGGAATAAATATTAAGCCGGCTTTTTTGTCACCATTAAAATGTTTGAAACGTTTGTATAAAAACTGTGCAACTTTTGCAGGAAAACTTGCAGGAGGAGTGTCTTCAAGTTTACATTCTTGAGAATAAACGATGCCGGCTTCAGTTGTGTTTGAAATTACAAAACGTAAATCCGGACTGTTTGCATATGATAAATATTCATCGTATGCAGTATAACAGTTTATGCACTTTGAAACAGAGTCAATGATGCGAATTTCTTCAACATTTTTACCGTGTTGAATACCGCGAAGAATAGTTGTATACAAACATTTTTGATCATTGTATAAAGGAGTTGAATCATCAGGTAATGGTTGAATCATGACGATGTTACCGTTGAAACCGGATTTTTCGTTGGCTATATCAATTTGCCAGTCTACAAAAGCTCTTAAAAAATTTCCTTCACCAAATTGAAGAACTTTAACCGGTCGGGAAACAGTGTTCTTTTTTTCGGTAATATTAATCATAAAAATGACTCCTCAATAAAATTAAAAATATAAAAAATTTAGGTACTTATAAAATATATATCGTTACCCTACCCTATACTATAATAAGAAGATAAAAATTATTCTATAGGTTTTGCGTGTATTTTTTGCAAAAAAACGACAATTTTTGCATTTGTTGACATTATTTGTACTTTAATGCGAAGAGTTTGCTTTTTGAGGCAATAAAATAATCCCCGAAATAGCTGCAAGAGTTTGTTGAAAAACAATTCCAATTACAATAGGGATACCACATCGAGGCTCAAAATAAGTTAATGCTAAAACTAAGGCTGCACTTATGTTACGTAAACCTGAACCATACATCAATGAGACACAATCTTTATGTGGAAGTTTTAATAGTCTGCCACAGCCCGCTCCTAAAGCAAAACTGGTAAATGATAAAAATAGTGCAACAAAAGTAACAAGAATAAAAATCGTTTCAAATTCATGAATTGAGGTGCGAATGCGTCCTGAATTAATTATAATGACAAATAAAAGTGCAAATTTTGAAAATGGTTTGCAATACGGTAAAATTTTTTTTGGAATTTTTCCTTTGCTGAATTGATTGATGCATATACCTATTATAGAAGGAATTACAACCATCCATACTAAAGAGATGAACATTCCTAAAGCATTAATTTTAATAACTTTGCCCATGAAAACAGAAACGATAAACGGTGTTAAAAAAGGTGCTAAAATTGTATCCAATAAAATTAGCGTAATTGTTAAACTCATGTTTCCGTTATGGATGGTTGACCATATTGAACCTGCTACAGCTGTAGGAATAGCAAATAAAAGAACTATGCCTGTAATTAATGCTTCATCGTTTGAAAAAAATATCTTTGCACTAAAGTATGCAATAATTGGCATTAAAATGTGAAAGCAAAATAAAAATAAAACAATGGGCAGTGGTTTTTTAAAAACAGCAATAAAATCTTTAGCATTAATGCTTAAAGCACCCGTTAAAGTCATAAAAGCAAACAAAACCGTAACCGCAGGAGCAAGATGTGCAACGCGATTTCCTAGTAACAATCCGATAATTACGCCTGTTGGAGTGAGTAAAGGCATACCTTTTTCAAGAGTTTTATTAAATTTAATAAAAAAATTTTCTATCATTATTATAATATATATATCTTGTAATATTTTGCGTGTCAAGTTAAAATACAAGTTACGCTATGAATCATAAATCAAAACAACAACGCATAGGATTTGTTCTCGCTTCAATCCACACAGGGACTGCACTGAATTTGTGGCCACATTTGGTTTCACAAGCAAATCGTAAAGGTGGTGCATTTTATATTTTCCCCGGTGGAATGCTTGACTCTCAAAAAGAGTCAGAATATTTGCGTAATAGTATTTATAAATTAGCTAATTCTCAAAATCTTGATGGGCTTATAAGCTGGGGTTCTACTATTGGTGGAGCTATTTCAATGGAGGAATTAAACGGTTTTCATGAATCATTATCTCCTATGCCTTTTGTGACAATCGGGCATAAAATTCAAGGTTCATCTTGTGTTGATTTTGATGCATATAATGGAATGAAAGAATTAGTGCATCATTTTATAAAAAAACACGGTAGTCGCAAAATTGCTTTTTTGCGAGGACCGGAAAATCATGTTTCTGCTCAAGAAAGATATAAAGCATTTTTAGATGCTCTCAAAGAAGAAAATATTTTGTTTGAAGGATATGAAAATTTAATCAGCGAACCTGTTTTATGGACAGAAGGCGAAAAAGCAATTGTTCAGCTTTATGAAAAACGAAATTTAGTTCCGGGTCAGGATTTTGATACGTTAATCGGCTCAAGTGACATGATGCTTTTTGCTGCGGTTTTATATTTACAAAAATACGGATACAAAATTCCGGAAGATTTACGTATTGCTTCCTTTAATGATTCTGCAGAAAGTCGTATTTTTTCAACGCCTTTCACTACAGTGCATTTGCCGTATGAAGAGTTAGCTCGCGTTTCTTTTACAAAAATGCAGGAAACATTGGAAGATATTACTACACGGGCTATATATAAAAAAATTGCCGGTAAATTAATTGTTCGTGAGTCTTGCGGATGTAGTCGTTCTTTGGTAACTTTTACAGAAGATGTTTTTCATGCACGTCTTGATAATATTGAGCAAGCTAAAAAAGATATTTGTGCAAAAATTACTGAAGTTTTATCTTTAAGCTCAAAAGCTGCTAATTCATATGTTGAACCATTGATAGATTCTCTTATTGAACAAGATTCAAAAAAATTCTTTTCTTTATTTGAAAATTTTTTGACAAAGTTTTTTAATAAAGAAGGGGATGTGCGTTTTGTTTTTGAAGCAATTACCCTGTTGCAAGAGTCGGGTTTAATTGTGTCATCTTATTTTACAAAAATTATAAAATCCGTTTATAACATGGTTTTACAAGTGCATACAAGTTGCATTACATTTAAGCGTTATGAAATTGAACGTCGTTATTCGGTTTTAAATTCATTAAAATGTGATTTGCTATCTGCACATAATCGTAAAGAATTGATAAATATTCTTTTTGAACAATTACCTAAAATTGGATTGCATACGGTTTCTATCGTTCTTTATGAAAATGATGAATTTTATCGCTATGTGGGAGGTTTTTCCCGTGATAGCGGAGGTTCGCTAGTTTATTTGGAATCTCAGTCGGAATTGTTTTCTGCCGGTCGATTAGTGCCTAAAGAATTGGAAAAAGATTATTTATCCGGTGCATTTTTAGTGCAACCGTTATTCATTGAAAACCAACCATTGGGTTATATAATTACGAATATTGCATTTTTTGACGGAAGTGTTTACGAAGATTTACGTTCTGCTGTTAGTAATTCATTGCATGGAATTTTTTTATTTGAACAGACATTAGCGTCAAAACAAATTGCAGAACGTGCAGAGCATGCTAAAACAGAATTTTTCTCAAACATTGGAGCGGATTTGAGCGACCCCTTGATTGATATTGTGCAAAAACTTGAAAGCATAGAAAATTTGGTTGAGGACGGTAAATTCGATAAAGATATCCTTGTGGAACAAATTTTATTTGTAAAGTCTCAAGTAAATGCTCAACTGGAAAAAACAAATATGCTCGTTGATTTGACACTTTCAAAAGTAGATGATTTGGCTGTTGAAAAAAGATTATTCCATTTAAATGAAATCATTCCTGATGTTTTTGGTTTTCCACTTTTGTATGGAGACTCGGATCGTCTTAAAAAAGCGTTCGATATTATACGTGAAGAATATTCCGGAGATTTAAGATGTTCGCTTGAAAATGACGGAGTGCATATTGTTTTTACGTCAAATAGAAATCCTGTAGATTCTTGGGCAAAGCCGTCAATGCTTTTGGCTGAAAAACTTGTTCTTTTGCAATTTGGTGAGCTTATTGCGGAAAAAGACTATTGTCATGTTGTTTTGCCTTATCCGAATCTTGCGGGGCTTGCTCCGTGTAAAAATGCAAAAATCCCGGAACGAATCATCTCATTTACTGAAAATTTGTTTGAAATTTCCGATATGCATTTGCCTGTAGTGCAAAAGAACACAGGAAACTACAATGAATTTATCAATCTTGATAAGAATTCGACATCAATTATTGCTTGGAATTTTGATAAAGCAACAATGAAGGATATTGTTAATGTTTATGCAATGCGAAATCATTCTGAGTTATTTAGGGCGCCTTTTATGTGCTTTTCCGAAAAAGTTTCGGCAACAACGCTTCTTGAGATGTTGGAAAAAGCCATTCGTGCAAAACGAGAGGAACCTGTTTTGTTTATAAATGCTATGGTTACACGATATGAAGGTTGGGCTAATTCAGATAATGTCATATCCATTAATTCCATGGCAGATTTTGATTCTGTGATAACTCAGGTTTTGCCTTCTTTAATAGTTTTTGAAAAAATTGACATTGATGCAATTAAAGCAATTAGACGCAGGCCGGATACGGTTTTGGTTCCAATTCTTATTTTGCCAAAAACATTTTTACCAAGTGAAGAGTCCGAAGAAGTATGTTCATTGCCACGATTGCTTGTGTGTAATCGTGGAGTTGCCTCTTCTTCACAATTTGCAAAAAGAATTCGTGAAATAATTTCCGGTGGAGAAATTTTGCCTCCTCACACAGGGGCGTTAGTGAAAAAGGCCATAATTTATCTTAATGAACACGTTTCTTCACAGATTGTACGATGGAAATTAGCGGATTCAGTCCATGTCAGTGAAGATTATTTGACGCGAATTTTTCGAAAAGAATTGGGTTTGTCCTTGTGGGAATATCTAAATAGGTATAGAATATCCTTAGCAACTGATTTATTATTAAATACAAACGGCACTATTTATGAAATTGCCGAACAAACAGGATTTCAAGATCAGGCTTATTTTTGTCGTGTTTTTAAGAAAATTCACGGTGTTCCGCCGGGAAAAATTCGTAATAAAACACAACGAAGGTCGGAATAGTACAATAAAATATCTGCATATTGCAGAGGAAATAAGGTAATCTAAAGAATGAGGTTAGAATATGAAGACTAAGATTCTGAATAGCAAAAAAGATGCTTTTTGGAAGAACATTGTTAGGTTTCGCTCAGTTTATTTGATTGTTGCAATACCTTTTTGTATGTATCTGGTGTTTCGCTATCTTCCGATTTGGAATGGACAGATTGCATTTAAAGATTATTCACCAGGATTAGGTGTATTAAGAAGCGAATGGGTTGGCTTTGATAATTTTAAAAGTTTTATCGGTTCTTATTACTTTGGCGAACTTATTAGAAACACATTGATGTATAGTTTTGGAAAGCTTTTTGTCAGCGTTCCTTTGGCTATTATACTTGCTGTTGTTATCTATGAGTGTAGACGTCCAATGCTCCGTAAGACAGTTCAAACATTGTCATATTTACCACACTTTTTATCATGGGTTATCATGTACGGTATTTTGCTCACTTTGTTAGCTCCCGGTGATGGTATTGTGAACGATATTATTAAAATGCTCGGTGGCGAACCTATTGATTTTTTGACAAACACAGAAGCTTTTCCGTGGATTGTAATTTTTTCGGATGCATGGAAAGAAATGGGATGGAGTGCCATTATTTTTATTGCGGCATTGATGGGTATTGATCCGACACTGTTTGAAGCTGCAATGGTAGAAGGAGTTACGGCAATTCAGCGTGTTTGGTATATTACACTTCCTTCAATCAGTCCGGTTATCGTTATGGTTGTATTACTTCGTCTCGGTACGATTCTTGATGCCGGTTTTAATCAGATGTTTATGTTGTACTCACCGCCCGTGTATAGTGTTGCAGACATTATTGATACTTGGGTTTATCGTAGTGGTTTGCTTGAGTTTGAGTTTTCTTTGGCAACAGCGGTTGGTATCTTTAAAGGTGCAATAGGTCTTGTGCTTGTAACCGTTTCAAATAAGCTTGTTAAAAAAGTTTCGGATTCAGGTTTGTTCTAGGAGATAATGATGGCAGAAGATAAAAAAATTAAAAAAACTAAAAAAGTCAAAGAAAAGGATTTGATTTCTACAGTTAAACTTACCGCCGCCGATAAAATTTTTTATCGTGTGCTTGATACGTACCTTGTGCTTATTCTTATAGCAGTTGTTGTTCCTTTATGGAGTACAATTACGACGGCTTTCCGTCCGATGTCATTTGTTGGCACAAATGTTGAACACATGGGTGAAACGGATGAACATGTTGCTTTGGTGAGTTTGCGCTCTTCAATTGATGAAAAATTGAAAACAATTTCTGTTGCTCCTGTAGTTACAGAAGGCGAAGATGTTGCGGATGTTGTGGTTGAAGAAGTTGTTGTGGACGAAGAAACAGCTTCTACAGTCGGTATTGTTACGGAAATTCTCAAACAAGAGAATATGAAAAAGAGTTTGTCAGCTTTTGCTTCAAACATAAAGGGAACACAAAAAATAAACAAAACAATTTCCGCTTTAGCAACAGAAAGGGCAAAAGCTGAAAAATATGGTGCAGAGTTAAGTGTTGTTCGCAATGCAATTTATGAACAAGATGAAATTATTGCTGTTTCCGATGGTAAAGTAAAAGTTGTTGCAGAAAAAAATGCTGCAAAGCTTGAAAAGCAAAAGAAATCTCTTGAAGCTAAACAACGCTCAAGCAGTGAAAAGATTTTGGGTTATGAAAAGATTATTAAAAGTTTGAGTACAAAACTTAATACAAGCTCTGAAAGACTTTTTCTTTTCCTTGGTACCGAGCCGGCGATTAATAGCGAATTATTTGCAAAAATGACGGAAGAAACCATGTCTATTGCGTCATCAATTAAAAATGAAACTGAAATTGATATGGATATTCTTGCAAAACTTTCGGATGATATTTCTGTTGCAAGAAAAGAAATGAATGCTTATATTGCAATGAATCAGGATAAGAAAAATTCAAAAAATATTGCAAAAGTAATGAATAATTTATCTGCATCATTGGAAAGTAAAATTGTTGCAGGAGAAACGCTGGTTGAGTTGCGTAAAAATATTCAAGGAGCAATTGATCTTGATGCATCTTTAAATATCGGTTCCGGTCTTCGTGGTATGTTCTTAGCTCCGTGGCATTGGTCAATTGACGCATTCAAGTCATTGTTAGGTAATAATGGATTCCTTATGGCTTTCCGTAACAGCTTCATTATTTTGTTCTTTGGTGTTTTTATTGCCTTGTTGATGACAATTCCAATGGCATATACATTGTCAGTGAAAAATATGCCTGGACTTAAATTTTTGAACGTATTTATTTTAATTCCGTATTTGTTTAATACCGGTATGATTCCGATGTATTTGGTAATTGTAAAACTTGGTTTAATTAACCATATCGGTTCAATTTTCGTTCCGGGAGCAATCGGTGCATATAACGTACTTATTATGCGTGGTTTCTTTGAGGGCATTCCTGAAGAACTTAAAGAATCGGCACGTATAGACGGTGCATCTGAAGTTTACGTTCTTTGGAGAATTATTCTTCCATTGTCCAAACCTATTATCATGACAATTGGCTTGTATTACGGTGTTTCTTTCTGGAACGACTTTATGCATGCAATGCTTTATTTAAATGATAATAACCTTCAACCGTTACCTATTTTGTTACGTAATATTTTGTTGGGTATTAGTATGGGTGAAAATATTGAAGTTTCTGCTTTTGGTAGTGCACCTGTTGAAGCAATAAAGGCTGCTTCAGTATTTATGTCTGCAATTCCTATGATTGTAGCTTACCCGTTCATTCAGAAATATTTTACAAAGGGTACATTGGTTGGCTCTGTTAAGGGTTAATTTGTTTTGAACGATTTTCCGGGTGCAATGTAACCATTGCAACCGGATATTGTTATATATTTGAATTGTTTTCATATTTCACAAGGAGGAAAAAAATGAAACAAATGTTGAAAGCATTGGTAGCATTACTTATAGTAATGTGCCTCGTTCTCCCTGTTTTCGCTGAAGGTGGAAAAGAAACAGGAAAAGTGTCAGGTAGAGCTGTACCAATTGAAATTTGGTATGGTGCAGCAGTTACGGAAGCCGGTCCGCCACCGGCAGACTGGGAAGTTATTAAGATCATCAAAGATAAATTAAATATTGATCTTAAAATAACAGCTCTCCCATCATCACCAAACGATCAAGACGTTAAAATCAACGCAGCCGGTGCAGCAAACGCTCTTCCTGATTTATTTATGGTAAGTCGTCCTGCTTGGTTGAATCTTGTTAAAAACGGTTTGGTTGCAGATGTTAGTGATATGTTTGCAAAAATGCCTGTTCGTACAAAAGCTATGTATGATCAAGCAGCACAATCACATACATATTATGACGATGGAAAAATCAAAGGTAATTTCGGTCTTGCTTCACCAGGTTCAATTGCTAAAAATGAAGGTCTTGTAATCCGCAAAGACTGGTTGGATAAACTTGGTCTTAAAGTTCCTACAACTTTGGATGAATTCTTTGCTGTAGCAAAAGCATTTACAGAAAAAGATCCGGACGGGAACGGTAAAAACGACACATACGGTTTTGGTGCATACCTTGAAATAAACAACCTCGAAGGTGGCCTCGGTCGCCGTTTTGAACCTCTTGCAGGTGCATTCGGTGTTGAAGGTTCATGGAATCTTTCAAAAAGTAATTTTGGTCTTAATGTTCGTAAACCGGCTTACTTCGAATTCCTTCAATTTGTTAAAAAAATGATGGATGAAGGTGTAATCGATCCTAACTGGATGGCTTACAAAAAAGACGACTTCCGCGGTGCATGGAAACAAGGTAGATTCGGTATGTTCCGTGAACAAAACGCAGCTCTTCACTCAGAATCAAACTATGCTCCTTTTGATAAAAACTTCCCTAACGGTGAGCTCATCGTTATTGATGCACCAAAAGGTCCAAGTGGAAAACAATCAATGGGTCCTTATAATGTAGCATATCGTATCTATGCTGTTTCCAAAAAATCAGCAGGCAAAAAAGATGCTATTGCAAGACTTCTTGAATGGATGTCATCAGAAGAAGGTTACTACCTCCTCGGTTTCGGTAAAGAAAATGTTAACTACGTAAAAGGTCCAGGTGGAGTTCCAACAGATGTAGGTCTTGCAGATCCTTCAAAATTCTACAGCAAATCGGAAAACCAACATCTTACACAATTACGTAACATGGTTTTCTATAATAGTGACTTAGAATTGACAGCACGTTATCCAACATATACAACTGCAGTATCAAAGAAAACTATGAGTGCTCTTAAAACACTTCGCAAAATGCAAAGCCTTACATGGACTGCATGTATCGGTGGAGATACAATTGCTCCTCCAAAAGCTGACCTCAAACGTTTCTGGGAACAAGGTATTCTTGAATTCTTGACAGGAAAACGCCCTCTTGTAAAAGAAAACTGGACTGCATGGGTTGCTGAACTTGACAAAATGGGTGCAGCACAATGGGAAAAAGAAGCTTTAGAACACTGTAAAGCAAATAGCTTGCTCAAATAATTTGTGTATCTAATCTTTGTATAAATGACTGCCTTGGACATCCAAGGCAGTTTTTTTATTTTAAAAAAAATATATTTAAGAATAATATTAAAATTTAGTTAAAATTTGTTTTTTTTGAGTATAATTTTGCTCTTTTTTATAATTTTAGCGTTGAATAAAAACAATAAAAAAACTATAATAGGATTTGTTATTTAACATATGGTATTGGACGAAAAATAATGATTAATAATAAATTTAAAGATGTTGGACTTGATACTAAAAGGCATAATATAATTATTAAAATTTTTTATGCAATTCTGTTTGCCGTAATTTGTTTTTTATGTTTTCTTCAAATTAAATTAGATTCAAAAAATACTTTAAATTTTCTTCTCAGTGCTTTTATAATAGTAGGACTATTAATTTTACTTTTATATCAGGAGAATATGCGTAAACGTCTTTATAAATCTGCTTATTTTGATGATGTAATTGACGGAGAAAATTTAAAATATATGCAATATTATGTTGAAAAAGAGTTAAAAAAAAATCCGGATGTAAATTACTGTATTGCATATATTGATATGGTTAAATTTAAACTTATTAATGATAAATTCGGTCATGAAATTTCAACAGAAGCATTAAAAAATATTTTTACAATGTTAAAAAAATCTCTTAGTAGTGGAGAGTTTGTTGCACGTATTGTTGGTGATGAATTTCTTATCTTTATGAAATTTATTTCAAATACAGAAACCAAAAACAGACTTAAAGTAGTTATGGACGCTATATCTGTTTATGGAAGAAAAGAATTACAACAAACAAATATCATATTTCGTGTTGGAATTTATAAAATCACCGATAAATCAATGTATTTTCATAAAATGATGGATAGAGCAAATATGGCTCAATATACTCTCGCTCAACAGGGTGGTTATGAAACAAAATATGCATTTTATAATGAAGATACTCGTCATTCGTTAAAACGTGATTATGAAATTCAGCAAAAAATGCAAACTTCTTTTGACCATAAAGAATTCGAAGTGTATTTACAACCAAAATATAATATTCAAACTAACACACTACAAGGAGCTGAAGCATTAATTCGTTGGAATCATGATGAATGGGGCATGTTATATCCTGCAAGTTTTATTTCAATTTTTGAATACAATGGATTTATAGTTAAAATTGATCGATTTGTTTTTCGTCAAGTATGTCGATACATTCGTTCTTGGCTTGATGCTGGATATGATTTTGGTGTGATAAGTGTCAATTTAAGTAAAGCACATTTTTTGGAACCTAATTTTTTGGATGAGTTTGAAAAAATACGAAAAGAATATGATGTACCATCTAAATATATTGAGTTTGAATTAACTGAAAGTTTAGTTTTTCAGAATATGACATTACTTTTTGATTTAACCGAAGAATTACATTTACTAGGATATAAATGTTCTTTAGATGATTTCGGTTCCGGTTATTCATCGTTGAATGTCTTAAAAAATATTCCGGTAGATGTTCTAAAGCTAGATCGATGTTTTTTTACCGGAAAATACGATGTAAGAAGTAGACAAGTCATTAATGGAATTATTAGCTTAACACATGATTTAGGAATTAAAACTGTTGCAGAAGGAGTTGAAACTTCCAGTCAAATTGAGTTTTTAAAAGAAATAGGTTGTGATGCTGTTCAAACCTTTATATATGCAAAACCTATGCCGATAAATGAATATAGACTTTTTGCAGATAAATTTATGACGACAAAAGATGTGACTTAGTATATAATTGTTTTAGAGGGTTATTATGGAAAAACTTAAAATTTTACTTCCTAAGGGACGTATTTATGAAAATGTAATTTCACTTTTTTCAGGAGCCGGAATAAGTATTAAATTGCCGGATCGTGCATATAGACCAACAGTGAATCAAGATGATTTGGAAGCAAAAGTTATGAAACCGCAAAATATTGGTAAGTTACTTGAGCTTGGAGCCCATGATGTAGGTTTTACAGGTCGTGATTGGGTTGAAGAAACGGGTGCGGATGTAGTTGAAATCATGGATTTAGGATTTGATGCAGTGCGAATAGTCGCTGCCGTTCCAAATGCAATAGATGATAATATGCTCAAATCAAAACGTGTTATTGTAGCAACAGAATATGAAAAAATTGCTAAAAAGTGGCTTGATGAAAATAAAATCAATTCTTTAATTGTTCGTACATACGGAGCTACTGAAGTTTTTCCGCCGGACGATTCCGACATGATTATTGATAATACATCTACAGGAAGAACTTTGGTTGAAAACGGACTACGCATTGTCGATACGATTATGTATAGTTCTACATGTATGTTTGCATCAAAAACCGCTATGGAAAATCCTGATAAAAAAAAGAAAATCATGGAATTAAAAATGCTTTTTGAAGCGGTTTTGGATGCACGTGATAGAGTAATGCTGGAAATGAACGTTGTAAAAGAGCGTTTTGAAGATCTAGTTAAAGGATTACCTGCAATGCGTAGTCCAACTGTTGCTACTCTTTATGGAGATGATGGTTATGCAATTAAGATTGCTGTAAATAGAAGTGAAGTGCCAACGTTATTACCTAGATTAAAGGAATTAGGAGCAACTGACATTTTAGAATACGAATTAAGAAAGGTTTTAGCATAATGGAACGTCTTGCGAGTGTGGTGAGAAAAACGGAAGAAACACAAATAGAGCTAAGTCTTAATATTGACGGTTCAGGAAAGTGCGACGTTAAATGTCCTATTGGTTTTTTAAATCATATGTTAAATGCATTTTGTAAGCATGGTATGTTTGACATAAAAGGTAGCCTTGTTGGAGATATTGACGTTGATCAACATCATTTAGTTGAAGATACCGGTATTGTTTTAGGAAGTTGTTTTGCTGAAGCCTTAGGAAGTTGTGCAGGAATTTTCAGAAGTGCGTCTGCACTTTATCCAATGGATGAAACATTAGCACAAGCAGCCGTTGATTTTGGTGGCCGTCCGTTTCTAGTTAGTAATTTGCAACTTACAGGTATACCATTTGTGTCTTTAGGCCTTGATGGTAAAGAAAGTTCGTTTCAAGTAGATACGATAGAAGACTTTTGGCAGGGATTTGTAAGTACGGCAAAATGCAATCTTCATTTAGATGTAATTCGTGGAAGAAGTGATCATCATAAAATTGAGGCTGTTTTTAAGGCGGCAGCAAAAGCCATTAGAAATGCCGTTGAAATAGATAAAAGACGTCGTGGAGCTGTGCCATCGACAAAAGGAATAATTGTATAAAAGTTTTAGTTGTTGTTTATATTAAGGCAGATTTATCTAGGAGGAAAGATAAGTCTGCTTTTTTTTATAAAAATATCTATGTTAGTAATAAAATACTATTGACAGAAAGTAAAAGAAAATATATATTGTTACTGTAAATAGTAACAAAAAAAAGATAACTATTGATAAAATAAAATATGTTTTGGAGGAAACACAAATGGATTATTTTAAAAAATTTCCAAATGATAAAGGCTATTTTGGTGAATATGGAGGAATTTTTGTTTCACCGGAATTGGAAGCAGAAATGTATAAAATAAATGATGCATATTTTTCTATTAGTAAAAGTCATGAGTTTATTTCAGAGTTACGTAGCATAAGAAAGCATTTTCAAGGTCGACCGACACCTGTATATTTTTGCAAAAGATTGTCGGAAGTTTATGGTGGAAGAATTTATCTTAAAAGAGAGGATTTGAATCATACAGGTGCACATAAATTAAATCACTGTATGGGTGAAGCACTTTTAGCAAAATATATGGGTAAAAAGAAAGTTATTGCTGAAACAGGTGCCGGCCAACACGGAGTTGCATTAGCTACAGCGGCGGCGTATTTTGGTTTAGAGTGTGAAATCCATATGGGTGAAGTAGATATTGCAAAAGCACATCCGAATTATATTAGAATGAAATTACTTGGAGCAACAGTTATTCCTGTAAAACACGGATTAAAAACATTAAAAGAAGCAGTTGACAGTGCGTTTGAGGCATATCTGAAAGATCCTGTTAATTCAATTTATTGCATCGGTTCTGTAGTGGGACCACATCCGTTTCCAATGATGGTTCGCGATTTTCAACACGTGGTTGGTGTGGAGAGCCGCGAACAATTTTTGGAAATGACAGGTGAGTTACCGGATGCAGTAACTGCTTGTGTTGGAGGCGGTTCAAATGCAATGGGTATATTCAGTGGTTTTATTCGTGATGAAGATGTTGAGCTTTACGGAGTTGAACCTGCCGGCCGTTCTTTGCAAATAGGAGATCATGCATGTTCATTGTCTTATGGAACACCGGGTGTTCTTCATGGATTTAAAACATATCTTTTACAAGATGAAAAAGGCGAACCGCAACCGGTTTACTCAATTGCCTCAGGTTTAGATTATCCGGGAAGTGGTCCCGAACACTGTATGCTAAAAGATACAGGTCGTGTAAAATATACATGCGTTAATGATAAAGAATGTTTGGAAGCATTTTATAAACTTTCACGGTTTGAAGGAATAATTCCTGCATTGGAAAGTAGTCATGCCGTTTCTTTTGCGATGAAATATGCACAGGAAAACAAGAAAAAGTCTATTTTAGTTAATCTTTCCGGACGTGGTGATAAGGATATTGACTTTGTGGTTGATAATTATGGTATTGGGGAAAAATATATCAAATAATCTATTTTTATAAATAAATAAAAGCTCAATGCTTTCAAAGTGAAGGTATTGGGCTTTTTTTGTTTATAAATAATTAGAGTGGAAATTTTAATATATATATATTAATATTAAAAATATGACATTGAAAGAATGGAATGCTTTTTGTCTTTTTCGTGATGAATTTTGCTTTCAAGTTGAACAGTGGAAAAAAGAAGCCGATAAAATGGGTTTGTCTCAAGTACAAAAAATTGTTGCAAAAAACGATAATGTGTCGGATTATCCGATTGAAAATATTGTAGTTTATAATACTGAGTTAAATAAAGTTACTAAAGATTGTGATATAAAATTGATTATTATTGGGGATAATCCTGGAAAAGAAGAACAATTAAGCAAAAATCAAAAATATCTTGTAGGATTGGCAGGAAAAATTGCATATGGTTATTTTAAAAAAAATGTTGAATTAGATATTGATTTTAGGAAAAATACAATAATACTGAATAAAACTCCAATTCATAGTGCAAAAACAAAACAATTGACAAAAATGCTCCAGGTAGTAAAAAAGCAAGATGAAAATCTATTCATAGCATTAAAAAATATGTTGGTGGAAAGTCAAAAATTTATGGCAGAAAAAACAGCTAAGTTACATAGTGTTTTTGCTGAAAATAATACAGAATTATGGCTTGTCGGTTATAGTGAACTGAAAAATAACGGTATTTTTGAAATTTATCGCGATAAACTGAGGGAAAGCTACAAAAAATTTAAAAATGCATATGAAAAAGTATATATTTTTCAACATTTTTCTATGAATCGTTTTGCAATTGATTTACGTGAGAATTATAATGAAAATATATCGTTGAAAGAAAATATTAAAATACTTGGTAATCGTCATAAAATTGAAATTTTGGGCGAATAAGTATAAAAGTCATGAATGATTTTTTGTTTCATTTTCTTTAATTTTATGGTAGAATTATTTTAAGGTATTGCACATAACTGGAGGAAGTATGAAAGATTTGTTGCGAATTTTTGTATGTATAATAATATTATTAGTTGCTACAGGCGTAGTTTTTGCACAAGATAGAATTGAAAACGGTGTTCTTTTTATTGAAGAAGGCACTGTAGATATTGCATATGCAAAATATCGTAGAAATAATGAAATTACATCCGTAATTATTCCAGCATCAGTTAAAAGGATTGGATATGAGGCTTTTAGAGAATGTGCAAATTTAGTTTCGGTGGAAATTCCTTCTTCTGTTAGTGTTATTGATTCATGGGCGTTTGCTAGATGTGAAAATCTAAAATCTGTAAAGTTAAGCAATGGTACTACAGCAATTAATGAATATTCATTTTATGGTTGTAATGCTTTATCTGAAATTTATGTACCTGGAAGTGTAAGTGTAATTGGTAAATGGGCATTCGGAAAATGTGAATCTTTAGCAAAAGTTGTTTTAGGTGAAGGCGTTTCGATGATTGTAGAGTGTGCTTTTTATGGCTGTTCAAAAATGAAATCAATTGAGTTGCCGGAAAGCATAATTGCTATTGGTAGATATTTTCCTACACAAACATTAATTCGTGGTGTTTCAGGGTCATATGCACAACGTTTTGCAAAAGAAAAAAATATACCTTTTGAAATAATACGTTTTAGTGCAGATTATGTTGCAAATGCAAAAGTTTTAGATTTGGCAGAAAAAAATGAAATTGCTGATGGTGAGTATAAATCGTTTGCTAAATTGGAAAGAATTATTTTCAGCAATGAATTAAAAAAAATAGGTAAAGAAGCTTTTGCATCTGCATCATTAAAAATTGTTGAAATACCCGAATCTGTTTCATATATTGGTACAAATGCATTCCCGCGTTCTTGTGTAATTTCTTCAAAAACAGGTTCGTACGGTGAAATGTGGGCAAAACGTAACGGTTATAAAGTGTTAAATTCTGATGTTACTGGAATAAATATAATCTTTCCTACTCAAGAAGAAATTTCTTTATATATGAAAGATAATAGATTTTGGTTTGAAAAAGAGTTACAAGGTAATTTATTTGAAGTAGAGCCTGTTTTGCTTGATGGTTTTGTTTCAGGTTCTTTATCTTGTGATGCAAAAAATAATGGATTGAAGTCATTAAATACAATTCGATATATTGCAGGATTAAATGAAGTTGAGCTTTCAAATGAATATGGAAAATTAGCACAACTTGCCGCTAGTGTAAATGCTGCAAACGGTACATTGACTCATAGGCCTCAAATTATTTCCGGAATGAGTGAACAAACTTTTGCAGAGGCACAAAAAGGTGCTTTAGAAAGTAATTTGGCAAAAGGACAGGAGTCATTACCTTTAGCTATTTTGCGGCTTACTCGTGATGCTGTTAGCAATAATACAAAAATAGATAGTATGACGCACCGCCGTTGGATATTAAATCCTGCCATGTCAAAAACCGGATTTGGCATAGCTGATAAAGTTTATGCACAATATGTAATGGATGCGTCAAATGAAAATTATTTAAGTGATGTTTCTGTGATTATTTGGCCACCGCAAAATATGCCTTTAGAATTATCTACAAAAGACGATCCTTATTCTATTTTTTTTACTGAAAGATTTGATTTTAGTGAAAATGTAAAAGTGACCATGACACGAATAGCAGACGGAAATGTTTGGAATTTCAGTGATTCAACAACGGACGGATATTTTCGAAAAGCAGAAGGTGGAAATAATGTTCACAAAAAATATATTGCATGGAAGCCTGCAAAAATTACCGATTATATGGCTGGTGATGTGGTTGAAATTATAATTTCAGGAATAAAAAAAGACGGTAAAGATTATCCAATTAAATATAATGTTAATTATTTTAATGCTTTACCAAAAGATGAAATTTTAAATGAGACATTGAATATTGCAAAAGATTGTAAAATAGTCAGTAATGGAAAATATAAAAATGCCGGTGGATTTTCATCAATAAATATAAATGAATCATTACAAGAAATAGGAGTGGAATCTTTTAGAAATTGTGGAGATTTGAAAAAACTTTTTGTTCCGGGAAATGTTTTAAAAATCGATGCGTGGGCATTTGCAGAATGTACAAGCTTGGAATATGTAGAAATATCTGAAGGTGTTACATCAATAGGGGAAGCTGCTTTTTATAAATGTGAATCTTTGAAAGAAATTATTTTACCGGAAAGTTTAACATCACTTGGAGCATATATTCCTAAAAACACAGTTATAAAATGTAAAACAGGGTCGTATGCAGAGTTTGTTGCAAAACGTTTGGGACTTAGAGTAGAAAATTTATCAATTGATGCAAAATAAAATGAAAAAAAGGAATAAATATGCATGAAATGAAACGCTTGCAAGATGCATGTAAAAAAAACGGACCATTATGTGTGGGCTTGGATACTGATTCAAGTTATATTCCGCCTGAAATCTTAAAAAATTATTCAAGTGAGACAGAGGCTGTTTTAGCCTATAATAAAGAATTGATAGAAGTATGTTCTCCTTTTGCGGGATGTTTTAAGGTACAAATTGCATATTATGAAGCAATGGGTTTGGCAGGGATGAAAGTTTTTACAGAAACGCTAAAAATTTTACGTAAAAAAAATATACCGTTTATTTCCGATATAAAACGTGGAGACATTGCAGATACAGCAAAGGCATATGCACGTGCACATTTTAGCGGAGATTTTGAGGCAGACATTATTACAGTAAATCCATATATGGGTTTTGATACATTGGAGCCTTTTACAGAATATTGTAAAAAAGAAAACGGTGCCAAAGGAATGTTTGTTTTGCTACGTACTTCAAATCCGGGAATGATTGATATTGAAAAACAAGAGTTAGCAAAAGGCGGTGTCGTTCTTGATCATGTAGGTCAGCATCTTTTATCTTTGGCTGATGTTTTGGCAAAGTCATATGGTGTTAGTGGAGATTGGGAAGGTTCTTGTTCGCCTATAGGTGCAGTTGTCGGTTGTACCGAAGAAAGCGATGCTAGACTGTTGCGTGATAAATATCCAAATATTTTCTTTTTAATTCCAGGATATGGTGCTCAAGGTGGTTCAGCCCGAATTGCAGCAACTTTGCTAGATAAAGCAGGAGGTACTGTAAATTCTTCGCGGGGAATTTTATGTGCATGGAAAAAAGATGCAGATTTAAAAGATAAACGCGACGGTAAAACTTTAACTATGGACGATATTATCACTTCTGCACAAAAAGCTGCAAAAAAAGCAAAAGAAGATTTATTGGAGGCGGTTTGTGAGTTGTAATGATGAGCAAAATAATTGTGCTAAGAATCATGTAGTTTTTGGTAGTGGGAAAGTTGTAAGTTGTAAATGCATCGTTCCTGATTCTGTTAAACATATTATAGAAAATCAATCTTCGGGTGGGGTTTATCATTTAGTTTTAAAAATGGATAAAAACGTATCTCTACCAAAAAGCGGTCAGTTTTATATGCTCAGAAATAAACCGAGCAAAGTTCTTTTAAGCCGAGCAATTAGTGTTTATGACTTTGATGAAAATGAACATACAGTAGATTTTCTTATTTTAAAAAAGGGTAATGGTACTGCAGAACTATGTTCTGTCGAAAAAGGTGCACAAATAGAAGTTTTAGGACCTCAAGGGAATTGTTTTGATAAACCGTTGAGTAACGAAAAAGTTGCAATTATTGGTGGTGGAATTGGAGTGGCACCTGTTGCCGGTTTTGCCATAACATTACCGTCGTTTTCATATGATTTTTATGCATGTTTTAAAACCGGTAGCTATGGCTTGGAAAAAATTAATGCGAATAAACTCATAATTTCAACCGACGACGGAAGTGTTGGCATTAAAGGGATGCTTCCAATTGTATTTAACGAAAAAACAATTATTGAAAATGGTTACTCTTGTGTTTATGCTTGTGGTCCGGAGCCGATGCTAAAATATGTGCAAAAATTATGTAGTAAAACAGGAATAAAATGTTTTTTAAGCATGGAAGCACGTATGGCTTGTGGTATGGGTGCCTGTCTTGGTTGTACAATTGCAACTACGGAAGGAAATAAACGTTGCTGTGTGGACGGTCCTGTTTTTTCCGGCGAAAAGATAATTTTTGCAGAAAAGAAAATATTGCCTAAGTCGTCAATAAATGTAGTACAAAAAACATTGCCTGTAAATAATGTAGAGCCTAGTTTATCCGTAACGATTGCCGGAGTAAAATTTGAAAATCCGGTGATTGCCGCTTCCGGCACCTTTGGTTATGGTCATGAATATGAAACTGTGTTTGATATAAATGCTCTAGGTGGAATTTGTTCAAAAGGCTTGACATTGGAAAAGCGTGAAGGAAACACAGGTATACGATTGCAAGAAACAGCAAGCGGTGTCATAAATTCGATTGGGTTGGAAAATCCGGGAATTGAATCATTTATCCAAAATCAACAAAGACGCATGTTAGAACTAAAACCTGTTACAATTGTAAATTTGTCCGGTTCAAGCATTGAAACATATGTGAAAGGTGCCGAGCTTTTAGAAAAAACTTCAGTACCGATGATTGAGCTAAATATTTCATGTCCTAATGTGAAGGCGGGCGGAATGGCATTTGGCTTACAACCGGAAGCGGCATTTGAAGTAACGGAAGCTGTTCGCAATGTAACTACAAAACCATTAATTGTAAAACTTTCACCAAATGCACCTGACTTGATTGCTGTGGCGGATAGTGTACGTAAAGCCGGTGCCGATGCATTGAGTTTAGTAAATACATTCCAAGCTATGGCAATTGATGTGGAAAAAGGAAGTTTGATTTTTGATAATATAAAAGCAGGTTTGGCAGGACCTGCCATAAAACCTATGGCTTTACGTATGGTTTATGATGTTTGTCAATATATGAAAAATTTAAATGAAAAAGAACGTATTCCAGTCATTGGTTTGGGCGGAATTTCTTCATGGCAAGATGCTGTTGAGTTTATAATGGTGGGAGCAAGTGCAATTCAAGTAGGGACATCTACTTTTGCAAATCCACATTGTATGATTCAAATAATTGAAGGCATAACTGATTTTATGAAGAGAAAAGGATATAAATCTTTAGAAGATTTTCGTGGAATAATATAATGGGTAATAAAAAAAGGGTGCTATTGATTTATGTATGACAATCAAAGCACCCCGTTTGTTCAAAAAAAGGATTAGAATTTAAGACCGATTCCAATTTGTGGCATGAGAGAAAACACGCCGGCCTTACCATGGCTAAATGTATTGTTTGGAGCCCAAACCATACCATAAAAATCGTATGCAAACTGACATTGTGCAAATACATTTAATCCGAATAAATGTACTTCAACACCTATGTTTCCACCAATACCACCTACAAGTTTAAAAGCAGGTGATTCACCTGATGTCCAGTCAATATCTCCATAAACGTGTCCGCCGATAACTACAGGAATTTTAACAAGACCTAAGTCCATGAAGTTAAAGCCCGGCCCAATAATCCAGTCAACACCCATACCATAAAATTTCGCTTCACCAAGATGATCTTTAATATTTATCATCTCTTGTTCAGTGTATTCGATAACATTATTAATAGTTGTGTAGTATGGAATAGTAACTGCAATACTGTTATATAAACCAACAACAGCACTTCGGTTAAATGTTGCCAAACCAACAGTAATAGCTCCGGATGTGTCAAAAACATCTTTTATTTTAGCTTCGCCGTCTTTTAATTTTACAAAATAATCTTTGAACATTTCCGTTTCAAAGTTTTCCCAACGATACTGAAAACCAACAAAAACTTGATGGTTTGCTTTTCCTTCAGCAAAAGCGAGAACTGAGAAAAATGATAAAATAACAAAAATTAGTGCTATCTTCTTCATATGTAGCCTCCTAAAAAAGTATTAAGAACTGCAAATGAGCTCTTAAATATTTATTAATAGATATTTTTAATTCGATAAAATACCATCCAACTTTAAGTATAGCATATTTTGATAAAAAAACAAGAAATATTTAAAAAAACTAAAATTTTAATGTAATTTTAAGATATTTCATTATTTGGCAGAAATTTAACAATTAATTTAATTATTCCAAAAATTATTACAATAATAGAAAAAAAATTGAAAAAATCAGGTAATGATGCAAAAAAATTATATAAAGTATGTAACATAATAGCCCAAAAAAAACTAAAACTAATTTGCGATTTTTTTTCTTCTATATATATTGCAGAAAAAAGAGCACAAATTGTATGAATTATGACAGCAGTAAAAAGACGCAAAATAATGTTTGTATTACCGGTTAAAAAATAAATAAAAGTTTCAAAACTTGCTAATGTTAGGGAAGAAGTTATGCAACAAGCAAAAAAAACGGATTTTTGAAATAATTTATTATGTATATAAAAAAAAAGCATTTTAATTGTTTCTTCAGTTATTCCATTGAAAATTAAACAAAAAAGGAAAAGATTAAAAATAGAATTTTTTGTAAAAAAATGTATATTATATAGAAGATAGTGAATAATTATTATTGGAATAAAGGTAAGGAATCCGATAAAAACAGAAAAAAAAGCATTTTTAAAATTAAACGATTTAATTATAAAAGGGAATAAAATTAATGAGAGAAAGATAGGTAGAAAACATAAAAAAATTTGTAAAATTAACATTAATTAAAAGATATATGAAACTATCTATTTATGCAACAAAAAATATGATATATTTTATGTTATGGAAGAAAAAATATGTAAATTTTTAGCAAATAAAAAGATAAAAAATGCTTCGGTTATCGTTTTGATTGGAGTAAAGCATTCAGGAAAGTCAACTATAGCAAAAAAAATTGCTTCACAGTTAAAGATTGATGCATTTGATATAGATGAAATTATCGAAAAAAAGGCACAGTCTTCAGTACGCGATTTATATAAAAAAAAAGGAAAAGATGGTTTTTTTCAAGCAGAATTTGATGCATGTGAAGAATTTGTTAAAACAATTGGATTTATGCAGAGGTTCGAAAAAATTGTTGTGGCTACCGGGGGTGGAATTTGCGAAAATGAAAAAGCAATTGAAGTATTGAAAAAAATCAATAAAAGTGTTTTTGTTTTTTTAGATGTGAATGAAAAAACAGTAATTGAACGAATATTAAAAAATTCACAAAAAACAGGAAGTCTTCCGCCCTATATTGCTAGGAAAAATCCCAAAGATAATGAAGAAGTAAAAAAGATTTTTCATGATTTTTTTGTGAAGAGACGTAAAAAGTATAAAAAATTAGCTAATGTAGTGTGGAAAATTTAATCAAAATGGGGTATTCTTAATATATGACTTATGAAGTAACTGCGACCCGACGACGACCTCAGTTTTTTGATCAGTTGATTGGGCAAGAATTTGTAGTGGCAACGTTAAAAAATGCCATTACGTCAGGGCAAATAGCACATGCATATTTATTTTCAGGACCCCGTGGATGCGGAAAAACCACTTCAGCAAGATTATTGGCACGTGCGTTGAATTGTGAAAAAGGGCCTACTGCAACACCTTGCGGACAATGTTCAGCATGCAAAGAAATTGCACGCGGCTCCAGTTTGGATGTAATTGAAATAGATGGTGCTTCAAACACAAGTGTTGAGGGTGTTAGGCAAATTAAAGATGAAGTGCTTTTTCCGCCAAACTCATGCCGATACAAAGTTTATATTATAGACGAAGTGCATATGCTTTCGAATAGTGCATTTAATGCATTATTAAAAACTATTGAAGAACCGCCACCATATGTAATTTTTATTTTTGCAACAACAGAGTTACATAAAGTACCTGCTACAATTAAATCACGTTGTCAACAATTTATGTTCAGGCTTGGTTCTGTTGATCAAATTAAAAACATGTTGGCAGCTGCAGCAAGTGAAACCGGTTTGAAAGCAGATGATGAAGCATTGTTTTGGATTGCTCGCGAAGCAACGGGAAGTTTCCGTGATGCATATACATTATTTGATCAAGTGGCAGCTTTTTCCGAAGGGCATATTACATATGAGAAAATTCGTGATAAATTAGGTTTAGTTGGTTTAGAAAGATTAAATGAACTTTGTGAAGACTGTGTTGACGGCAACATAGGACCAGCCCTTGAAAAAATAGATGTTATTTTGCAAGGTGGTATTTCCATTGAACAGTTTATTTCCAATTTTGCAGATTATATTCGTAGTTTACTTTTAATTCGTTGTGGCATTACGCGTGAAGCACTTATCGGCCAAAATGTAAACCGTTTTTCAAAAAAGGTGTTAAATGCATGGAATAATGTGCAACTTGAACGTGCTTTATCAATGTTTTTAAATCTTTTTCGTGATGTACGATATTCTTTGAGTCCGCGATTTGAGTTGGAATTAGCTGTTTCGCGTTTATGTTGGCTTTCTGATTATGTTTCTGCAACTGAAGTAAAAAAAGTAATTGCTGAAACTAAACAACTTTTGCTTAATGGTACACAAAAAGAAATGCAAAATTTTGAGCAACAACAAGTGAGAATGAACAGTCAGCAGTCACAATCTCCTGATGTGAATCAAATGACGTCTGTGCAGCAAAGTGTTCCGCCTATGAAAAAGTTTTCTATTTTAGAAGAACAAGAAAATAATGTAGGTGGTAATACTTTTGGTGCTCCAAATAATTTTGCTGATAATTTAGGTGGTTCACACCCTTTTCATGATAGCGACTGTTGGCAAGAAAAGGAAGATTTTTCTAAAAATGCTTCTTCAGCAGTCGCTTTTAAAAATTCAATATATGGAGAAAATTCAGTTACGAATTTTAGCGAAAGTAATGAAAGAGGATTTAATGATGTTCATGGATATAGCAGTTTTGAATCTTTTGATATAGATAATTTACGTGATGCGGTTATTCAAAAATTTCAAAACGAAAATAATCAAGTTATAGCTACTTCGATTATGCAAACGACAGCATGGAATTTTGAAAATAATTCTATTGTGATGATTGTTGAAAATGAGTTTCATAGACAACAAATTAAACGCGAGATAAATACTATTTTACAAGCAATTGTTGCACTAACTAAAAGACAATTAAGTTTGGAAGTAAGACTTGAAAAACCATTAATACAAAAAGAAGAAAAACAAAATCTTCCTGAAACAATAACCTTGCTTTGTGAAACATTTGATGGAAATGTGGCAGAAATGCGAGATTTGGTTGTAACGCAAAATAATATAAAACAAGAAGATGAAAGAACGGATGAAAATCAAAATGAATATATGACTACGGAGGAAAATGAAGATGAATTTTAATCCATTTGATTTGATAAAAAATGCCGGTGCTATAAAAGAACAAGCAAAAAAAATACAAGAAGAAATGGAAAAAATTGTTGTAACAGGTGAGTCCGGTGGAGGAATAGTAAAAGTTACGATGAATGGAAAAATGGAAATGACAAATGTGTTTTTAGACCCAATCGCAGTTGATCCACGAGATATTCAAATGTTGCAAGATTTAATTATTGCAGCACATCACAAAGCAACGCTGGAAATTAAGGAAAAAATTACAGGAATGCTTGGTCCCATGGCCGCCGGATTTCCTGCTTTATAGTTTTAGGTTATTGTTTATGAATGCGTTAGAAGAATTAATAGACTCCCTTTCACGCTTGCCGGGAATAGGCAAAAAAAGTGCTACCAGGCTAGCGTACCATTTATTACAAGCGGATTCAAGTTTTTTGCAACGTCTTTCTCTTGAATTGGCAACATTACAGGAACGTATTGTAAAATGTAGTGAGTGTGGAGCATATACGGAAGACGATCCATGTCATATTTGTTCAAATAATTTACGCGATAGAACTTTATTGTGCGTTGTTGCTACTCCGCAAGATGTGCAAACTATTGAAGCGGCGGGAGAGTATTGTGGATTGTTTCATGTGCTTGGCGGTTTAATTGCTCCGTTGGAGGGCATAGGACCTGAGAAACTTTCTTTGGAAAAACTTCTTTGTCGCGTGAAAAGCGGAGAAATATCTGAAGTAATAATTGCGACGAATCCAACTGTTGAAGGAGACACAACGGCACTATATTTGAACCGTATTCTTGAATCAACGAATGTAAAAGTAACGCGTCTTGCTTCCGGGTTACCTGTTGGTGGTGATTTAGAATATGCTGATAAACTTACGCTTTCGCGCAGTTTTAGAGGTAGAGTTAAGTTTTAGTTTAAAAAAAATGATACCATGAACTTCTTAAAAAAAAAAAGACTTCTGTCAAGAACCAATAGTTCAAAACAGAAGCCTAACCTTTCTAAGGAGGAATGATAACAGTGCTTAGCGTAAAAAAATTAACGTAATAATTGAAGCACGTTTTGTGTTGACTGATTAGCTTGTGCCAACATTGCAGTACCTGCTTGTGTAAGTACTTGGTTTTTAGTAAATTCAACCATTTCGCTTGCCATGTCTGTGTCACGGATGCGACTTTCAGCTGCTTGTAAGTTTTCTGCTCCAACATTTAAGCCGACGATTGCGTGTTCAAGACGGTTTTGATATGCACCTAAATCTGCACGTTGTTTGTTAATTTTTTTAAGAGCCTCATCCAATGTGCCGATTGCACGGTTTGAATCATCTGGTGAACTAAGTGACATAATTTGTTCGTCTTCACTTCGAAGGGCTAATGCTGTAGCAGTCATTGTGCCGATGTAAACGTCCATGCGTTGATCCATGTTTGCACCAATGTGTAACCAAATTGAACCTGTTGGTGTGTTCATGCCGTTGTCTTTCGCAAAACGACCCGTAAGCATATTCATGCCGTTAAATTGTGCACAACTAGCAATACGGTCAACTTCTGCAACTAATTGAGAAACTTCAACTTGAATTTGCATACGGTCTTCATCTGTATAAATTCCGTTAGATGCTTGAACAGCAAGCTCACGAATGCGTTGAATAATATCTGTAGTTTCTTGTAAATATCCTTCTGTTGTTTGAATAAAAGAAATTCCGTTCAAAGCATTTGTTGCCGCTTGATTAAGTCCTCGAATTTGACTACGCATTTTTTCTGAAACAGCCAAACCTGAAGCGTCATCGCCACCACGATTGATTTTCATACCCGAAGAAAGTTTTTCCATGTTTTTTCCGATGGCGTTGTTTGAAATTCCCAAATTACGATTGGAAAACATTGCACTCATGTTGTGATTAATTACCATAAAATATCCCCTTTTATTTGAATAAATATATCTTCAAGTAAAAATAATTTTTGCCTTACAATTAGATAATCGGAGAATTAAAAATTGACTTTAGTAATTTTATATTTTTTTGTGGCATTCTGTACAACCAACAACATGAACGTGATTTTTACCGTGAGGTTTGAAAAACATTCTTGCAATTAAATATCCATCAATGGGAATTGATTTGCCACAAACGGGACATTTTCTTTTAGCACCATCTAAACAATAAGGTTGACAATGTGGACATCCGTTAATGATACATCGTTGGTCGGTTCCATTCGGCGTTGGATAAACTTTTGAAATAAGTTTTTCATTTGGGTGTAAAACAGAGTTGCAAACAATACATTTTTTGGAATTAGGATTGTGAGAAAGACTCTTTTTTTTTCGTGCAATTTTGGCTTTTTCACTTTTTCTCAATATATAACTAAAAGCAAAATAAAAAAGTGCAATTGCAATTGAAATTAAGATACAAATTAATACATAAAACATTTTAAATATATAGTATAAAATGCTTGCGTTTTTGTCTATTATTATGTAAAATATTCTTGTGTCAAAGTTATACATTGTTGCAACGCCTATAGGAAATTTGGGCGACATTACACTTCGAGCGTTGGATATATTAAAAACTGTTGATATTATTGCTTGTGAAGATACAAGGCATACGATGCAGCTTTTGACACATTTTGAAATTCGTAAACCGATGATTTCGTGTCGTTCTCAAAATGAAGAGTTTGCGGCACAGAAAGTTATCAAGCTTCTTAATGAAGGAAAAGAAGTTGCATATGCAAGTGATGCAGGGACACCTGCTATTAGCGATCCGGGTGCTGTTTTAGTTACTATGACACGTAAAGCAGGTCATACTGTTGTGCCAATCCCTGGAGCGTCGGCTTTTGCAACCTTGATTTCTGTAGCGGGAATGGGTGGAAAAACAATTATATTTGAAGGTTTTTTGTCGCCTAAGTCCGGTAGAAGGCGAAAAAGACTCAAAGAATTGCTTGAAACAAATTATTCGGTTGTTTTATACGAAAGTCCGTTTAGAATTGTTAAACTTTTGACGGACATTGCCGATATTGAAAGTGAGCGAAATTTAGTTGTTGGACGAGAGCTGACAAAGTTACATGAAGAAATTGTAGAGGGAACAGCTATGCAAATACGTGATAATTTCGCTTCTAGAGTAAAAATTCAAGGTGAGTTTGCGATTTTTATTTCAGGAAAAAAAATCACTCAACTTGCTGAAGAATAAAGCCGATATATAAAGTATAAGGCAGGTCGAAAATGATGATTAATCAAATTGGAGGAATGAATCCTCTCAATGACGTACAAACTTCTCAACGTGTGGAAAAGAAAGATACAAATATGTACGGTTCTGACACTGTAAGCATTTCTGCGGAAGCTCGTGAATTGGCAGAAGCGTTTTTTCTTAATGAAGTTGCTGCTCAGACACCGGATGTTAGAAGTGATTTGGTTGCACAAGTTAAGGAAAAAATAAACAATCCGGATTATATTAATGCGGCTGTGATAAGTTCTGTAGCAGACCGCTTTCTTGACAGCATTGGATTATAGATATTAAAAGGTGTATAATGAGGCGGGACAAAAGTTTCCGCCTTTTTTTGTTAGAAATGTTATATAGTATTATATCTGGGGGAAAGTTTTGAATTTTGTTTTTAAGATTTCGCCGAATATTGTTTTAGGAACATATGCAACTGCACGACTTGGGCAAAATGTACGCGAATGGGGCAGTCGCTTTATGTTGATTTTAGATCCTGTTTTAAAAGATTTTGATGTTGCAGATAAAATTCAAAAATCTCTAAATGACAGAAAAATCGATTTTTTTGTTTTTGACAATCTATTAAGTGGCTTAGATACGGAAATTTGCGATCAGGCTTTGAAACTTGCACGCGAGTCACACGTTCACGGAATTATTTGTGCCGGAGGAACAAGAAGTGCAAATATTGCTCGTGCCGTTAGTGCTTTATATAACGAACCTCATGACATTTACGATTTTGTTGATGGAGCTGTTCCGACAACAGCATCATTACCTTTAATTGTTATTCCAACAACAATGCGTGATGCATTTTTATTTACAGATAGAACACCTTTGGTTGATGCACGAAGTCGCCAAGTAAAATTGCTAAAAGTTCAGTCAGGACAATGTAAACTTGCAATTTTTGATCCTAATTTGTCAGTAAGTTTAACAGAAAATCAGGTTGCTTCTATGTCTTTGCAAACTTTATGTATTGCTATTGAAGCGTACATTAGTCAAAAAGCAAATTTTTTTTCAGATACTATATTGGAAAAAGCTGTTGAATTGCTTGCAGGTGGAATGACAGGAGGGAAAGCCGGTAATTCTGCAACACCTGCTGAAGTTCTTTTAGCTCAAGGTGGTTGTATGACTTCCTTGGGAGCGGCAGTTAGTTCTCTTGGGCCGGCTTCGTTACTTTCATTAACTATAAACGGACGATTTGATATTAATCGTTCGTTGACGACATCGATACTGCTCCCGTATTTTATTGAAGAAGCATCAAAATATCGTACAGAAAAATTGGCAAAAGTTGCACAGATTATGCAAATTTCAACGACAGGAACTGCCTCAGATGCTGCAGTAACTGCTCTTGTGGATTTTATGCGAAACAGATTGGCAATGGCAAACTTGCCTGCCCGTTTGAAAGATTTGGGTATTTCAATTGAAGATTTAGCATTAGCAGCGGATGATTGTGCAACTTTGGAATTAATGCATGGATTACCGCGATCGATGACTACTGAAGATTTGTTTGATTTGATTAAACAGGCTTATTAATAAATGATAAATCCGAATAAGCTTTTTCAACTTGAAAAAGGGCAACGTCGACGTAAGCTGGCCTTGTGTTTTGGTTCTTTAGAACGTGATATTTTAGGCATTGCAGAAAAAGGTAACGAATACAAAATTAAAAATATGTCGCGCCAAGAGTATACGAAACGTCTTGTTCAGATAGTGTTAACAGATCCTGCTTTGCCAAAGGAAACAGCACAACAGTTGGAAATACTGCTTAAAGAAGAACCTTTTGATGAATACCGTTTATGTAATAAAGCGCGACATGCTCTTTTGACGATTATCGGTACGTTTCCGGCAGAATGGGATTTAATTATTGCTCCACATCCGCAAAGCGAAGCTAAAGCTAAAGCATCTCAAAATAATGCGTTGAAAACGTGTTTTGTGGAAAAACGAGACTTTTTTCCGGGGCTTTTTGTATATGCAGAAGATATACGGTCGCCATTTAATTTAGGTTCGATTTTTAGAACGGCAGAAGCATTGGGAGCGGAAAAAGTCTTTATTTCACCAAATTGTGTTAGTCCCGAACATCCGCGAAGTGTGCGTTCCGGAATGGGTTGCATTGAGGATATCGGTTATGAAATAAAAACACTTGATGAGCTACCTCAAGAATTGCCCGTGTTTTTGCTTGAAACGGGAGGCACTTTAATTGATGATTTCGCTTTTCCTAAACAAGGAATTGTAATTGTAGGTTCTGAAGAATTAGGAGTAAGCCCTGAAGCAATAAAGCGAGCAACTTATGGCTGTGTCACAATTCCAATGAAAGGCATAAAAGCATCTCTTAATGTGGGTGTTGCATTTGGCATATTAATGCAATGTTGGACTCATTCTTTAAAAAATTAATTTTGTGATTGCTTTGCATAGGCCTCAACGAGTTGATTTGATATTTGAGACAAATGTTCCTCGCTTAAAATATTTAGCTCATCAAGAACATCTTTGTCAAATTGATAATATTCGATAATACCGATTTCATATTGTGCAATCATATTTGCCAAATACACAACGTTTGTGATATTTTTGTATTTATCTTCAACTTGACTTGGATTATGATGAAAACGAATAGAGTTTACAATAACTTCTGGGAAATTCCATTTTTCAGCAACAGACGCTCCAATTTCTGCATGGTTTTTTCCTGCATAAAGTTTTTCTAATGTTTGTGAAGAAATATTTTGAGCTTCTGATATTTTTTTTAGTTTTGAAACAATTTCAGGATTAATATTTTCAAAAAGTAATTTGCCTATATCATGTAAAAGACCGCAAACAAAACTGTCTTCTATAACTTCGCGTTCTTTAGGATAAAAATTTCTGGCCAAATTGTATGCATAAAAAGCAACCTTGTTTGAATGTGCACGAATATCTTTTGTATTTAATGATTTACTGCCAAGATTTTCCATACTTCCTAAAGAAAAAAGTAAATTTTTGATACCACGAATGCCAACCATTTGGACTGCATTTGTAATACTGTGGCACGGTTCGCGTAGAGAAAATGCTGCAGAGTTAACGAGTTTGAGTAGGTCGGCAGTTAGTGTAACATCATTGCTAATTTGTTGTGCAATTTCAGAAAGTTTTGAGTTTGGGTCATTTAAAAGACGATTAATATTTTGAATATTTTCAGGTATATGTGGTAATTCTTCAATGGCATTAATAAAATTTTTGGAGATAACATCTATTTGTTCTTGTGATTCGGGATTTAACGGTAATACAATTCGTGTTATCGTTTCGCCATTTTCAGAAATATAACTAAAATTATCATCGGTAAGGCCAATTTTGCGTAACATTAAAATCATTATTACAAGCCCTAGACCGGCTCCTTCCGTTTCATCTATTACTTGTGAAAAAGCATTTTCTATTGAGTCTAATTGCTGTGCACGCGTTAGTTTATCATGAATACGCTTGTATTCAAAAACCGTTAATTCGGAATTATTGCGAATTTCAATCTTTATTTTACCATTACGTACTTGTAATAAAACTTTAACAAAAAGACCGGCGTTTTTTTGCAATGTCAAATATTTATTAATATTATTCATTGTATCACGCTTAAAAGTTTTCATTCCTTTGTTATAATCTGCTTCGTTATTAATGTCGAGTTGTTGTTCAGCAAAATAAATTCGTTTAGTATTTGCTTTTTTAGCATTTATTGTAAGTTCATTTAAGCAATAAGTCAAATATTCAGTCATATATTCATGATTTAGTTCTTTCAAAAAACAAGATAAAACTTCACACATGTATATTTGCATATCATAGGGAAGAGTATATGTTGTTATTAAAAGAGGAATACCATCATCGATGGCTTTGCGAATTTTCAATGTGTCGACAATTGAACAATTTTTTTCTTGCATAATACTAATATATAATAACAATATTTTATCATACAGTAAAAAAAAAAGAAAGCCATATTTTATTAATAAGTTGTTGTTTTATAAATGAATTTAAATTATTATATATACATGAACAATATTTTTGCCGGTGAAATTTTAGTACTTGTTTTACTCTTAGTTACAGAAATGCGTCCGTTTTTTTTGAAAAACATAACATATAATCATGAAACAGATGTTCTATCTATTTTATCTTTAGTTGCATTACTATTAAGCATTTTACTTATTTTAGTTTTTGGCATATATTTTTCTTTGCTCGTTCTTTTTCTATTATCTTTATTTGTTTTTTTAGCAAATATCAAAGCGTTTTTTTCAGTTTGTTTTTCTTTACATAGAAGTAATTTTTCTGTGTTTTTTATTATTATTAGTGTTTTACAGTTTTTGCTTACGGTTGGATTTTTAATTTTGTTAATTATTTATTCCCCTTTAATTGAAAAAAACAAAACTCAAGTTACGGTTTTAACTGAAGTTTTTTCAGGTGATCGTTTTCAAGGTTTTTTAGAAACAAAGAATACTTTTAAAAAAAATTCAATAAAAGTTACAAAATTTAATCCGAATACAGAAAAAATACTTGGTCAAATATTTTTTATACCGGATATTTATACAAATGCACAAGATAATGCTTTTTCGTTAAAAGCGTTGTGTCAAAAAGGATATGAAGTTATTGTCGTTGAAAATAGTAAGTTTATGCCTTTTAAAATGAGACTAAAGTATCGGTATAATAAAAATTATAGTGAAGAAAATTATGAAATATTACAAAAAATTATAATTGAACAGATAAAAAATGCATTAGCACTCTTAAAACCTTCTGATAAAGTTTTTGTTTTGACAGATGGAAAATTATATGATGCGTGGGAAAATCTGGATATAAATTATAAGAATTTGCTTCACGGCATTTATAAAATTAATGAAACGGAACAAATTTATAATTATGATGCCGGTTTTGGAAATTTGGTTTTAATAAATCCGCTTGAGTGTGCTTTTATAAATATTAATATAACAAAAGATAAGTTAGTGCCGGAAATTATAGCATCAAAAGCACACAAATATTTTGCGTCGTTTGTTGAGACGGCAGAATGAGTGATATTTAATTTTATCAATTTAATTTTACTTAAAAAAAATTTGACAATAAGTGTTGTCTGTGCATTTAATTATGGAGGAAAAATAAATGACTTTAACTGAATTGAGTTTGTATTTTCAAAAAAACTTGTGTTATGAAAATTATATAAATGATATTTCTCAAAACGGTTTACAAATTACGGTTGAAAATGAACAAAATTTTCAAGTAAAAAAAATCGGCTTTGCAGTTGATGCTTGTGAATCAGTTGCAAATGAAGCGGTGAATCTTGGTTGTGATGTACTTTTTGTTCATCATGGATATTTTTGGGGGCACGAACAAACTTTAACCGGTTCGCACTTTAGACGAGTTTTTCCTTTTTTAAAAAATAATGTCGCTCTTTATGCAGCTCATATTCCTTTAGATGCAAATAAAACGTTCGGTAATAATTTTGGTTTGGCTAAAATGCTTGGTATGAAAAAATGTGTTGAATTCGGTACTTGGCGTGATATGAATATTGGGGTAAAGGGCGAATTAAAAAAAGAGTTTTCATTAGAAGATTTAGTTCAAACTTTACAAAAAACTATAGGCGATAATATTTTAACAAATAAAATACAAGTTCTGAATTTTGGAAAAGGTAAAGTGAAAACTATTGGAATTATTTCCGGTGGTGCTGGTAAAAATGTTGTTCAGGCAATTGAACAAGGACTTGACTGCTATATAACAGGAGAAATAGGGCATGAAAATTTTCATGTTGCAAAAGAAGGAAAAATTAATGTGATTGGTTTGGGACATTATGCATCAGAAACTATAGGTTTAAAATTACTCATGGAAAAAGTTGTAAAAGAATGTAAAATTGAAACTGTTTTTATCGATTTTCCTACGGGCTTGTAAGAAAAAAATAAATATGATAAGGTAAAAAAATGGAAAAACAAGATTTGAAGCAAAAAATAATCCCTTTGATTTTAACTTTGGCAGTTTTTATTTTAGATCAGGTGACAAAAATTTTAGTTGTAAAATTTATACCGCCTTATACTGTGGGAGCTAGTTTTTTAAATGAGTTATTGCGCATAGTTCATGTTCGTAATCCTGGCATAGCATTTAGTTTAGGAAACACACTTTCTCAAAATTTGCGAGGCCTTTTATTTGCAGTTTTGCCTTTATTTGTTTTAATAGTAGTTTTCGTTGTGTATTTTCGTAATAACGATTTTACTAAATTACAACGTTGGGCTATTTCAGGAATTATTGGAGGCGGTTTAGGCAATATCGTGGACAGGATTTTTAGAAGTGAAAGTGTTGTAGATTTTATAGATGTGAAATTTTTTGGGATTTTTGGTTTGGAAAGATGGCCTACTTTCAATGTGGCAGATTCAGCTGTAGTAATTTGTGGTGGATTGCTCATTGTTTCTTTTGCGATATCAATTATTAAAGAACGTAAGCAAAACCAAAAGAGCAAAAATGATGATTAATTTAAGTTTATAAAAACCATTAAATTTTTTGTTTAGGTGAAAATATAATTTAATATCCGTCACTCATGGATCTGTTAATGTCGCGTTGATATAACTCTTGATAAATTGGGCTACGTGTTTTTAATGTATCTTTAATTTCTTGTGCAAAAGGTACATATCTCCAAAAAACACCACGAACATCTTTTTCAAGACGTTGAACGCCTTCGCTTTCTTTAGTTATCCAGGAAACATAATCTTCGATAAAGTAGTCTTTTACATCACCTTTTAGTTTTTGACTTGCAAACCACATATAGTATTGTCCGGTAAGACCCTCTTCCATCCAGTGATAAGATGCTTTTTCTTTTGCAACTTGCCATCTTAAGTCAGCAACTGCCGTTAATACTGCAATTTGTAAGTTTTTTGGATACATTGGTATAACGATGCGACCACGACTTGATGTGCGGTTGTATCTGTCAAAAGGTTCCCAACATAAGCCGGAATCACCATAAGTAGGAACTAAAATAACATAAGGGACAATTCTGTTTGATTGATTGCGATGAATACGACAAAAAGCACCGGGATCTATTGACTCAATCCAAGCTAATGTAGCAAGAACATTTTCACGAAAACCGGTTCCACGTGGAGTACAGTGAAAAAATTCGCGAGTTAAAATAGGGAAATGGTTTCCTTGTCGTCCAACGGTCATTTTTGCCATTTGACGAATAGTTGCAATTTCAGTGTCGAGATTTGAAGTATCAATATCTTCAGAAAAATCACCGGCTTCATCTAGTTTTTGTTGCAAAGAAGTGGAAATTTCTTTTGCTTCACGATATTCTGAAATATATAGATTTAAATCTTTATCAATTCTTTGTAATTGTTTAAGTTTTTCCGTTATTTCGTTAAAAAGACGCTTTTGTAAATCATTTAAAGGTGCTTTGTGTCCACTAATATCCATTAAAGGAATGTGGTCACAAAGTTGTTCTACTTTTGATTTTAATTCCGCTTCTGCCATACTACGTTCATTTTCTTTGCTCAAAAGTAAACTCTCTGCAGATTGAAGTTTAGAGGAGTTTTTGCTTTGTAGTTGCATAAGTTTAGATGTATCATCGATGTTATTGCCGCTTTTACCGCCTTTTTTTTTGGGACGAGCTTCATCTGTTGCAGATAATCCTACAATGCCGCGTGCAATATCGCGAAACCATTCATCTATGTAGTAAATCGGTTCACCATGATGATTGTCCATAAAAACGGAAGAAAAAAGATCCTTTTGTTCATCATTGAGTAAAGTAGGTAAAATAGCACCAAAACGAACAAGCAGTTTTTTGGGTAAAGGTGTAGATGCATTTACCATTTTTTTTGCAACTGAACGAATAAAATCCCAATAAATTGGAATTAATTGTTGTCTATAAACGGAACGATCTTTTGGATCTTTGCAAGTAAGATATTTTGTTAAGATGGCATGTAATCTTTGGGAAGAGTCATTTTCTCCCGAAAGAGCAGTTTTGTAGTAAGCACTATCTGCAAAAACATCTAAAGGTGTTTGGGAAAAAAAATCAGTAATTTCGGCAAATCCTTTTATGTTAAGGTTTACCGGATTAACATTTTGACTCTTGTTTGTGCTTGTATCCTCTATATCAGGAAGATCAGCATCAATAGATAAAGTAGTGCCCGAAGGCAAGCTTTTTTCTGCGTGTTCTAAAAGTGCCGCAATCTCCGGTGAAATTTCATCATACATAATCATTATTCTAACATCAATATATTAAAATAGCAAGATGAAATGTCTGAGGTAAACAGTAAAAGGTAGGTAAGCAGTAAAATATTATGGTGTAAAACAATATGGTGTCAAAAGAATATGGTTGACCAATTCTTTTTTTTTTGATATATTTTTAATATATGGGGGTGTAGCTCACCTGGCTAGAGCGTTTGAATGGCATTCAAAAGGTAGTCGGTTCAAGTCCGATCATCTCCAAAAAGCTATTAAAAAAATGTATCTAAAATTACTTCGTTTTTATTTCATCAAGTTGATTGCTCAATTCAGTAAATGCAACTAAACTTTCCTGTGTAAAATTGTGAGTAACATTTACTGCATCATGAATTTTCATAATACCGCTCGCCATATCATTCATAGCAAGTGCTATATCTTCGGTTGAATTAGAAAGACGGTTCATTTCTCCGGCAACTTCTTTACTACCATTTAACATTTCAGCGGAACCGAATTTAACTTGACTGGTTATATCATTTATTTCTTTTATGGAAATAAGCACTTGTTCACCGCCGGAACTTTGTTCTCTCATGGCATTGTAAATCATTTCTTCTTGGTTTTTTACCGCTTCAGTGATATTGAAAACTTCTTCAAATCTATTGTCCGCATCTTTAGCTTGATTTGCAATATGTTGAATTTGTTCTTTTAATTCATTTAATACCGATGTAATACTTTTACCTTGAGCACTGGATTCTTCGGCAAGTTTACGAATTTCATCCGCAACAACCGCAAAACCTTTTCCTGCATCTCCTGCATGAGCTGCTTCAATAGCCGCATTCATGGCAAGTAAGTTTGTTTGACTGGCAATACGTTGAATGATAGCACTTGCTTCGATAAGACTTTCAGAAGCTGAACTCATCTGTCCGGTCGCTTTTGATGTTTCCGATGTCAAATTTCTTACAACTTCAGATTCATTTTTTAGTTTATCTATAGCAGCTGCATTTTTTTCCAAAATCGATGTTACGGAGCGGATGTTTGCAACCATTTGCTCAACGGCAGCAGATGATTCAACAAGTGTTGTAGCTTGTGTTTCAATATTATAATCTAGGTTTTGAATGTTTTTTGTTATTTGTTCAATTGTTGCCTGTGTTTCCAAAACTCCTGCCGTTTGTGCTTGTATTTTTGTATTAACAGTATCAATGCCATTTGTAATATTTTTTGTAATTTCAGTTGTAGTATTCATTTGTTCAGAAAGGTTGATATTAATTTCATTCGAACGATTCGATTTATTTTTAACAACATTTAATAAATCACGTAAACCTGCAATATATTCATTTAAATCTTTAATAATAAGGCTAAATTCATTTCTGAAATCAATTACTATGGGTTCGCCGGTATAATCTTTATTTTTAATTTCTTTCATTTTTTTACGAATAGAAACTAAAGATTTGTTTTGATTATTTATCATAATTATAAAATCAGCTATTCCTATAAAGATTGCGATAATGATGAAAGGTACAACGCTTCTTAGTACATTATTTAGTTCTATGGAAGAATCTAGACTATACAAAGGACCTGTTATGACCCAAGCAGAACCTATTAGCGAGCAGCCCGCAACAAGCCCGTTTCTCACAACAAGACTTATACCCATTTGGTTTTCATCGAGTGGAACAAAATTTGCCCATGATTCAAATGCTGTTATGAAAAGAATTGCAAAAAATAAAGACAAAAGGAAAAGATTGCCAATGTTAATAAGCACATAACTAATGACACGTTTAGAATTTTCAAATCCGCCGGTTTCAAACATAACCATAAAAGGCATAATTATTGATATTATAATTGGAACAACTATTATAATTAGTGGATATAATCTAGTAGCTTTTATAGCTGTATTAACGTCTTTTTTATAATTAGTTATTTTTTTTATGAAAAATATATATTCTACAATGGTTAATATCACTGATAATATCAAGAAAAAAGAAAAAGAGAAACTTCGTAAAATGCCAAGTAACTGCTCTTTGGAAAAAACCCCGGTAACAAAGCATTCTAAAAGTGAAGAAAAAAACGGAACAATGTGCGTAAGTAGTGCAAATAAAAAAACTCTTTTAGGAACAGGTGGAATACGATCCAAATGTGAATGCATAAATATTTCTCCTTTTTTTAATAAACATAATTTTCAAATATACTGCTGTTATACAAACAATTGCTATAAAAGAGGAAACCCTATACTATATAGAATAATCTATTAAAGAAAGGTTGTCAACTCAAATTGTTGTTAACTGAAATTTATTAACTTTATTACCTTAACTTTATTCCAAAGAATTTTGCAAATATTGCAAATCTGTAATTTTTATGTAGTGTTTTTATTTCTTCTGAAAGAGACGAGCCTTCCGAAATAGGCGATTAATTTTTCATTTGCTTTTTTCACGCTTTTTTGTATTATTATATAATACGGTTGTAAAATCTCATATTTGTATACTAGGGGGGCATGTTTTGACACTAAAATCTTCCAGCGAAATGTATCTTGAAACTATTTATATTCTTTCCAAATCGAAACCCTTTGTACGTTCCATTGATGTTGCTGAATATATGAATTATTTCAGACCAAGCGTTAGTCGTGGAGTTGGGATCTTAAAAAAAGGAATTATATTACTGTTGATCATAACGGGCATATTACTCTAACTGATAGCGGACTCTCGCTTGCACAAAAAATATACGAAAGACACACGGTTTTAAGCAAAGTTTTTATGTTACTTGGAGTTGACGAAGAAACGGCTACAGAAGATGCTTGCAAAATTGAACATATTATAAGCGACAAGACATTTCAAGCTTTGAAAAAACATGTGCAAGACAATAAAGCACTGTAAAAACTCGTTGAACCGGATTATTATAAATTTTCGACATTAATTTTCTCCTGTTTTTAATTATGATTTTTCAGCCATACGTAAATTATATAGCGTCTTCTTGATGGCAATAAATAAAAAGGCAACAGATTGTTTGATTATCTTCAAATACTATTTTTAAAAATTTACCACATCAGTGTTCGTATTTTTTTGCAAACGACAGCAGTTGTAAAATTGTTCGGTGATTAATTTATAGAAGTTCATCTAGTATTTTTGGCAAATCTTTATCAAGATTTCCGTTATAATCGGTATAAGGTATTCCAAATTTATCTAGTGCCAATTTAAAACGCTTGTATCCATCTGTATCCCTACAAGCTACCCAACATACATCTCTTTGTTCACATTGATTTTTGTTTTGCTGAGAAAGCGTGTCTGCGACAAATACATCACTTTCACGAGCAATAATGACATCGGCACTTTCAGGATTGCCTTGTCCCATAAGTTTTACTTCACATTTATACTCTTTGCCTTTGTTTTTTAAATAAAAATCGATTTCTCTATCTACATCAAGCTCTCTATTTTTTACGAAATGCTCCGCATTGTAGTTATTGGGAGAGACTTTATATAGTTTACAAAGTGTCAGCATTAAATATTTTTCAGCTCTTTTTCCAGCAGTACTCCATAGGCCTCCACGAAGTGCTGCTCGTTTTACAGCAAGAGTATTTATGACGATTAAACTTTCGTTCACGTTCAAATCAACACTGACACCTTTAAATTTTATTGTAAGAGTTAAATCAATTTCGTGTTCATTGTTTACTAACGCTTGAATAGAATTATATAAAGACTCAAAATGTTCTATTGATGCATCGATTACAATTTGTTTTGTTGCAGAACGATACATATTGCTAATAGTTTTCTTATTTAATCCTGAATTTATACAAATTTCTTCTGGTGATAGATTTTCAGATAAAAAAGCATTTTTATACCAGTCTATTGTTATATCTTTTGAAGCTAGTTTTGCTTCAACAACTTTCTTGAAAAAATCAATGGTAAATTGAAGAAATTCAGCATTTAGTAAGTTCACAATTTCAATTCTATAGTCTTGGGATTTTATTACTCTTGTAACAATGTTTTTAACAACGTGATATTTTACAGTCATTTTAATGACTCCTTAAATTGTTCTAACGTAAAAAATTTCGTATTTTTAACTTCGTCATCAGAAATTTCTCTCTTATATGATTTCATATACTCGAAATATTTCTCATCTTTTTCTGTTAAAAAAAAATTTCTTCCCAATTTTTTAGCAACATATCCTAAAGTTCCACTTCCAGCAAAAGGATCAAATATTAAGTCGCCAATATAAGAATAATATTGTATTACACGTTTACATAATTCTGCAGGAAAAACAGCAGGATGGATTTTATCAGATTTTGGACATATTTGCCAAATATTATTTGTATCAAAATCTCCTTTTATCTTACTTTTTTCAACCGTATCATAATCATATTGATGGATATTCCAATCTAAAAGTTTATCTGTTTGTTTTCGATACACCATTAAATATTCTGTTATTGTATTTGGTTTATAACCTAATGGTTTCCGATGTTGTTGAAAACCTCCTACACGATTTTTTACACTATACTCCGGTTTTTCCCAAACAATATCATCAATAAATTCCCATCCTCCTTTTACTAAAATTGCATGCAAATCAAAAGGAATAGGATAACGTTTACTAGAATGAGCTCGACTAACCCTAGGGACAATTACAGGCGAAGTGTTAACTATTAGAAAACGCCCTTCTTTTGTAATTCTGTGAGTTTCGGTAAAGACTTTTCCTAGAAATTGTAAATATGCTTCATAACTTGGGTAAATTGAATAATCTCTTGCATTATAATATGGTGGAGAAGTAAAAGTTAAATGAACACTTTCATCTGGGACATATTTCAATGCTTTCAAAACATCAGCATTTACAATTACATTTTTTAAAAAGCTATATGTTTCCGGATGTTTGAGTCTATCTTTAGTATTTTTTGCGCTAGAAAAATATTCTTTTTTTATGACAGACTGTACCATTTCATTTTCATGATCAAGTAATTTTTTTAAGGTTTCATCTATTTGCTTTTCACCTTTAAAGACTAAAAGTCCACGAATTGCTTGACATACTATTTTAGGATCTTCATTCTCTAAAAGTTTTAAAAGAATATCTTTAGTCTGTTCATTTCTGAGTCGACCTAATGCTGAAACTGCTTCTCTTTTTACAAGTGTGCTTTTATCTGAATTTATAACATTATAAAATACTTGAATTAAATTCGTAGATTTTACTTTGCCTAAATTTTTTAATACTAAAACTCTTATAGTTTCATTATCATAATCAAGTAATTCCAAAAGCCAAGAATAATCAAACCCTTTTTGAATATGTCCTATATTTCCCAATATAAAAGAAAGATTTCCAACATTTGATAAGTTTTCGTTTACCAAATTTGCAAAAGAAGAGTCATTTTTAATCTTGAGTTGTTGAATATATTCTTTTGTCATATATTATAAATTTAACGAATTTTAATGAAAATATCAACAGTATAAAAATACCTAAGTGCCAAATGTGAGTTGTCCGTATTATCTGTTACTCTTTTTATACTTGTCTCTACTAAAAAGACGTTGTATAATTTACATATAGTTGTAAAATCATAATTAAAAACAGGAGAAAATCAATGTCTAAAATTTATAAAAATCCGGTTCAAAGAGGTTTTTTCCCTGATCCGTCTGTTGTTCGACTTGGAGAAGATTATTATATGGTAAATTCTTCATTTCAGTATTTTCCTGCCATTCCTATTTCGCACTCAAAGGATATGGTGCATTGGAGAATTATCGGTCATGCAATTACTAATAATGATTACTTGGATTTATCGGATATTCGAAATTCTCATGGTATTTGGGCTCCGGATATTTCCTATCATAATGGAAAGTTTTATATTTTTGCCACTTTAAGACTTAATGGAGACGGTAAGCGTGATAATAGTATTTTAAGAAGGCAGTTGATGGTTCATTCTGATAAACCTGAAGGGCCATATTCAAAGCCTGTTTTTTTAGAGATAGATGATATCGATCCGTCGCATTTTATTGATGATGACGGAAAGCATTATATGATAATAGCTCCGGGAGCGAGAGCCGTGCCTTTAAGCGATGATTGTACAAAGGTTTTGGGTGAGCCTGTTACTTTGTGGGCAGGTACCGGTGAAAGATGTCCTGAAGGTCCGCATATTTTAAAAAAAGACGGTTGGTATTATGCTATTGTTGCAGAGGGTGGAACAGGTTATGGCCATGGTATAAATGTGGCACGGTCAAGAAATTTATTTGGTAAGTATGAAAATTCTCCATATAATCCTGTTATGAGACAATTAAATCCTAAGGAGGAAATACAAAGGGCAGGGCATGGAAAATTAGTTCAAACACAAAACGGACAGTGGTGGATGTTTTATCTTTGTGCAAGAAAAAATGGAGGAAATTATACGACAGTCGGTAGAGAATCTGCACTTGACCCTGTTAGATGGACAGAGGATGGTTGGTTTGTGATAAATGAAGGAAAAGGACCAAGTAAAGAGCAGATAGCACCTAATCTTAAAACTGTAATATATGAAAAAAAGTATTTCGATAATTTCGATGAGGAGAAACTGTCATTAGAATGGCAATTTGTTAGAAATCCTGCAAATGGTGCGTGGTCGCTTAATGAAAGACATGGATTTTTGCGTTTTTGGACTTTGGATGGAACGCTAGATGAAATAAGAGCAAAAAATATTTTGCTTAGACGGGAAGAAGAATTTGATTATGAAGCTTCAACTGTGCTGGAATTTTATCCGAGCTTAGACGGCGAACAAGCAGGAATGACTTGTTATTATAGCACTGTTACATATTTAAGATTTTCGCTTTGTTATGAAAACGGCAGGAAATTAATGGTTGTTATTAATCGTAATAATGGAGAAGAAGTTGTCGCCATTGAAGAAAATATTTTAGAAAAGCCCATTTATTTAAAGATAATTGTAAATAAGCAAAAAAGAAGTTGCTACTATAGTTATGATAATGAAAAATGGAAACTTGTAGGCATCGTTGAAAATTGTTATTTTTTAAGCGACGAAGGAGTTCCTGATGATCCCAAAAGACATACCGGCACTTTAGTAGGCATTTATGCTAATAACGGCGGTTGTGGAAGTAGAATTCATGCGGATTTTGATTGGTTTTTCTATAAAACTAAATAAAAACGACTTTTTGCCAAAATTTTTATATAAATAACAAAAAGTTTCTGCAAAACAGTCTGAAATATAAAAAAACTGCCTTATAATGTATTGTGTATGGAACAAAAAAGTGCGTTAAATACATATGAATCAAAAAAAACAGTGCTCAGTTTAATGCAAACTTGCTTTGTTTTATGTTAAGATAGTTATAAAAAAAGCTATCAAAAAAAAACATTATTTTTCATATGGAGGAAAAAAGTATGAAAAGATTTTTTGTAGTATTAGGAACGATTGCTTTCCTAATGTGGCTTGTTGCTTGTCCGCAACCGGAAGCCGGTCGTTCCAGCGTAGGAGCAAGCGGTCCTCGCGGTACTTCAACTTCCTTAAAAAGCGAAATACCTGTTAATGTGCTCAAAAATACCGATCGCATGACAGTCTCTGTTCGTGAAGCTCTCGTACAAGCAACGGAAACAGTTGTCGGAGCTGCCGGTGAAGCTATGCAAGATGTGGCATATATGCCAAATTTTGTTGATTGGAACATTTCACTTGGTAAAACAAAAGAAGCAGCTCTTTCCGAGTCTAGCGTTTTTAAGCATTTATTAGTTCACAATGACGGAACAGTGGTAAATACCGATAATCATGATACAGTTATTGTGTCATATGCTGACATTACAGGCAAACTTTTTGGTCGTGATGTAAATATTGGCGATGAATTCTGGATTGCTTATAAGACATTGAACCATAACGGTGCAGTTCTTTATACAATGGTACAACAATTTGTTGTTGGAAATCCTTCAAAACTTGAAGGTGTTACACTTTTGTACGGTTATGGAATTGATGAAGACGGTAAATCTGAATTAGGTTGGTTCCTTAAAGCTACAGTTGAAGGTTTGTTGCCTACGACACAAGCAAGCTTTTATTTAGGAAGTGATACTAAAGCCACATTGGTAAATACAACACCTGCAAACGGTCATATCAATACTGCCGATGATACAACAGATTTTATTTGTGCAATTCCTGCAGACATGGTAAAAGTAGGTCAACCTCATCATGTTAAAGCGGTTTTCAAAGATGTTGAAGCCACAGATGCAGTAGCGGATTCTGAATCAAATTTTGAAGCAGCTGAAGTATTCTATGCAAAAAAACCGAGTGATATTTGGGGCTTTGCCGCTGCGACAACTCTTCCAAATACTGACAGATTTGCATTAGCAACAGACAGACTTGTTTCTTTGAGAACAGCCGATCCTGAATTTGCATGGAATGATATGAAAGATTCCATAGTGATTTTTAATGAGCTTGATAAAACAAATCGTATTGAAAATGAAGAATATGAAGTATATATTAGTTCAGCCAATACAACAGATGCAAACGGTTTCCTTGATGTAAATCCGTCATATACAGGTGCAACTAGAAGTACGAATTTCCAAGGTTTACAATATGGAAAGAAATATTATGTTCAAGTTAAGTACAGTTTTGATCTTAGCGGTGCTACAGGTTTAGCACGCACAGAAGTGGCATCACCTATTGTTTCTTTTACAACATTGAACGGTCTTCAAAGTCCTAGGTATACATTTGACACCGGCTATCAAATTCCGAATATGGTAGATATGGGTGAAACACCTACGTCGTTGGGAACAGATGGTACGATTGTAAATACGGGTGGAAATCCTTCCAATGCGTTGGCACTTGAAAATGGTGAAGCTATTATATCTGCAGAAGTAAAACGTTATGCTAGAGGAAAACTTGTGTTTGATATGATTTTACCTGATGACATCAGAGATGAGTTATTTACAACTATTTTTGACGGAGATAATTCAAACGACTCTCAAAACATGGAATTGTACTATACAACTACAGGTGGTGGTGCACTCAATCCGAAGCCTGCCGATGAAGATCGAGCCTATTATTCGCTTATGACGTTTGTTGTCGGAGATCCATTTAATATGACTACATTTGCGATTGTTGAACTTATATATCAATATCCATTTTTTACTAATGATAAAGTAGACTATACCACCGGTACGTGGACGTTTACGCCGGGAGTATTACGTTGGAGATTAACGAACGGTACGACAACAGAGCTTTCAGCTCCTATTCTTTCTACAGATTCAATCCTTCCTGTTAGTAACGTAGATCGTTCTGGACTTCAAGGTCAGGCAAGAGAAGTTACTACCAATTTTGATATCTCACGACCGTATACGGTAGACATAAGTTTTAACAAACCTGATGCACCATCTGCTACGAGTCATGGTAAAATTTCAGTAACAACCACAAATGGTTATTTAGGATCTGGACCTGCTGTTACAAAGGACTTAGATGTAACGACACAAAACGAAAAATATACCGGATACAAAGGCTTTGTACTCGTTTCAGCAGCTTTAAATGAACCTTTCCTTATTGATAACCTTCAATATACTGTTGTTGGTAACAATCCGGATAACTACGTTCGTTCAATTTGGTAATTTAGTTCTTGCATGACTTGGTTATTTTAACTGAGGCTTGTAATGTAATTAAAAAATTAATCATCTTACGTCCCGCCTGAAAAGGCGGGATTTTTGTATATATTTAAGAAAACTATTTAGAAAAATATCAAAATACCTGTTGACAAAATCTCCGTTTTTTTTATATATTCTATTTAGAAATATTTCTAAATAGAATATATATTTTTTAGAAACAAAAGGAGGTAATTTTGGGTTTCCAAGAAACTTTTAAAGCTCTTTCAGATTCAGTTCGGCGCGATATTTTACAATATTTAAAAGAAGGTAAGATGTCTGCCGGTGAAATTAGCGAAAAATTTGATATGACGGGAGCTACAATTTCATATCATCTTTCAGTTTTAAAAAAAGCTGAGCTTGTGAGAGAAGAAAGAGTAAAAAATTTTATTTATTATGAATTAAACACTAGTGTGTTTGAAGAAATCATGATTTGGTTTTCTCATTTGGGTGGAAAAACAAGTGAAAAAATTAGTAATGAAGATGTTGTACATTTTGATGAAGGAGAAGAAAATGGCAAGTAAAGACAAAAAAGGCAAAATTATTACATTAATAATTACAACTCTAATATGTTTGACACCGATTATTTTAGGTGTTGCTCTTTGGGAAAGGTTGCCTGATGAACTACCGGGACAATACGGTTTTAATGACCAGGTAAATTGGACTGCTCCAAAATGGGTAAATGTGTTTATATTGCCCATTTTTATAGCATTAATGAATTTGATAATGAATATTATTGCAATAAAACAAAGCGAAAATATTACGAGTAAAAAACTTAATGCTTTAGTAGTTTTAATTATCCCTGTTATGTCAATCATTATTAATCCATTTATGATTTTGAAACCGCTTGGTTTACAAATTGAAGCGTATCGTGTAGTCATTCCTTTAATTTCAGTAATATTAATACTTTCAGGAAATTATATGCCTAAAACAAAACCGAATAAATACATTGGTGCACGTTTTTCTGCAGCATTGAAAGATGAAAAAATATGGGCTAAAAGTCAAAGATTTGTAGGTGCTGTTTTTGTAATTTGCGGTTTTGTTAGTTTGATTTTTTCATTTTTTCCAATCGGCAGATATGTTTTTATTGGAGCTTTTATCATTATGAGTGTAATTACTACATTTTATACGATTTATGTTTCACGAAAATATAAAAATAATTCCAGTGTGAAAAAAGGTATATAAAACAAAGCATGACAATTGAACGTTTTTTGAAAAAATGTTAAATTATACTTATGCAAACTCTTGTAGCACTTTGTGCAATTGGAACGGAAAAAATTCTTACAAACGAAATTAAATTACTTGGCTTTAAGACTTGTGGTAATGCACCCGGACGCGTTTATTTTACGTGTAAAAAAGTCATGGATATGTACCGGGCAAATTTATGTTTGCGTACTGCAGATAGAATATATTTGCAATTAACTAAATTTAATGCAGAAGATTTTGAAGCACTTTTTGATGGAGTGTATTCAATTGAATGGCAAGAATTATTAAAAAAAGATGTTCGTATAATTGTTGACAAAGTGCGTACATACAAAAGTAAATTATCGTCGGAGCATAGTATACAAAGCATCGTTCATAAAGCAATTTATAAAAAGCTTGGTGCACTTTGGAATATGTCTGTTTTACCGGAAACCGGTTCGCCTTTTTCCGTGCGCGTATATATAGAAGAAAATGTGGCAAAAGTTTTGCTTGATTTGTCCGGCGAACCGTTGAATCGACGTGGCTACAGAACACATGGCGGAAGTGCACCCATTCGTGAAACTTTGGCCGCCTCCTTAATTCAATTAATGTATTGGAAGCGTAAGTTACCGTTACACGATCCGTTTTGTGGCTCCGGTACAATTGCAATTGAGGCGGCTCTATATGCATATAATGTTGCTCCTGGTTTTGGCAGGCATTTTGCATTGGAAAACTTGATTTTTTTTGATGAAACAATTGCACGGGAAATTCGTTTTGCAGAAGCTGAAAAAATTCGCCCTGATGCAGTTGCTCGCATTACCGGAACAGATATAGATTTGCAAGCCATTGAAAGAGCTCGCATAAATGCAGAACATGCATGTGTAACAGCAGGACGTGCATTACAAAGCATAGGTAGTGATTCTCGCATTCAACGGCCTGATTTTGAGGTGGCTGATTTTGCATCCATTTGTGCTCCTTATGAAGAAGGGATGCTTATTGGAAATCCTCCATATGGAGAACGGTTGGGAGATTCAACGGAGGCAGAAGATTTGTACGGTAGAATGAAATGCTTTTTGACTGGGTTTCCAAAGTGGCAAATGGGTTTTATAACAAGCAATGAAAAATTTGAAAATTTTTTTGGAAAAAAAGCAGATCGAAAAAAAAATCTAAAATGCGGTAATTTGGATACGTGTTTTTATATGTATGGAGGTAAATAGTGGCAATTTTTGTTGAGCATGAAAAACGTAAATATGAAATTCTTGACAAAGCTTTAGATGTTTTTGCGGATGAAGGTTATGAAGATGCAACATATCAAAAAATTGCTGACAGATGTGGCATTACGCGCACAACTTTATACAATTATTTTAAGAATAAACGCGAAATTTTTCTTTTCAGTATAAAACAATTAACTCAAGATTTAGAAATCGATTTGCTCAAAATTATAGAAAATAAAAAACTTTTTGTTGCTGAGCGACTAAATAATGTGGTTACAAAAGTTATTGATAAATGTGTTGAAAATAAAAAACTTTTTAGAGTTTTGTTGACATATCTTTTACAATTGCAAAAAACCGGTAAAGACCCTGCTGTTAGAGTGCGACGTAGAATTATTCGTTTACGTCATATTTTGTCAATGGTAATTATTGAAGGCATAAATTCCGGTGAACTAAAAAGCGTAAATGTAAAGGCGGTGAATGAAATGCTTTATTCACTGATTCAGTCATCAATCTTTCGTATGACAATTTTAGATATGCAAAACGTTGACGAACTTCGTCCTGCAATTGAGTTGGCTATTAGAGGCATTGTAAAATAATCTTTCAAATTAAAGTTTCAGATTATCACCAAGGTTTGCAATTTCTAAAATAGCATTGGAAATTTCATTTGTTCCCGTAGATGCATCAATAAGTAAGGTTGAAACTTCGTTTGTTGCCGCAACTTGTTCTTTTATGGCATTCACAATACTTTGAGAATAATCTGCAATTTTCTTTATAGCTGCAGTTGTTTTACTAATTGATTCTTTTGACACTTCAGTACTATGCAGGTTATTGTCAACAAAATCTTGAATGCTTTGAGTTGAGGCTACGGTTTGAGCTGCCAAGGCTTTAACTTCCTTTGCAACAACACTGAAACCGCGTCCTGCTTCTCCGGCATGTGCAGCTTCAATTGCAGCATTCAATGCCAAAACATTAGTCTTTTCTGCAATATCATTAATCATATCAACAGCGGAAACAATTTTTGATGAACTGTCTGAAAGCTCAACCATTGAATTAGAAGCAGTTGAAATGACTTTTTGAGCTTCTTCAACCAAGTTTGTTACGTTTTGAATATGAATGGAAACTTCACGGAAACTAGCGGCAACTTCTTCCATTGTACTGGAAATACTACCTACATTGCCTGAAATTTTTTCACTTTGTGCAGAAACAACATCAGCTTTGCCACTCATGTTTTGTAGAGTTTCTTGTAGCATATTTTTCAACTGCATTTGATGTTTTAATAGATATGCAGCATATAGAGAACTGGCTATTTGTCCTGCAAGTGCAGAATATGTGGTTCCGTCTTCAGGACCTGTTTCATAAACTATGTATCCAAGAAAGTTTGTATTAAAATGTAAAGATTCTACAACTAGTGAATAATATCTACTTTGAGGAAGTAAATCTTCAGGAACACAATCTTTTGTTTTGAAAAGTCTACCACCGGCAGGTAAATCAAGTTTTTTACCGTCACGAACGGCACACATTATTCTTGATTGCTCAGATACTTTTTTATTTTCCGGTGTATATTCAGAATTTTCGAAAATAATAACATAACAACTAGGAATTCCAAGTTCTCCTACAGAAGAGGCAATTGTGTTCATAAGTTTTTCTACGTTGTTACTTGTGGTTAGATTTGCACCGATTAAGCGAAGAGTTTTTTCTTTGCGTGTGTTAATTAATGCATCTAAGCGATGTTTTCTTACGTTAAGCTCACTAATCATAACACGGCTTTGTTGCCAAAGACTTTCCGCCGTTTCAATCATGGCCGTATTTTGAAAATAGGATAGCGAAATAGAACGGAATAAAGAAAGCATATCATGCCACATAGCTATATCAAAATCATTAGAATTATCTTTATCCAAGATAAAATTAAATTTCTGTAAAAAAAGTTCTTTGCTTTGTTTTGTGATGTCATTTTTAAAAGCATCGATTAATTCATATAATTGATTTGAATTAATTTGTATGCCATGTTCGGCTTTATAAAAATTTGCCATAGCGGAAAAAGATTCTTCACGCCATTGAGCAAAATTAACTTCCATTGAAATGTTTTTTTTCTTATTAAAAGCAAATTTTTTGCCGGAATCTTTTTTTTCTTGCAATGGTTTTAAGTTTGCTGTAGATGCTTTTAAAATGGATTCTGAAACACAGCCACATGACTGTCCCAAAATCATACTTGTTGCGTATCGATATTGCTCCGGCACTTTTTCGCCTTTCATCATAGAATTGAGTGTATCAAATCCTTGTTTGCCTTGTGCCCAAAATGGCATTAAAACTGAAGTAAGTGGAGGATTAGTACACTTTGCGTCATCAATTCCGTTAAAACCACCAACTGCAACATCTTGAGGCACTTTATATCCTCTTTGTTGTAATGATTCGGAAATACCGATGGCAACGTTATCACCAACGGCTAAAATGGCATCAAAGTCACGACCCGGTACTAAGCCTTTTTTATCTATAAAATAATCAATAGCTTCATATCCGTGATTAATTGCCCAACCGCTTGGCGGTGTAATAAGGTTCGGATCAGGAGTAATATTGTGCTTTTTTAATGTTTCTAAGTATGTTTCATATCTTTCTTTTGCATAAACGTGATTTTCTGGTCCGCGAGCAAAAGCAATTTTTTTATATCCGTGAACTGTTATAAAATGTTCAACAATTTCTTCCATACCCTTTGTGCAGTCAACTAAAACAACAGGATGACCTGGTATTTGAAAAGACATACCTAGTAGAGGAACGCCACTAAAATTATTGTAATAATCAACAGTTGCTTTTTCTGCATCTGAAGAAGCCCACGTAATGATTCCTGAAAACTTTTGTGGTTTTAGTAAATAATACAGGATTGATTGAGGGTCTTTGTGTAAATTTCCCCCGCGAAAAGTAATAAGAGGTATGCCGGCTTCACGACAAGAATGGGCAATTCCTCTCCACATTTCACGACCGGTAGCATCGGCAATTGAGCGTGTTAATAAAGCAATTTTTTTCTTATTCATAAATATATCTCATACATTATCATCGGTAAATTTCAAAAAGTCAATTAGTATTTGCATAAAATTATATAAAAAAACAATAAAATAATAATTTAGTAAATTTTCGGATAAAATTCAAGTAAAATCTGTTGAAATTACTGAGAACTTAAAAAGAATAGACAAGTCTTAACGGTTAGATGATATTATTTTAAGAAAAAAATACTAATATATTTTAGCCAACTCTCGGACTTGAACCGAGTACCTGCACGTTACGAGGGTGCTGCTCTGCCAGGTGAGCTAAGTTGGCAAGATTTAAATAAAATTATTGTGTATGACGCATTTGTATTCGACTGTCTACAAAACGTTTCATATCAACAATATTTGTAACAACTATATGGTTGTCATAAACTTCGATTTTACGTTTTTCGACGAATTTATTGATTTCATCCCTAACAACATCTACAGGCAATCCTGCCCAGTGAGAAACATCTTGAACAGTCAGATTGAATCTTCTTGAGCGATCATTTGGATTTGTTCCGGGATTTAATTCATCAAACATCAAAAATACATCTCCAACACGAGCTTGATTGTCTTGGATAACAAGAATTCTGAAGCGTCGTTTTTGGTCATATATGCGTTTACAAAATAATTTTAAAAGCATTAAGGCAATTTGAGGATTGCCTGTAATTAGAAGCTCAAAGTTTTCTTTGCTAAACTCAAGAACTTCAACTGTGTCAATTGCAACACAAGTAGCAGAACGCGGAGAGTTTTCAAGAATAGCCATTTCTCCAAAAAACTCACCGGGCTTTAGTATGTCTAAATTTTTCTTTGCTCCGTTTACACACTTCACTAATTGAACGCGACCTGATTGAATTAAATAAAAACAATCGCCCGGTTCATATTCAGCAATAATAACGGAGCCACTTTCAAATGTTTTAGCAAATCTTGAAAAAGCAGGGAGTGAAAATTGTTTTAGTGTACCGGTCATTACTGAAGCGGAGACATTAGTGGTTTCAATACTGCGTGAACGTTGTTTTTGCATTTCCATGCGTTTTTTGGAGTCGGTATAAAGTTTAGCAACTTCTTCTTTATTAATTGCATTTGGAAAGCGTTGTAAAAATTTCAGACAAACATCGCAACATGCTTTATATTGTTCATCTGCATAAAAACTTTGTGCGACGGATAACATACCTGTGGATTGATTGACTTCTTCGTGGCTATTTAAAATAGATTCGGTTTTTTTATGAATTGACCGTAATTGGTTTGAAAAAACCTTGAGCATTTTCATAATAACCTGTTTGTTTCCACTGAACATATGTTCAAATTCTTGAACAGTCATCGATATTGCAATTGAATCTAAAACAACCGTTGCAGTTTCTTCACGAGGAAAATGTCCCAAAGCAGATTTTACACCGAAAAACTCACCTTCTTTAATGTGCTCCGTAACTGGTATACCGGTTTCTATATCTGTGCTGGTTAAAATGACTAATCCTTTTTGTAAGATAAAAATTCGTTCATCTTTATCTCCGGAAAAGTAAATAATTGAGCCTTTTGTGTATTGCATTGCTCTAGGCATAAAATTCCTCTCAAAACATATTAAAATTGCAATTATCGTAATAAAAAGTATAACACAAAATATAGTTTTTCACAATAATAATACCACAAAAGATAAAAATATGCTATTGTTTTTTTATGATAGATTTACATTGTCACAGTTCAGCGTCAGATGGAATGTATGAACCTGAAGAATTAGTAAAAAAAGCTCACGATGAGGGCATTAAAGTTTTGGCTCTAACAGATCATGATACGGTCGATGGTCTTGATCAAGCAAAAAAAACGGCAGATAAATTGAATATGATATTTGTGCCGGGAATTGAATTGAACATAGATTGGCCTAAGGGAGAATTTCATCTTTTAGGATTAAATTTTCAAAAAGAATCAAAAAGTTTATCTGAAATAATAACTTTTTTAAAAAATGACAGAATGGAACGTAATTTGTATATTTTAGAAAAGATGAACGAACATGGTATTAGATGCTCTTTAGACGATATAAAAAAAATTTCAGGAGATGCGGTTATTGGACGGCCTCATTTTGCTCAATATTTGCTGGAAATAAAAAAAGTACGTACTCGACAACAAGCATTTGATAAATATTTGAGTTTTGGCAAACCTTTTTATGTAAAGCGTACCGGTGTAAATTTAGATGAGGCAATCGTTGCTATTTGTGAGTCAGGAGGTATTCCTGTAATTGCACATCCTCTTTCGCTTTATCTGTCATGGGGAAAAATTGAAGATGTTTTGCAAAATTTATTCGAAAGAGGTGTGCAAGGTTTGGAAGCCTGGCATCCGGGTGCGAGATTTGTAGACTGTCAGAGATTGGAAAAAATGGCACGGAAAATAGGTTTTTTTATAACTGCCGGTAGTGATTTTCATGGAGAAAAAATTCGCTCAGACAGAAAGCTTGGTTTTACGGCTGGTGGTAAAAAAATTGATGATAAATTTTGGACAGATGAATTAAAAAAAGCGATAGAAAAACAATAACAGAAGATATGTTATAAAAAAACCTCATATAAATAGTAAAAACAACTTTTTTTTATTGTAAATGCAATAGTTTATATGTACACAAAAAAGAGGTGCATTATGAACATTGTGAGTTTTTCGCCGTTTGGATATGAGGGTTTTTTAGTTACGGTTGAGGTAGATTTGCGTCGCGGAATTCCGGCTGTAGATTTAGTAGGTTTAGCTGATAATGCAGTAAAAGAAGCACGGGAAAGAATGCGAGCCGCCATTCGTAATTCAGGTTTTGAATTTCCAAATGAAAGAGTTTTAATTAGTCTTTCTCCTGCAGATGTAAAAAAAGAAGGAGCAGGTTTTGATTTGGCAATTGCGTTGGCTGTTTTATTGGAGCAAAAAAATATAAAAGATGACAAAGAAAAATTTTCCTTGAAAAAAATTCTTGTGATGGGTGAATTGGAATTGTCAGGTAAAGTTCGTGGTGTTCGGGGCGTAAATGCGGCTGTTTCTTCTGCTGCAGAATTAGGCGTAAAACATTGCATTGTACCGATAACGAATAAAGAAGAAGCTCAAGTGCTTGGTTTGATGAATGTTCATGGCGTGGAGTCTTTGAATGAAGCTTCTGAAATAATGGTGAATATTGTTGAATGTTTGGAAAAAGAAGATAGCAAAAAAAGTGAGGATATAAATGAAAAAACAAATAAAGATATAGAAGTTGAGTTTTCAAAAAGCACAAAAGAAAATGATATGGGTGAAGTTTTAGGGCAAAGTCAATTGGTTAGGGCTTTGCAAATTGCGGCAAGTGGCTTTCATAATTTAATTGCATACGGTTCTCCTGGTTGCGGTAAATCTTTAGCATTACAAAGATTTCCTTCTATTATGCCGAATTTGACAAAAGAAGAGGCTATCCCTGTTACGCGTATTTATAGTTTGGCAGGTTTGATGAAAGCAGGGGAGCCATTAATAAAAACGGCACCGTTTCGCATTCCTCATCAAAGTGCAAGTTTGCAAGGTATAATTGGTGGCGGGAAACATTGTTTGCCTGGTGAAATATCATTGGCACATAATGGTGCCTTATTTTTAGACGAAGCGGCGGAATTTCGTACATCTGTTTTACAAGCTTTGCGTGTGCCTTTGGAAAACGGAAATGTAACACTAAGTCGAGCGGGGCGGCACACTGTGTATCCTGCAAATTTTCAGCTTTTAATTGCGACGAATCCGTGTCCTTGTGGGAATTTTGGAGCACCGGATAAAATATGTGTTTGTAACTCAAGGGCAGTTGAGCAGTATTGGAAAAAGTTTTCTTCCCCGCTTTTAGATAGAATTGATATTCGTGTGCCGGTTTTTTCTTCGAAAAATAGAAAACCTTACAAAACGTCGGAGGAATTACGTCATGATATTGCACGTGCAATTTCAATTCAAAGGTCTAGGCAGGGTAAACAAAATGCTTTGTTATTACCGGAGGAAATAAATTATTATTGTAAGCTAGATCAGGGATGCAAAGATTTTATGAATGAACAAGTCATTAAAAACGGTTTTTCTGCACGTGCAATTCACAGTTGTATTAAGCTGGCACGTACAATTGCAGATATGGCGGGCTCCGTTGCAATTAGGCAAGAAGATTTGGCTGAAGCTGTGGAGTTACGTAAAAATGAAGGCGGAATCGACATAATGTTTTAGGACCACCCCGTGGTGGCTCATCCTCACACCTGTTCGGCGCGAACTGCGGAGTTCAAGTCTTAAGTTTTTTTTGCACATTAGTTTAAAATAAAAAAAAGGAATTGAGTTTTAAAACAATTCCTTTGCATACCGGCGATGAGACTTGACCACTCCAGTCGAAAACATCGTGTTTTCTCCCTTCGTGGACGCCTTCGTTCGCTTTCGCCACCATCCGTGGTGGCTCATCCTCACACCTGTTCGGCGCGAACTGCGGAGTTCAAGTCTTAAGTTTTTTTGCACATTAGTTTAAAATAAAAAAAGGAATTGAGTTTTAAAACAATTCCTTTGCATACCGGCGATGAGACTTGAACTCATACACGGTTGCCCGCAATAGATTTTGAGTCTATCGTGTCTACCATTCCACCACGCCGGCGTGTTTAGTAAATATAGCAGAAAGAAAAATATTAATCAAGTAGAGATTAAAAAATGTAAAACCAAAACACCAAAAATGTAAAAATTAAACTAAAATAATTTTCGACATTCCATATAAAAACGTTTTTCACTAGCTTCGCCCATAGAAAAACTTTTTCGTGGCAGAGGACCGTTTCGAACGATTGTTGCAAAAAAACTGTCTTTTGCAATTGGTGGTAGTAAAATTGAAACCGTGTTGTCTTTTTCACCTAGTCTAAAAACTTCATCGCTTCCGTGTATATAGTCAATTTCGCTTTCATTTGCATTTTCATTCAAATATTGGTCTAGTATCGGTTGTAAGTGGCTCACAGCTAAATCTGTAATATTTGTTTCAACGCACTTATATACTGTTTTAGCAGTTTTTGTATCTTTCCATACAAAACCGAAATTCGCTTTTGATGAAAGCACATTTCTTTCTATTTCTTCAGCATTTGCACAATCAATAATTTTGCCGTTAAGTTTTTTTGCTACATATTCAATGAGGGTTTTTCCTTGAATATTAAAAAGAATTCTATGAATGGGTTCAAAAGTCAAGCCTTTGTCATAAATGTTAACGATTTCAATTAATGCAAAACGTGCATTATGATTTTCAAAACCGGCAGGAATGGAAATAGAGCCGTCATCATTTTTTTTGCCACCATTATTTTCTTTTAATTCGTCCCATACAGCTTTTGCAGTTGCTAAAGAGTGATTTCCGTCACCAACGGCAAACATAAAAACACTGCCGTCATTGCATTTGTTTTGTTCATATAATTTATTTAGAGCATTTTTTACAGAAGAAAGTTCGCTTTCGGATTCAACTGTCCAGCCTGTGATATGTCCCGAATCTGCCATTAAATCTGTATTGTAAACAGGTTGTTTTCCGTTACTTTTGAGCGATTCGCCACAAGATTCAACAAGAACACAGTTAGTATCGTTTACTAAAAGCATAATGTGTGGTGTTTCAATAGGTGCTCCACGACGAATTTCCATACGCGGAGGAATGCGGTCAATAATTGTAGCTTCCGTTGCACGTATTAATGCTGTAGAAAAGGGTTTCCATTCATACGATTCCAAATCGATAGCAGCGACTAAGCCTTTTCGGGTTCGTCCATATGCGGTTTTGCGTTCAATATAAATAAAAGCCTGTTTTTCATCAGCAAAAATATCATCGCGTAAATAATCTTTCATGGTTTTGCGAATATTTTCAATGCGTTCTGTTCTGTTTGAGTCATTTAAATATACTTCAGGTAAAATTATATGCAAAGAAGAAGGTTTCCCTTTTGCTATCTGTGAGACTTTTTCCCAATATTCACGGTCTTGTGTATATTGATCACATGCAATTACACTCCATGCTTTTAAATCCGTTTTTGGTAACAATATTTTTGGGACACTTATCCCAAATTTTTCAAAATCTTCCATATATTACAGTATATTCATTCTAAAAAAAATATGCTAGTCTATACATATGGCAAAAATGCAAACAGGATTTTCTCAACAACAAAATTTGCAACTTACTCAAAAGCTATCGCCTCAAATGATTCAGTCTATCTCTCTTATGGCATTATCTGTTCCTGAACTTTCAGATAAAATATATGAAGAAGTTGAAAAAAATCCTGCACTTGAAATTATCCAAGATGCAAACTTGTATTCAGGCCAAATTCGCATTACAAAAAAAAACAATGACAATCGTTATGGTGGAAATACAACAGAAAGTGATAATCATCAAGCATTTATTGAAAGTGCTCCGTCACGTGAACAAAGTTTACAAGAAGCATTGCTCTTGCAATTGACACTACTGCACATAGGTGAAGAAGAAAGAGATTTGTGCCGGCGTCTTATTAGTAATTTAGATAATCATGGATATTTTGTTGAAGATATAAATGTTATTTTAAAAGACGATGAAAGTACTGAATTATTAAATAAGGCATTAGAAATTGTGCAAAGTTTGGAACCGGCAGGTGTGTGTTGCAAAGATTTGCAGGAAAGTTTAATTTTACAAACAAAAAGACTTGAAAAGGAAATGATTGTGCCTATTTTAACGATGCCTATTTTGAAAGATTTTTTTGATACATTGGAACGTCCGCGTCCAACATTGGTAAAAAATAAATTAATTAAAGGTTATGATAAGTCAAAATTTTTACAAGAAAAAATCGATATTGATAAAATTGAAACTGAAGATGTTGAGCAAGCAATAGCATTTATTCAAAATCTTGATCCTTTTCCTGCAAGGCAATTTGCTTCGAATAGTCCTACAAAATATATTACGCCGGATGTAAGAGTTAGAAAGGCAACCGATGAAGAATTTTCAGAAACGGGTAAAAAATTTGTTGTAGAATTTTTAAAAGGAAATTTACCTCAATTGGAACTTTCAAGTAGTTTTATAAAATATGCAGGAAAAGATAAGATTGTAGATGATGCTTTAAGAGATGCAAAATGGTTTATTAATTCTATAGAACAGCGTAACATAACATTAATAAAAACGGTTTCTGCAATTTTGGAATTTCAAAAGGCATTTTTTAGCAAAGGGCCAAGATTTTTACAACCGTTGCGTATGAAAGATGTTGCAGAAAAAGTTGGCGTACATGAAAGTACAATTTCGCGCATTTCAAATAGCAAATATGTACAAACAGAGTGGGGATTGTTTGAAATTTCTTACTTTTTTACAAATGCAGTTAGTGTTTCCGTTTCAAACAAAAGAACTCTTTCAGAAAAAGATAAAAGGCAGACAGGACCTTCAAAAGAAAGTGTAAAGCAAGAAATTTTGTTAATATTAGAAAACGAAACGGAAAAATTATCGGATAGCAAACTTGCATCAATTTTAGATAGTCGTGGCATAAAAATTTCGCGCCGTACCGTTGCTAAATACAGAACAGAACTGAATATAAAATCATCATTTGATAGGGACATCTAACAAGCCACACACTAAATCTACGATGAATCGTGCATTGTAGCTTGTTATGCAGTATTTGTGGTAAGCACAAAACTGCACATAAGTTTTGGTTTGTTGCAAGCCACACACTAAATCTACGATGAATCGT